>NZ_JBEFST010000005.1:0-243642 GCF_053483675.1 Mycolicibacterium sp. XJ1819 | reverse complement strand
CGGACCGGTCAATTCTGCGATGTCTGTTGACGCCGGGCGTGATCAGCTATCGCGCGTCTGTTGAATCTGATTCTTGATTTCTCGGTAGGCCTGTACTCGTGCCATCACCGCGTCGGCCGCCGAGTCCCTGGACGCGGTGTCGGGCGTTGCCTCAATCCCGTAGAGCATGGCGCTCAATTCTGCGTGCAGTTCGGCGCGTTGCTCCGCAGTCCGCGCGTCCTCTCGTTCGGTACGCAGTGAATCATCGACGCGGCGTGCCTCTAACGCACACTTCTCGATCAGTTCCACCCGACCGATAGCAGCGACTTCGAGATTGGCGATGGTCGTCTTTGCTTCCGCGAGGATTTTGCGGTCATCGGCGCTGGGCTTATCCAGGGCAGCCAGCTTGTCAGCAATTTTTTGTAAACCATGCGCTTTCTGGAGTTTGTCAGTAATTCCTTGGATATCGGCGGTGAAGTCGACATCGCCGAGCCACCCCGTGCGAGCAGCTTCCGAAGAAACGACGCGTTGCACCGCGGCCAGCGCCCATTCAACGAGCCCCGCATTCTTGCCGCCGAGCGTGTCGATGCGGTGTTGCTTCTGCCTACGGGCCTTCTCTTCGCGCTCACGTTTTGCAGCAGCCGCTTGAGCTGCTCGCTCCGCCTTGGCGCGCGCTTGCGCTGCAGCGCGGTGCTTCTCGCATGCCTGTAGCCCCCACACGATGACGCCAAGGACAATCGCGGCGCCGGCCAGGAGGCCGAGAAAGATCCACACCTCTTTCGGAATCACTGCGATCAGGAATAAGACAAAAAAGAGCAAGCCGGCAATACCCTTGCCGACGTCATCTGAACTCTTACCCATGGTTGGGGTTATCTGGTTGCGCGCCCATCGAGACCGACCCGAGGAGACGACGGCGCCGTCGTGAATATCGCAATCAACGAGCAGCACATGGTGGTTCGGGCAGAGGCGCAGTGTGTTGTCGAGCGTGTCCAGCCCACGAACGGTTTCTTCATGGGCAGTCCTCGACGTCGATCCGAACCACACCGAAGTCGATCGCGGTGTCTTTGGTGATGGTAGCCCCGGGCGGTGGTGTTGACGTACATACTTGCCAGTTCGCATCCAAGATCTGGTTGCGGCCCTGACCCGTAAGGTCGGTGGACCCGGAGTAGAAGATCTGATTTTCGGTTAGTGCTTGGATGGCGTCCTGGGCGTCTTGCAAGTTTCGGCCGATCAAATTCGGCATCGTCCACGACTGCGCCGCTGGCGCCGCTGTGGCGTCGGGAACGCTATGCGCAGGCACGCTGGAAGGCGCGACCGTGGGTGCTGTTGCACCCGTTACCGGACGTTCCGTCGTCACCGTAACGGTTTCGGCGGGCGGGGCCGGGGCGCTTGAGCACCCGGTGGCCACCGCGATTCCCGCTGCAATCGGCAGGATCCACCTCTGTTTCCCCATGTGCGAGATATTAACGGCGAGGCCGACAAGATCATTCGAAGTTCGTGCCAGGGCCATCGCACGGTGGCTGAGTCCCGCCCCGGCTACTCAACCCCTGGTGATCTTCTCGGCCTGTCTGCGCCGGTCCGACGCGGCGGGGTCCGGATTGGCCACCTGTACAAGCGAGGCGCCCACCGCGAACACCGCGAGTAGACGGTCTACCAGATCCTCGGCGCTGTCCCAGCCCGCGTCAGACAGCACCCGATCGGTTGCGGTCAGCCCCTGGGCGTTCGCCGAGGCCTGTGCCGCGGCGAGCACCTCGGCCACCGACCGGCCGTCCAGTGCGGGGCCGGGATGGCGTTCGGGCGTGATCTGGTCGCCGTGCACCCGCACGGCGGTGGCGTAGTCGGTGACGCCGACCGGGAGGTCGTCGGCGGGTTTGCCGAACGGATCCAGTGACAGCACCGCGACTTCGCCTGTGCCCGCGGCTTCGTCGGCCTCGTCGAGTCGATCGGCGGTGCACAACGCGATGTCGGCCTGCTCACCGGACAAGACGACTTCCGCACCGATCCACCAGATCCCGAACAGCGCCGCCGCGGTCTGCCAGTGCGCGGGCAACAGCACCGCCACCCTGCTGGCCGGTCCGGCCCCCAACTCGTCGCGTAACAGGTTGCCGGTCTTGGCCGCCCAGTTCGCCATTGTGGCCGTGGACAGTTCGATCCGCTCGCCGCTGGCGTCGTCGTAGTAGGTGATCCGCGGGCCCGCCGGATCGGCCGCCATCAGGGGGTCGAGAATCGCGGAACTGACTGTGGCCACGTCTAGTTGACGCACTCGGGGTCGTCAGAACCGGCGGTGAGGATCCGCGACGGCGGCGGTACCTGCTCCGAACCGGTGGCTCCGACGGTGACGGCGTCGACGGTGGTCACCGTCGGATCCGTCCCGTCCAGCCCGGAACCCGGGCCGGTGTAGTCGTCGGCCAGCACAACTCGCACCATACCCGGCGGCACCGACGCGTCCTCGACCACCGGCAGCCCGCCGAGCTCCTCCGAAATGGCCTGGGCGCCAAGGTCGTCGGACCTGGCGGCCTGTACCTGGCTGCCGGTGACCGGGTCACCCTCGTGATTTCCGGTCATGCCGCGGGTGAAGCCCTTGTTGGTCAGCACCTGCGAGACCGCTGCGGCCAGTCCGTTGATGTCGGTGGCGTTGATCACGTCGGTGGTGGTCTTGTCGGGCGTGTAGGCGATCTCCTCGGTTTTGCCCTCGTCCTGGTCGTGAAGCAGACCGGAGACCCAATCCTTGACCTGCGACGCGTCCACCCGCACCACACTCTGCATGCCGTCGTCGCTCCAGCCGTTCTCCTGGAGCACGGGGATGGTGGCGAATGCCACGTTGCCCGCCGCGAGCTTCTGCAACTGCTCGGCGAACTCCATCACGTCCCAGCCGTCGGAGAGCACCACCGAGCGCTGTACGGCTTGCTGCAGACGGTTCAGCGTGGCCGGGCTGGACAGCGTCTTGCTGGAGATCACCTCGTGGGCCAGCGAGGCCATCACCGACTGCTGGCGCACCACGCGGTCCAGGTCGCCGCGGGGCAGATCGTGGCGCTGCCGCACGAAGCTCAACGCCTGCGGCCCGTCCAGCTTCTGCCAGCCGGCCGGGAAGTCCGCACCCGAAAGGGGTTCGTACACCGCCTCTTTCAGGCAGACATTGACGCCGCCGAGCGCGTCGGTGATCAGCGCGAAGCCGAGCAGACCGACTTCCGCGTAGTGGTCGACGGTGACGCCGGTGAGGTTGGCGACGGTCTTGATCAGCGCCTCGCGGCCGGCCTCGGTGGCCTGCGGTTCGGCCTCGGCGGGGTCCATGCCCTTTTCCTCGACGAGTTCGGTCTTCTTCTCCATGTGTTCAGAGCCGTAGACACCGTTGATCTTCATCTTGCCCACGCCGGGCGCGTCGACGTAGGAGTCGCGGGGGATGGAAATCGCCGTCGCAGACTTTCCGTTGTTGGGGATGCGCACCAGGATGATGGTGTCGGTGTTGGTGGCCACGTCGTTGCCGGCCCTCAGCGTGGCCAGTTCCTCGGCCGACAGCGGGTTGCCGTGCGCATCCGTGCGACTGTCCATGCCCACCAACAGGATGTCGATGGCGCCGTCCTCGCCGCCCTCGCCGAGCGCGAACGACGAGATGTGATTGATCCCGGATTCGAACGACCGGATCGTGCTCCACGCGGCCCCGGTGCCGACCACGACGGTCAGCGCCAACGACACGGCGGCGACACGGAGTGTGCGGGCGGGCATCACGCCAGGTTACTTGCGAACCGGGCGGGAAGCCGGTAGCGCGGGTCGGCGTGCCAGACTCGTCATCGTGTGTTCGCCGAAGTCAGCCCGAATCGTTATCAGCGGCGCGGGCGGTCTGGTCGGCCGGGTTCTGGCAGATCAGGCCCGCAGGCAGGGCCGCGACGTGTCGGCGCTGACGTCGTCGCAGTGGGACATCACCGACGCCGACGCGGCGCGGCGGTTCGTCGCCGCGGGCGACGTCGTCATCAACTGCGCGGCCTACACCCGGGTCGACGACGCGGAGAACGACGCCCAGCGTGCGCACGCGGTCAACGCTGACGGGCCGGGCCACATCGCGCGGGCCTGCGCGGCGGTGGGCGCCAAGCTCATCCACATCTCCACCGACTACGTGTTCTCCGGTGTGTTCGACGGTGCGCCGCGGCCGTACGAGATCGACGACCAAACCGATCCGCGCAACGTGTACGGCCGGACCAAGCTGGCCGGTGAGCGCGCGGTGCTGGCCGCGATGCCCGACGCCAACGTGGTGCGCACGGCGTGGATCTACGAAGGCGCCGACGGTTCAGACTTCGCGGCGGCCATGCGTCGCAAGGCGATTGAGGGCGCGACGGTGGAGGTGGTGGCCGATCAGGTGGGCTCACCGACCTATGTCGGCGATCTGGTCGCGGCGCTGCTGGAGGTGGCCGACCGGGACATCCGCGCGCCGGTGCTGCACGCCGCGAACGCGGGCGAGGCCAGCCGTTTCGAGCAGGCGCAGGCGGTGTTCGAGGCCGTCGGCGCGGATCCGGCGCGGGTGCGGCCCGTCGGCAGCGACCGCCATCCGCGGCCCGCGCCCCGACCGCAGTACTCGGCGTTGTCGGGTGCGCGTTCGGCCGAGGCGGGGCTGACGCCGCTGCGAGGGTGGCGTGAGGCGCTGGCCACAGCGCTGCGCCCGCTACCCTCGACGCCGTGAGCGACAGCTGGGCATCACGTGTGTGACGAATTGGTAGTGGTGACGGTCACGTATTCGCCGGGGCCGCACCTCAACCGGTTCCTGGCGTCCTTGTCGATCGCCACCGACCGGCCCGTGACGGTGATCATGGCCGACAACGGCTCCACCGACGGCACCCCGGAGCAGGCGGTCGATCACTATCCCAACGTTCGGCTGATGCACACCGGCGCCAACCTCGGCTACGGCAGGGCGGTGAACCGGGCGGTGCGTGAGCATCTGACGGACCCCGGTGACTGCGAATTCTTCGTGGTCGCCAACCCCGACGTGCAGTGGGGCCCGCACAGCATCGACATCCTGTTAGAGGCCGCCTCGCGATGGCCGCGCGCGGGCGCGTTGGGGCCGCTGATCCGTGATCCCGACGGTTCGGTCTACCCGTCGGCGCGGCATCAGCCCAGCCTGGTCCGCGGCGGCATGCACGCGGTGGTGGGCCCGCTGTGGCGGTCGAACCCCTGGACGGCCGCCTACCGCCAGGAGCGACAGGCGCCCAGCGAACGGCCGGTCGGCTGGCTGTCGGGATCGTGTCTGTTGCTGCGGCGGTCGGCGTTCGACGAGGTCGCCGGCTTCGACGAGCGTTACTTCATGTACATGGAGGACGTCGACCTAGGGGATCGGCTCGCCCGGGCCGGCTGGCAGAACATATACGTGCCCTCGGCGGAGGTTTTGCACGACAAGGGCCACGCGACGGGGCGTGATCCGGCCCGCAACTTGGCGGCCCATCACACGAGTACCTACACTTTCCTGGCGGATCGCTATCCGGCGCGGTGGCAGGCGCCGCTGCGGTGGACGATCAGGGGCGCCCTCGCCGCACGCGCGGGGCTGGTGGTTCGCAGTTCTCGGCGCAGGCAGGCGAAAGGACGGCCCTAGCGTGAATCCCGCAGAAGTCGACGCCGTCGTACTGGTCGGCGGCCTCGGCACCCGGTTGCGTCCCTTGACGCTGTCCGCGCCCAAGCCGATGTTGCCGACGGCCGGCCTGCCGTTTCTGACGCATCTGCTGTCGCGGATCGCCGACGCGGGCATCGAGCACGTGGTGCTGGGCACCTCGTACAAGGCCTCGGTGTTCGAGTCGGAGTTCGGCGACGGCTCCAAGCTGGGCCTGCAGATCGACTACGTGGTCGAGGACGAACCGCTGGGCACCGGCGGCGGGATCGCGAACGTGGTGCCCAAGCTGCGCCACGACACCGCGGTGGTGTTCAACGGCGACGTGCTGTCGGGCTGCGATCTGCGCGCGCTGCTGGACTGTCATGAGAACAGCAAGTCGGATGTGACGCTGCATTTGGTGCGCGTCGGCGACCCGCGCGCCTTCGGTTGCGTGCCCACCGACGCCGACGGCCGGGTCACCGCGTTTCTGGAGAAGACCCAGGACCCGCCGACCGACCAGATCAACGCGGGCTGCTACGTGTTCAAGCGCGAGGTGATCGAGGCCATCCCCAGGGGCAGGGCCCTGTCGGTCGAGCGGGAGGTGTTCCCGGGCCTGCTGGCCGACGGCCTGCGGGTGTGCGGCTACGTCGACGCCACCTACTGGCGCGATATGGGCACCCCCGAGGACTTCGTGCGCGGGTCGGCGGATCTGGTGCGCGGTATCGCACCGTCGCCGGCGCTGCGCGGGCAGCGCGGCGAGGAGTTGGTGCACGACGGCGCCAGCGTCGCGCCCGGTGCGCTGCTGATCGGCGGCACGGTCGTCGGCCGTGGTGCCGAGATCGCGGGCGGCGCGAGGCTGGACGGCGCGGTGATCTTCGACGGCGCGAAGGTCGGCGCCGGCGCGGTGATCGAACGCTCGATCATCGGGTTCGGCGCGCGCATCGGCCCGCGCGCGCTGATCCGCGACGGGGTGATCGGCGACGGTGCCGACATCGGCGCGCGCTGCGAATTGCTGCGCGGCGCGCGGGTGTGGCCGGGGGTCACCATCCCCGACGGCGGCATCCGCTACTCCACGGACGTCTGACGCGAGACTTCGCCGCGCGAGCGCTCATCCTCGTACGGTTCTGGGCCGTCAAACCGTACCCAGGTGAGCGCTCGCGCAGGATCAGGTCCGTGTGCGCGCCGAGGCCACCAGTTGGGTGAGCCCGAAGTCGCAGTCGGCGGGCAGCGCGTCCAGCGGCCACCAGCGCAGGTCCAGCGACTCCTCGCTGCAGGAGATCCGGGCGTCCGGCGGGGCGTGGGCGATGAACTGCATGTCGAGATGGCGGGTCGGCAGGCCCAGCGAGCAGGTGACCGGATGCACGTGCAGGGCGGCCATCGCCGGGTCGATGCGCAACCCGTCGACGCCGGACTCCTCGGTGGCCTCCCGGCGCGCGGCGCCGAGGATGTCGGTGTCGGTGGGCTCGCAGTGGCCGCCGAGTTGCAGCCAGCGGCCGATGCGGGGGTGCAGGGTCAGCAGCACGTGGGTTCCGGTGTGGTCGAGCACCAGTGCCGACGCGGTGACATGGCCGGGCACACAGTCGCGCAGACACCCGTCGGGCCGCGCTGCCAGAAACGACAGCACCGCGTGCCGCAGCGCATCCTGGGCGGGATCGGGTGCGCGCCAGTCGGTCAGCGTCTCGACGGCCGAGGCGTGCAGGCTCACTTGCGCACCAGCAGGCCGTCGGTCGGCACCGGATCGCGCGGGCCGGCAGGTCCGGAGCTCTCGTCGGGATAGCCGATCGCGATGGCGCCCAACGGCTCCCAGTCATCGGGTAGCGCCAGTTCGTCGCGCACCAGAGCGGCCGCGAAGATCGTGGACCCGATCCAGCAACTGCCGACACCGCGCACCGCCAGCCCGACCAGCAGGGCCTGGACCGCGGCGCCGACGGCGACGGTGAACATGGTGTGCTCGGCGGCGCTGCGGTCGGCATCGGGGTAGCTGTGCGCGCCGTCGGGGACCATGAACGGTATGACGACTTCGGGTGCGGCGTAGAGGATCTGCCCGCGGGCGACGCGGCGCTCGACGGCCTCGGCAGAGAGGCCGTCCGCATCGAGGTCGGCGCGCCACTTGTCCTTCATCCTGCCCAATAGTCGAACCCGTCTCGTGGCGTCCTGCAGCCAGACGAAGCGCACCGGGCGAGTGTGGTGGGGCGCGGGCGCGGTCAGCGCCTCGGCGACCGCCGCCTCGATCAGTTCGGGTGCGACGGGTTCGGCGCCGAACGCGCGCACTGAGCGGCGCAGCAACTGGGCCTGGCTGCGTCCGAGTGCGATCGCCTCCTCGGTGCCCAGCCAGAACAGATCCTCCGCACCGCTGCGAAGCAGCGAGCGCGCATTGGATCCGTTGTCCGGCAACACAAGCCCGCGCAGGACGGCGACGGGAATGTCGGTCAGCTTGCCCTTCACCAGATCGGCCGCGGCGGCGATCTCGTCGGCGACCGCGATTTCGGTCACCACCAATTCGTTGCCGTGCCGGTCGTGCGCCCCGCCGTAACCGTGTAACACCGTCAGTCCGGCCGCCCCGATCGCGACATCGGTCTGGCCGGTTCGCCATGCCCGGCCCATGGTGTCGGTGATCACCACTCCCACGTCGACGCCGAGTCGGTCGCGCAGTCCGGACCGCAGCGCGGCCGCGCTGGCGTCGGGATCAACCGGCAGCAGCGCCAACTCGGTGGCGCCGACGTTCGAGCCGTCCACCCCCGCGGCGGCCTGCACGAGGCCGAACTTGTTCTCGGTGATCAGGGTGCGCCCCTTGCGGGCAAGCACTCTCACGGCCTCAGCGTCGATCAGCCTGCGGCGCAGTGCATCTCGCTCGTCGGGATCGGCAGGTGCCTCGACAATGCGGCCCTCGCACTTGGACACCACCTTGCTGGTGATCACCACGACGTCGTGATCGCGCAGCCAGGGTGCGGCCGTCGCGATGGCCGCGGTGAGGTCGTCGCCGGGGCGGAACTCGGGCAGTCCCGGTACGGGCAGCACCTCGACGGCCGACGCGGATCCGTGCTCGGTCATTTCTGGGGGTCAATCTTGAGGCCCGCGAGATCCAGTCCGGCGCACACCATCTCGGCGGTGGTGGCCGGATCGGTCATCAACAGCGGCACCGACCGCACCTCGACACCCTCGATGTCGGCGGCATCGCCCTCGTGCACGAGCCAGCCGTCGAGGATGCCGACTCCCGAGCGGGCGCCGAGGTATTCACCGACCGCCTCCGAGGTGCTGGCCACCCCGATCACCGAAAGGCATTCATCGGCCATCCCGCGCAACGGCTTTCCGGCGATGATCGGGGAGTAGCCGATGACCCGGGCGGTGGTCGAGCGCAGGGCGGCGCGCAGGCCGCCGATCGCGAGGATGGCCCCGATGCTGACCACGGGGTTGGACGGCGCGAGCAGTACCACGTCGGCCGTCTCGATGGCCTCGACGACGCCGGGGCCCGCGGTGGCCTGGTCCGCGCCGACGTGGGCGAAGCTGTGGGTGGGCACCTTCGCGCGATGGCGCACCCACCATTCCTGGAAGTGGATGGCGCGCTTCTCGCCGTCGTCCGGGTCGGTGATCACCACATGGGTTTCGCAGCGGTCGTCGCTGGCGGGCAGCAATCGCGCGCCGGGTGACCACCGTCGGCACAGCGCCTCGGTCACTTGCGACAGCGGATATCCCGCGCGCAGCATCTGGCTGCGCACCAGGTGGGTCGCCAGGTCGCGGTCGCCGAGGCCGAACCAGTCCGGTTGCACGCCGTAGGCGGCAAGCTCCTCCTTGGCGTGCCAGGTCTCGTTTCGGTGACCCCAGCCCCGTTCCGGATCGATGCCGCCGCCCAGCGTGTACATGCAGGTGTCGAGGTCCGGGCAGATGCGCAGACCGAACATCCACGCGTCGTCGCCGACGTTGACGATCGCGGTCACCTCGTGCTCGGTGTCCGGACTTTCGGGTCGGCCAAATTGGCCGAGCCCCAACAGGTGCTGCACGCCGAGCAGAAAGCGGGCACCGCCCACACCGCCGGCCAGAACCGTGACCTTCACAGTCACCGACACTAGGCCCGCCGGGTGCGAATCGAACCATCAGGCCGGCGGTGTGACCGACACGCCGAGGCGACGACGCGCCGAATTCGGTCACGGAATGGTATGAAATCCTGTTCCAGCGCTTGACCCGGGCAGCTAACGCGTGTCTAATCACACCAGTGTCATTTCCTGGTCGGACGGCCGGTTCCGGTGGCGCAGACCGTGATTCGATCACATGTTCGAATCGAGATGGCCGGCAGTTGGCAGAGAGCGGGACACCGTTCAGGGGAACTACGACCAGGTGAGGAGGCGGAACATGTCTTACGAACAGGCCGATTTCGACCGTTCGGCGAGGTTCGAGAACCGAGTTCTCGGCTCCGTAGGCAGTTCACCGCATACCCATACCGGACCGACGAACGGGTTGACTGGGCGTCCTCAATTGAGTGTGGTGCCCGATCCCCCCGACAGAGTCGACGTCGCGCCGGCGATGCTCCAGCCCACCGACGAGGAGTGGCAGGAGCGCGCCCTGTGCGCACAGACCGATCCCGAGGCCTTCTTCCCGGAGAAGGGTGGCTCGACCCGCGAAGCCAAGCGCATCTGCATGGGCTGCGAGGTGCGCGACGCGTGCCTGGACTACGCGCTCGCCCATGACGAACGCTTCGGTATCTGGGGCGGGCTGTCCGAGCGGGAACGCCGTCGCCTCAAGCGCGGCATCATCTGACGAGGGCCTTACTGGTCGTCGATCGTGGGGTCGATGACGGACGGTTCGACGCCCAGATAAGTGGCGACTTGGGCCACCAGGATCTCGTGCAATAGTTCCTCGAGTTCGATGGTGTCTTTCGCGCGTCGCTCGATCGGCTTGCGAAACAGCAGAATTCGCGCCCTCGTCGCATTACCCCGGACGTCGACACCGGCGGGAATCAGCCGGGCCAGCGCGATCGGGCCGTCGGCGATGACCTCGGGCGGCCACTGCACACTGTCGGGATCCCGTGGCGACAGGCGTGGGATCTCGTCGACGGCTACGTCGAGCCCCGACAGCCGGTCATGCCAGCGGCGCTCGATCGGCTCGTAGGCCTCCAGAACCGCCATGTCGAACCGTTCGGCGCGACTGCGCCAACCCGGCGCCGTCGGCGGAAGCAGCGGTCCACGCATATCGCGGCCGCGACGTGATCGCCGGAATCCAGACTGGGTCACCGTCGTCGGTGCTCCTCTCCGAAGGCCCCGAGAGGCCTCGAAAGGCCCCGAACGGCACTGTGAAAACGCGCCGCTTGGACCAGGATCGTAACGGTTGGAGATCGGCGCCCCGGTGGCTGCGCGTGTCCGGCAGCTTGTGTCGTGGGTCCACGATAGATTCTCGGGCGTGAACGTTCCCCGTCGCTGCTGCAGGCCCGGGTGCCCCCATTACGCGGTCGCGACGTTGACATTTGTCTACTCCGACTCGACGGCCGTCGTCGGCCCGCTGGCCACCGTCGCCGAGCCGCACTCGTGGGACCTCTGTGTCAAGCACGCCGGCCGCATCACCGCGCCGCGCGGTTGGGAACTCGTGCGGCACGCGGGCCCACTGCCGTCGCACCCCGACGAGGACGATCTGGTGGCGCTGGCCGATGCGGTGCGTGAGGGCCGTGACGTCTCTCCGCCGATGGGGTTCTGCGATCCGGCCACCGGTGCGCACGGCGGCACGCTGGTGGCGCCGCCGCCCTCACGCAAACCGGGGTCCAGCGGTCGTCGACGGGGCCACCTGCGGGTGTTGCCGGACCCGAGTGACTGACCACGCCCAAACCGGTGTCTCGGTCCGACTGGCCGCCATGTAATAGCCGCGCGACGGTTAGGCTGGCGCCAACAGTCGACCCCGCAAGGAGATCTTTGTGATGCGCTCTTCGCGCAAGCGCTCATCGCAGTCACGGCCCGCCGCGGCTGTCCACCGCGTCATCAAGGCATATGACGTGCGCGGATTGGTCGGCGAGGAAATCGATGAGCAGTTCGTCGCCGACGTCGGCGCCGCGTTCGCCCGCCTGATGCGTGACGAGAACGCCACCCGGGTCGTCATCGGCCGGGACATGCGGGCCAGCTCGCCCGCGCTGGCCGACGCGTTCGCCGAGGGGGTGACGGCCCAGGGCCTCGACGTGGTGCGGATCGGGCTCGCATCGACCGATCAGCTCTACTTCGCGTCGGGGCTGTTGGACTGCCCCGGCGCGATGTTCACCGCCAGCCACAACCCGGCGGCCTACAACGGCATCAAGCTGTGTCGCGCCGGCGCCAAGCCCGTCGGCAGCGACACCGGGCTGGCCCGGATCAGTGCGGACGTCATCGCCGGTGTCCCGGTGTCGGGCGCCTCGCGTGGCACGATCACCGACCGCGACGTGCTGGCCGACTACGGTGAGTTCCTCCGCTCGCTGGTCGAGGTCACCGACCTGCGGCCGATGACGGTCGCGGTGGACGCGGGCAACGGCATGGCCGGACACACCACGCCCGCGGTGCTCGAACCGATTCCGTCGGTCACTTTGGCGCCGCTGTACTTCGAGCTGGACGGGACGTTCCCCAACCACGAAGCCAATCCGCTGGACCCGGCCAACCTCGTCGACCTGCAGAAACATGTGGTCGAGACCGGCGCAGACATCGGTTTGGCGTTCGACGGCGACGCCGACCGCTGCTTCGTGGTCGACGAGAACGGCCGACCGGTGTCCCCGTCGGCGGTGACGGCGTTGGTCGCCGGCCGCGAACTCGGCCGTGAGATCGGCGCGACCGTGATCCACAACCTGATCACCTCGCGGGCGGTGCCGGAGTTGGTCATCGAGCGCGGTGGCACCCCGGTGCGGTCGCGGGTGGGCCATTCCTACATCAAGGCGCTGATGGCCGAGACGGGCGCGATCTTCGGTGGCGAGCACTCCGCGCACTACTACTTCCGCGACTTCTGGGGCGCCGACTCCGGCATGCTGGCGGCGTTGTATGTGCTGGTCGCGCTCGGCGAGCAGGATCGGCCGCTGTCGGAAGTGATGGCCGACTACGAACGCTACGAAGCCTCCGGCGAGGTCAACTTCACCGTCGTCGACGCCGAATCCTGCGTGGACGACGTGCTCAAGGCGTTCGTGTCACAGATCCAGTCCATCGATCACCTCGACGGGGTGACCGTCGACCTCGGCGAGGGCAGCTGGTTCAACCTGCGCATGTCCAACACCGAGCCGCTGCTGCGGCTCAACGTCGAGGCCCGCACGGTCGAGGAGGTCGACGAGATCGTCGCGAAGATCTCCGAGACCATCCGCGCCAGGACCGCCGTGCCCACGGAGGCGACCAGGTGAACGCCACCCTCCTCGATCTCGACGACGTCGACGGGCTGCTCGCCGCCGATCGCGACGGCCTGCTGCGCGCGGCGTCGATGGCCGGTGCGCAGGTGCGTGCCACCGCGGCGGCCCTCGACGAGGGGGTCCTGGAACCGCTGCGGGTCGACCAGCCGCCGCGCACGGTGATCTGGGTGGCCGGTCGCGGCAACGCCGAGACGGCAGGCGCGGTGCTGGCGGCCGCGCTCGGCGGTTCGGTGGCGGCGCCGATCGTGCCCGCCGCGGAGGTGCCGCCGTGGACGGGCGCCCTCGACGTGCTGATCATCGCCGGTGACGACCCGGGTGATCCCGCCTTGGTGGCGGCCGCCGCCACCGGGGTGCGCCGCGGCGCCCGCGTCGTGGTGGTGGCGCCCCACGAGGGTCCGCTGCGCGACGCGACCGCGGGCCGGTCGGTGACGTTGGCGCCACGGGTGTGGGTGCCCGATGACTTCGGACTGGCGCGTTATCTGGCGGCGGGCCTGGCGGTGCTGCACGTCGTCGACCCGCGCCTGCGGGTCGATCTGGCGGCGCTGGCCGACGAACTGGACGCCGAGGCGTTTCGCAACAGCGCCGCACACGAGTCGTTCACCAACCCGGCCAAGACACTCGCCGACCGGATTTCCGGGCGGGAGGTGGTGCTGGCCGGTGACAACGCAGGGACACTGGCGATGGCCCGGCACGCCGCGGCGATCCTGCTGCGGGTCGCGCACAAGCCCGTCGCCGCGGTCGGCCTTGCGGACGCGTTGGTCGCGCTGCGCGGCGGGATGAACGGTGGTTCGGCGGCCGATCGGGAGCGGTCGATCTTTCACGACGAGCACATCGACGGCCCGTTGCCCGCCCGCGTGCGCACCTTCGTGCTGACCACCGACGCCGAGCGTGCGGTGGTGCTCGCGCGGGTCAACGGACTCGACGACGTCGACGTGATGACCGCCGAGGATGTGCCCGAGGTCGTCGACACCGGGGATGTTCCGGCCGGTGCGCCCGTCGACCCGGGGCCGGAACAACCGCACCGGCAACTGGCGCTACTGGCCGTACGGTTGGAGATGGCGGCCGTCTATCTGAAATTAATTCGAGGTTAGATAAGTGCACCTGCTACGCGGCGCGGTGCGGACCTATGCGTGGGGTTCGCGGACTGCGATTGCCGAGTTCACCGGACGGTCAAGTCCCACACCGCATCCCGAGGCCGAACTATGGTTCGGAGCGCATCCCGGCGATCCGGCGTGGCTGCAGACCGACGACGGGGAGCTCTCCCTGCTCGACAGTCTGAGCCAGGATCCCGAGGGGCAGTTGGGCGCAGCGGTGTGCGCGCGCTTCGGCGACACCCTGCCGTTTCTGGTCAAGGTGCTGGCCGCAGGCGAACCGCTGTCGCTGCAGGCCCATCCGAGCGCCGAGCAGGCCAGGGAGGGCTTCGCGCGCGAGGAGCGGTTGGGCATCGGGATCAACGCGCCGACCCGCAATTACCGCGACAGCAGCCATAAGCCCGAATTGCTCGTCGCGCTAGGGGATTTCGAGGCGCTGGCCGGGTTTCAGCCCGCCGCGCGCAGTGTCGAGTTGATGCGGGCGCTGGCGGTCTCCGACCTCGACCCGTTCGTCAACCTGCTCGCAGGCCAGTCCGACGCCGACGGTCTGCGCGCGTTGTTCACCACCTGGATCACCGCCCCGCAACCCGATCTCGACGTGCTGGTGCCCGCGGTGATCGACGGTGCCATCCAGTATGTGCGTTCGGGCGAAACGGAATTCGCCGCCCACGCCAAGACGGTGCTCGAACTCGGCGAGCGGTACCCCGGCGACGCAGGCGTGCTGGCCTCGCTGCTGCTGAACCGGCTCAGCCTCAAGGCCGGCGACGCGATCTATCTGCCCGCCGGCAACCTGCACGCCTACCTGCACGGGGTGGGCGTCGAGGTGATGGCCAACTCCGACAACGTGCTGCGCGGCGGCCTGACCCCCAAGCACGTCGACGTGCCCGAGTTGCTGCGGGTGCTCGACTTCACCCCCGCCACCGACGAGATGATTCACCCCCGGATCACCCGTGACGGGATGGAACTGGTGTACCGGACACCGGCGTCGGAGTTCGCGGTGTCGGTGGTGTGCATCGACGGCGAGCACCTCGGCCACGAGGTCGACGCGCCGAGTCGCCACGACGGCCCGCAGATCCTGTTGTGCACGGAGGGTTCGGTGACCGTGCACGCCAAGTCCAGCACGGTGACGCTGGAACGTGGGGCGGCGGCGTGGGTGGCTGCCGACGACGGGCCCATCCGCCTGGTCGCCGAGAACCCGACCAAACTGTTCCGTGCGACGGTGGGAATCTAGCGCGTCGCGCGGTCGCGCATGAACGCGATCACCACCGCCTCGGCGCGGCCGTACTGCATCGCGTCGACCCATAAGGTGTGCTGCACCGGACCTCGGGCGCGGGCGCGCCGTCCACCGACGACGGCGACGTAGCCGCCGATATCCGCCTCGGCCAACAGTCCCAGAACCGTTGTGGTGTCAGCGGAGTCGAGGTCGGCGAGCAGCGTCCAGGTGGTGGCCCACACGGCGTTGTCCTGTCCGCCCGGCGGCAACCAGTACGGAATCCCGCGTGCGGCGAGGTCCTCGAGCGACCGGATCACCGAACTCATGGTTCACCGGAAACCAGATCCGATGCGGGCTCCGACGACCGCGCCGGGCGCCTGGCGGCCCGCCACAGCCGCAGGTTGTGCCGCACGGCGCGGCCGATCAAGCGGGCTGACGGCACCATGTAGAGGCTGTCGAGCAGGCTGAACCGGCGCAGGAACCATTCGGCCAGAACGGGATCGGTCTCGGCGGCGCCGAGGAACTGGTCGAACAGCGCGCCGACGGGTTTGTACCACCACGGCGTCGGGCCGGTGGCCCCGTGCATGGTCAGGTCACCGATCGCGTTCATCGTCCAGACCGGATAGGTCGACTTCGCCGTCGCCTGGTTGAACGCCGCGGCAGGGTCGGTGCCGTCGACCGCGAGCGCCCGCTGCAGATGACCGGCCTGAAGTGACGTCATCGTCATGCCCTGGCCGAAGGTGGGGTTGAAGCTGACGACGGCGTCGCCGAACGGGACGATGCCGCCGGGGAAGCGGGCGAGCTTGTCGTAGCGGCGCCAGCGGCTGGTCGGGTACTTGTGAAATGCCGTGTCGGTCAACGGGGTTCCGCGCCGCAGCGCCGCCGCGACATGCGCAGGCACGATCTGCTCGGCCAGATCGCACATCCCGGCGAAGTCGTGCGGCGGCTCGACCTTGCCGACGCCGAAGGTGGTGACGTTCCAGATGCCGTCCTCGTAGAACAACATGCCCAGCCCGCGCGGCTGGTCCAGGGACGCGCCCGCCACCACCACCTTCTCGGTCAGCAGTCCGTCGGGGATCTGCACGCGCAGGCTGGCATAGCCGATACCGACCTCGACGGTGTCCTCGCGGGGACGCTCGTATCCCCACTTCTGCAGCCACGCGGGCAGCCGGGTGCCGCGTCCCGTCGCGTCGACGACGAAATCGGCGCACACCGTCGCGCCGTCGTCGAGCTGCACCCCGGTCACCCGCCGCCGCGTGGCGTCGTGCACCGGCTCGCCGACTCCGCGGTGCACGATTTCGACGTTGTCGATGGCCCGCACCCGCCGGCGGATTTGCCACTCCAGTTGCGGGCGGCTGGGCACGTAGGCGGTGAACTGGCGCTGTAGCCGGTGGGCGGTGCCCAGCACGTGTCCCGCCGCGCCGAAATAGATGCAGTCGGGCCGGTTCTCCAGTATCGGCACCCCATCGGCGACCATGTCGTCGAGCAGGCCGGGGAAGTGCCGCTCGAACTCCTCGGCGCCGCGGGCCATCAGCAGGTGCACATGTCTGCCCTGCGGCACCGCGGGGCGCTGAGCGGGGTGGTTCGGCAGGTCGTCGCGCTCGTAGACGGTCACGCGCTCACTGACATCGGAAAGCACTCGGGCCGCGCACAAGCCGGCGAGGCTCGCCCCGATGACGATCGAGTGTTCATAACTCCGCCCCACCGGGTGCACAGTACTCGGTACATTGCCGTCACGGGAGCGGTCACGCACCCTACGGGAGGACATGCCATGGCCCGGCGGACCAAGTCGGTCGAACAGTCGATCGCCGACACCGACGAACCGGATACCCGACTGCGGAAAGACCTGACCTGGTGGGATCTCACGGTCTTCGGTGTCTCGGTGGTGATCGGCGCGGGGATCTTCACGATCACGGCGTCCACGGCCGGCAACATCACCGGCCCGGCGATCTCGATCTCGTTCGTGATCGCCGCGACCGCGTGCGGGCTGGCCGCGCTGTGTTACGCCGAATTCGCCTCGACGGTGCCGGTGGCCGGCAGCGCATACACGTTCTCCTACGCGACGTTCGGTGAGTTCGTCGCCTGGGTGATCGGGTGGGATCTGATCCTGGAGTTCGCCGTCGCGGCGGCGGTGGTGGCCAAGGGCTGGTCGAGTTATCTGGGCACCGTGTTCGACTTCGGCGGAGGAATCGCGGAAGTCGCTGGTCTGCAACTGGATTGGGGGGCGCTGCTGATCATCGCGTTCGTGACGGCGATCCTGGCGTTGGGCACCAAACTGTCCGCCGGGGTGAGCCTGGCGATCACGGCGATCAAGGTCTCGGTGGTGCTGCTGGTGGTGGTGGTGGGCGCGTTCTACATCAAGACGCAGAACTACACACCGTTCATTCCGCCCGCCGAATCCGGCGAGGGAGGTACCGGCACCGAGCAGTCGCTGTTCTCGTTGCTGACCGGCGCCGAGGGCAGCCACTACGGCTGGTACGGACTGTTGGCCGGCGCGTCGATCGTGTTCTTCGCGTTCATCGGGTTCGACATCATCGCCACCACCGCCGAGGAGACCAAGAACCCGCAACGCGATGTGTCCCGCGGCATCATCGCCTCGTTGGTGATCGTCACGGTGCTCTACGTCGCGGTCGCGGTCGTGCTGTCGGGGATGGTCAGCTACACCGAGTTGCGTGATGCGGGCGAAGACGCCAACCTCGCGACGGCGTTCGCGGCCAACGGGGTGACCTGGGCCGCCAAGATCATCTCGATCGGCGCGCTGGCCGGGCTCACCACCGTGGTGATCGTGCTGGTGCTCGGCCAGACCCGGGTGCTGTTCGCGATGGCGCGGGACGGACTGCTGCCGCGGTCGCTGGCCAGGACCGGATCGCGAGGCACGCCGGTGCGCATCACGCTGCTCGTCGGCGGGCTGGTCGCGGTGACCGCGACGGTGTTCCCGATGGGCAATCTCGAGGAGATGGTCAACATCGGCACCCTGTTCGCGTTCGTGTTGGTCTCGGCGGGGGTGCTCGTATTGCGTCGCTCGCGGCCCGACCTCGAGCGCGGGTTCCGAGCCCCGGGGGTGCCGTGGCTGCCGGTCGCGTCGATCGTGGCGTGCGGGTGGCTGATGCTCAACCTGACGGCCCTGACCTGGATCCGGTTCTTGACCTGGATGGCGATCGGCGTGGTCGTCTACTTCCTGTACGGCCGCCGCCACTCGGTACTGGGGCGTCGCGAATCCGGGGTGATGTCGGCGAACTGAGCGCAGAGCCGCTTTACAAAATATGCCTCCGCGTCTAGACAGGCGACAAGTCATGCCTTAGAGTCAAGTGATCGCAGTCACCAGAGGAGGCATGCAGTGACCACGCAGACGTCTGAACCCGAGACCGCCCAGTGGCGTGACAGGAAGCGCTACCTGTGGCTGATGGGACTGATCGCTCCCACCGCGCTGTTCGTGATGCTGCCGCTGGTGTGGGCGTTCAACCAGTGGGGCTGGCACGCCGCCGCGCAGGTGCCGTTCTGGATCGGCCCGATCCTGCTCTACGTCCTGCTGCCCGCGCTCGACCTGAAGTTCGGCCCGGACGGGCAGAACCCGCCCGAGGAGGCCATGGAGCGGCTGGAGAACGACAGGTACTACCGGTACTGCACCTACGTCTACATCCCGTTCCAGTACGCCAGCGTGGTGTTCGGCGCCTACCTGTTCACCGCGTCGGACCTGAGCTGGCTCGGCTTCGACGGCGCACTGGGCTGGCCCGCCAAGATCGGTCTGGCCCTGTCGGTCGGCGTGCTCGGCGGCGTGGGCATCAACACCGCCCACGAGATGGGGCACAAGAAGGCCTCGCTGGAGCGGTGGCTGGCCAAGATCACCCTGGCCCAGACCTGCTACGGGCACTTCTACATCGAGCACAACCGCGGCCACCACGTCCGCGTCGCCACTCCCGAGGATCCCGCGTCCGCCCGCTTCGGCGAGACCTTCTGGGAGTTCCTGCCGCGCAGCGTGTGGGGCGGCCTGAAGTCGGCATGGGAGCTGGAGGCCAAGCGGCTGCAGCGGGCGGGTAAGAGCAAGTGGCATCCGTCCAACGACGTGCTCAACGCGTGGGCGATGTCGGTGCTGCTCTACGGCACGCTGATCGCGGTGTTCGGGTGGGCGCTGGTGCCCTACATCGTCATCTCGGCGGTGTTCGGGTTCAAGCTGCTGGAGACGGTCAACTACCTGGAGCACTACGGGCTGCTGCGGCAGAAACTCGACAGTGGCCGCTACGAGCGCTGCACGCCGGAGCACAGCTGGAACTCCGACCACATCGTCACCAACCTGTTCCTGTACCACCTGCAGCGGCACAGCGATCACCACGCCAACCCGACGCGGCGGTACCAGACGCTGCGCAGCATGGATGGCGCGCCGAACCTGCCCAGCGGCTACGCGTCGATGATCGCGCTGACCTACTTCCCGCCGCTGTGGCGCAAGGTGATGGACCACCGGGTGATCGAGCACTACGACGGCGACATCGACCGGGTCAACGTGCATCCGCGGGTCCGCGACAAGGTGCTCGCCACCTATGGTGGGAGCACAGCATGAGCATCTACCGGTGTCCCGGCTGTGGATATGTCTACGACGAGACGAAAGGCGCTCCACGGGAGGGCTTTCCCGCGGGCACGCCGTTCGACGAGATACCCGACGACTGGTGCTGCCCGGACTGTGCGGTGCGGGAGAAGGTCGACTTCGAAAGGACACCGAGATGACCGACTACAGACAGTTCGTCTGCTTGCAGTGCGGTTTCGAGTACGACGAGGCCAAGGGCTGGCCCGAGGACGGCATCGCCCCGGGCACCCGCTGGGACGACATTCCCGATGACTGGAGTTGCCCCGACTGCGGCGCCGCCAAGTCCGACTTCGAGATGGTCGAGGTGGCCCGTTCGTGACGGTGGCCGGCGCCGCGGTGAGCGCTAGGGTCGCGCGTGTGAACACCCCGCGGGTGCCGCAGCGCATTCCCTACGCCGAGGCGTCGCGCACGTTGCTGCGGGACTCGATCCTCGACGGCATGCGTGATCTGCTGGCCACCCGCGACTGGTCTGCGATCACGCTGTCGCATGTCGCCGAGGCCGCGGGCATCAGCCGCCAGACCATCTACAACGAGTTCGGCTCGCGGCAGGGCCTGGCGCAGGCCTATGCGCTTCGCCTCGCCGACCGCCTGGTGGACCGGATCCACGGCGCGATCGAGGCCAACACCGGCGACATCTACGCGGCGTTTCTGCAGGGTTTCCGCGACTTCTTCACCGAATCGGCCGCCGACCCGTTGGTCATCTCGCTGCTGACCGGCGAGGTCAAGCCCGACCTGCTGCAGTTGATCACCACCGACAGTGGGGCCATTCTGACCCACTGCTCAGCGCGGTTGACGGCGATCTTCGCCGACAGCTGGCTGCGGTGCTCCGATCAGGACGCCGGAATCCTGGCCCGCGCGATCGTGCGGCTGGCGATGAGCTACATCTCGATGCCGCCAGAGGCAGATCACGACGTCGCCGCGGACTTGGCTAGGCTGCTAACGCCGGCGGCCGAACACTACGGTGCGATCGCCACCGATTAGCAACGTTGCTGCCGGGCTGACTACCCTGTCCGCAGGCTTGACAACTGCGCGCACCGCGAGCAACCCCCCGAGGAAGAAGAACATCATGACGACGACTGAGCAGCGGATGACCGTTGACGTCCGCAACGGCATCGACTACAAGGTGGCCGACCTGTCCCTGGCCGAATACGGCCGCAACGAGATCCGGCTGGCCGAGCACGAGATGCCGGGCCTGATGGAGCTGCGCCGCGAGTACCACGACGTGCAGCCGCTCAAGGGCGCGCGGATCTCGGGTTCGCTGCACATGACCGTGCAGACCGCGGTGCTCATCGAGACGCTGACGGCCCTCGGTGCTGAAGTTCGATGGGCGAGCTGCAACATTTTCTCCACCCAGGACCACGCCGCGGCGGCCGTCGTCGTGGGTCCGCACGGCACCGTGGAGGAGCCCAAGGGCACCCCGGTGTTCGCCTGGAAGGGTGAGACGCTCGAGGAGTACTGGTGGGCCGCCGAGCAGATGCTCACCTGGCCGGATGAGCCCGCCAACATGATCCTCGACGACGGCGGCGACGCCACCATGATGGTGCTGCGCGGCGCGCAGTACGAGAAGCAGGGCGTGGTGCCGCCCGCCGAGGACGACGACTCCGCCGAGTGGAAGGTCTTCCTGTCGGTGCTGCGGCAGCGTTTCGAGACCGACAAGACCAAGTGGACCAAGATCGCAGAGTCGGTCAAGGGGGTCACCGAGGAGACCACCACCGGTGTGCTGCGGCTGTACCAGTTCGAGGCTGCCGGTGAGTTGCCGTTCCCGGCGATCAACGTCAACGACTCGGTGACCAAGTCCAAGTTCGACAACAAGTACGGCACCCGGCACTCGCTGATCGACGGCATCAACCGCGGTACCGACGTGCTGATCGGCGGCAAGAAGGCGCTGATCTGCGGCTACGGCGACGTCGGCAAGGGCTGCGCGGAATCGCTTGCCGGGCAGGGTGCGCGGGTCGCGGTCACCGAGATCGACCCGATCAACGCACTGCAGGCGCTGATGGACGGGTTCGACGTGGTGACCGTCGAGCAGGGCATCGGCGAGGCCGACATCGTGATCACCTCGACGGGCAACAAGGACATCATCACCCTCGAGCACATGCGGGCGATGAAGGACCAGGCGATCCTGGGCAACATCGGCCACTTCGACAACGAGATCGACATGGCCGCGCTGGAGCGCTCGGGTGCCAAGCGGCTCACCATCAAGCCGCAGGTCGACCAGTGGACCTTCGACGACGGCAAGTCGATCATCGTGCTGAGCGAGGGACGGCTGCTCAACCTGGGCAACGCGACCGGGCACCCGTCGTTCGTGATGAGCAACAGCTTCTCCAACCAGGTGATCGCCCAGATCGAGCTGTGGACCAAGAACGACGAGTACGACAACGCGGTGTACCGGCTGGCCAAGCACCTCGACGAGAAGGTCGCCAAGATCCACGTCGAGGCGCTGGGCGGCACGCTGACCAAGCTCACCAAGGAGCAGGCGGAGTACATCGGCGTCGACGTCGAGGGCCCGTACAAGCCCGAGCACTACCGCTACTGAGTGGCGGCGCGCCGAATCCGGTCGGCATCCCAACCGCGGCGTTAGTCTCGTAGGCAGCTACGCGCTGCGAGCCGAAGCCCCGAGGTAGGAGGCGCATGAGCACACCCGGACCGGACCGGTCGGTGGTGGCCCGCGGGCTGTTCACCGGTGTCAGCGCGCAGGTCCCCGACGAGCTGTACGTGCAGGTCCGGGGTAGGGGATTGACCGAGCGCACCGCACTCACCCTCGAGAAGGGTGCGCGGGCTTCGACGAACACCTACTTCGGGCGCCTGCCGGTCAGTTACTTCCAGCGGTGGACGCGGGTGACCGAGTTCGCGCTCAAGCTGGCCTACGACGCCGTCGGCCCGGCCCGTGTGTTGCTGCGTGGCTGCGACTCCCACGGTGTGGAACGCACGATCGCGGCCGCCGACCTCGACGGCGCCGGGGTCGTGACGTTGACCGCCGCGCTCGACGAATACGTCGACGGCGGCGCGATCTGGATGGACTGCAAGGCATCCGGCGGTCAGCTCAAGATCACCGACCTGCAGTGGACGGTGGCCGCACCGCGGCAGCCCCGGCCCGCGGTGATCGCGATGACGACGTTCAACCGGGCGGATGCATGCGTCGCCGCGCTGGCCGCGATCGCCGCCGACAAGGGGCTGCTCAGCGGCATCTCCGCGGTGTACCTCGTCGACCAGGGCACCGACCTGATCACCACCCGACCGCTGTTCAACGACGTCGCAACACATCTCGGCGACAAGCTGATCTATCTGCGTCAGCCGAACCTCGGCGGCAGCGGCGGCTTCACCCGCGGCATGTACGAGGCGCTGCGCAACGACGCCGATCCCAACGTCATCCTGATGGACGACGACATCCTTTGCGAACCCGAAACGCTGTTGCGACTCAACGCGTTTGCGAACCTGACCGCCAAACCCGCGATCGTGGGCGCGCAGATGCTGTTTCTGAGGAACACCCGCAGACTGCACATCCAGGCCGAACGCGCCGACATGGAGCGGCTGAGCGCTTCGCAGATGGTGCCCTACGGCATGCGCGACACCGACATGGTCAAGGAGCAGCAGAACAAGCGGGTGGACGCCCAATACAACGCCTGGTGGTCGTGCCTGATCCCGGCCGAAGTGATCGCGTCCGTCGGGCTTCCGCTGCCGATGTTCTTCACCTGGGACGACATCGAATACTCCGTGCGCGCAGGCGCGGTCGGCTTCCCGACGGTCTCGCTGCCCAACGCCGGGGTATGGCACGCGGAATTCCACCTCAAGGACCGCGACGACATCAAGGGTTACTTCGGCATCCGCAACGCGATGATCACCTACGCGCTGCACAACGAGATGAACCTGGTGAAGACCACCTGGTGGCTGTCGCGCAAGATCCTGGAGAACCTGGTGTCGATGCAGTACGGCCTGGGCTACACGATGATTCGCGGTGTCGAGGACTTCCTGGCCGGTCCCTCGGTGCTGCGCGACGGCGGCGTCACCGCGTTGGCCGCGATCCGCGAGGACCGTTCGCGCTACGCGGAAACAAAGGTGCATCCGGCCGTTGAAATCACAGACATGACAGGCACATTGGTGAACATCGCGCCGCCGCACCGGCGGGTGAAGCGCGACCGGTTGCGCTTTGTGCTGCACAACCGGCTGCTGCGCCAGTGGTTCGGCTGGACCAAGGGCGGGCCCGTCGCGGTCCCGGCGGAGAGCAACGTCTGGTGGCATGTCGGGATGTACGACTACGCGGTCGTCACCGACGCGTCGCAGACCGGCGTGCGGGTGCGGCGCAGGGACAAGGCGAACCTGACGCGGCTGACCTGGCGACTGGTCTTGGTCCTGTACCGGTTCGCCACGCAGGCCACCGCCGCCCAGACACGTTGGCGCGAAGCGCTTCCCGAGCTGTCCAGCCGGGAGAACTGGGAGCGGTTGTTCGGCGACTCGGCCGGGCGTTAACGCAGCCGGAACAGCATTTCACCGGCCCGCGGTACCACCAGGGTGTCGGGGTCGGCCTCATAAGCCGCCACGTCGACCGAAGCCGGGTCGAGATAGCCCAGATTGGCTGCGTGGCAGACGTCCTCGGGAATCATCGTGGCCAGCGTGACCCGCACCCGCAGGCGTTCCTGCCCGGTGCCGGCGTCGTAGCTGCCCGCCCCCCGCAGATGTGTCGAGTGGGCGAGCACGCCCCACGGCACCGACTCGAACCTGTCCCAATGTTCGACGAAGTAGTCGCGGCAGTGGTAGCCGATGTCGTAGATCTCCGGATGGGAGGCGCTCAACTCGCTGACATGCGGGGCGTAGAGGATGACCTCGCCGTCGTCGGCGACCACGGGTTCCACCTTGTAGAAGCCCTTGGCCGCGGTCCAGATGTCGTCGTACATCGGCGGGACGATCGAAAACACCCGGGGCACCGGTTCATCCAGATAGGTGACGTGAGTGGCCGCGCACACCTGGGCCGCCGACGCCCACGACGCCCTGGTGTCACCGAACGACAGTGAGTGCAGGCCGCTGGTGCGCACCGGTGAGGTCACCGCCGCGCCGACCGCGCCGTCGGTCGCGCCGTCGGCGGTTTCGGCGGCCACCACGCACAACGCCAACTTCTCGCCAGGAATCAGCGCGGCACCGTCGTCGATCAGCGCGCGCACCGGTGTGATGCCGGTGGTGCCGATGATCTCCGCCGAGGTGATCAACGCGCCCAGCCAGTGCGAGACGTCGATGATCCGCTGGCCGCCAACGCCGGGGAAGAAGTACTTGTTGCCGCCGGAGATCCCGACCACCTCGTGGGGCAGCACCGGCCCGACCACCACGGCGACGTCGTGGTCGACGACGGCCCGGTTGAGCAGCACCGGCACGTCCAGGCTCATCCGGCCCTCGGACAGTTCGGCGATGCGCGCGGCGGAGATGGTGCCGAGGTCGACGAAGGTCTGCGGCTTCCACCATTCGTGGTTGACCACCGCGGTGCCCGGATACGTCTGTTCGAGGCGGCCGGGCGAGTAGCCGAGATGGGCGGCCAGCGCCTCTTCGCTCATCTCGGCGTGGGTGCCCAGCGCGATCAGCACCGTCAGCCGGCTCACCCGACCGTGCAGCGTGCCGTGCACGGCACGCAACAGAAGCGGCAGCGGACACGTGCGCGTTGCGTCCGGCACCAGCAGGCAGACGCTGCGCCCGTCGAACGGGTAGGCGCCGAACTGCTCGTGGATGAACCCGGCGACCTCGTCCTCGCTGAGAACGGTTGTCGCGTCGCCGATCCGTGCGGCGGAGTCGGCCAGCCCGGGCGGTACCTCACCGATCAGCGTCATGGGTCGATCCTTCTGCCCGCTCGACGCGTTGGCAAGACGGGTCGGCACGGCGCGTCGCACAATCGTGCGGTGACCGGAAACGAGGTCCGGCGACTGGACCGGCAGCGCGACGGCAGGCCGGCGGCACCGGTGCGCATCGCCCACCTGGGCCCCGGCCATTTCTTTCGGGCGCACCAGGCCTGGTTCACCGAGCACGCCCCCGACCGCGCGGACTGGGGCATCGCGGCGTTCGCCGGGCGCTCCGGCGCGGCCCGCATCCTTGCCGCGTGGGTGTGCCACCTGCGCGGGTCGGGCGCCCCGGTGCGCGACGTGGCGGCCGGGCAGTTCACCACCCTGGCCGCCGGTGATCTGGACGATGCGGTGGCCAGGGTGCTGGTCGGGCTCGGCGTCGACGACGTCGGCCTGCGCGACGAGGTCGCGATGCTGGCGCGCGAACTGGGCGGCGCGAACTAGAGTTCTCAACATGGTGTTCCCCGACGACTTCGGCGACGACCAGCCGCGGGTCGACCGGGTCACCGCGCAGCTCGCCGGCGTGGGCCGGCTGGGCGTCGCGTTCTCGGGCGGAGTGGACTCCGCGACGCTACTCGCCCTGGCCATCCGCGCGCTGGGGCCCGCGCGGGTGCTCGCGATCATCGGGGTCTCGGCCAGCCTCGCCGCCGACGAGCGGACCGCGGCCCACGACGTCGCCCGCTTCCTCGGTGCCTCGGTGGCCGAGATCGTCACCCACGAAGGAGAGCGGCCCGCCTACCGCGCCAACGGCCCGGACCGCTGCTTTCACTGCAAGGACGAGTTGTTTGCCCGGATCGGCAGCGAGGTGTGCACACAGTATCGGCTCGACGCGGTGGCCTACGGGGAGAACGCCGACGACGTCGCGCGCCCGGACCGTCCCGGTGCGCGCGCGGCGATCGAGCATCGCGTGCTTCGGCCGCTGGCCGACGCCGGTCTGGACAAGGCGGCGGTGCGTCGCATCGCGCGGGCGATGGCGCTGCCGTGTGCGGACAAGCCCGCGGCGCCGTGTCTGGCGTCGCGGATTCCCCACCACGAGCCGGTGACCCCCGAGAAGCTGGCGCAGGTCGAGACCGCCGAACGGGCGCTGAGGTCGCTCGGGTTCACCGACTGCCGGGTGCGCCATCACGGCGAGATCGCCCGGGTGGAGTTGCCGGTAGACGACATCGCCCGCGCCACAGGCGATCTGCGCACCCAGGTGTGCCAGGCCGTCACGTCCGCGGGCTTTCGGTTCGCCACCGTCGACCTGAGCGGAATTCAATCGGGCGCTTTCACCCTTCCGCTGGTGGCCGTGCGCGGTGACTGAGCCCGAGATCGAGTTGGACCTCGACCGTACGCACAGACGCGGCTATCCAGAGGCCGTGCTGTGCGAGGGGAAGACCCCCGCGCAGGTGGCGTCGATCGCGGCGGCGCTACACGCGCACGCGGCCAGGGCGCTGTTCACTCGCGCCACCGCCGAACACGCCCGCGCGGTGCTGGGCGAGTTGCCGGACGCCTTCTACGCCGAGGATTGCGGGCTGCTGGCCTGGCCCGCGGACCCGCCGGCGCCGACCGGCGGCCTGGTGCTGGTGGTGGCCGCGGGCACCTCGGATCACCCGGTCGCGCGCGAGGCGCTGCTGACCGCACACCATCTGGGCCGGCGCGCCGAGCTGATCATGGACGTCGGCGAAGGTGATCGTGGTGGTGGCGGGCATGGACGGGGCGCTACCGGCCGTGGTCGCCGGGCTGGCGGCGCTGCTGGGCATGCTGAACAGCTGCGCGCCCGGTGTCGGCGTGGTCAACATCGACAATGGCTACGGTGCAGGGCATTTAGCGGCCCAGATTGCCGCACCTGGCTGAGACCCGATTGCGATTTCGGCGTGAAAACCAGCGCTGAGTGGAGGAAATCACGCCGAAATCACTCGCGGGGCCACCTCGCCCCGCGCCGGAGTCCACGCGCCGCGGCCGCCGCACTCGCCTCGTCGAGCACCTGCCGCACCGGCGCCCCACGTCGCCGCGCGAGCGCCGCCGCGTCGTCGAACTCGGGGGTGGCCACGTCGATGACCCCGTCGCGCAGCCCCAGCTTGATCCGGATCTGCCCGTCGGGCAACTCGACCGCGAGCACCTCGCGGTCCAGCGCGTTGCGTACCACCTCGGTTACGCGCACGCCCAAAGTGCCTGTGAGCGCGAAAATCTCGGCACGCAGCCGATCGCGAGTCGCCTCGGTCGCCAGCACGCTGAGGGTGTGTGCGGGCCTGCCCTTCTTCATGACGATCGGCACCAACCAGGCGTCGGCGGCGCCGGCGTCCAGCAGCGCGGCCAGCACGGTCGGCCACACGCGCGTGTCGAGATCGTCGATGTTGGTCTCCAGCACCGACATCGTCGAAACACCCGCGCCCGCGGTGTCGGCCAGCGGATCGCCGAGCACGACGCGAACCACGTTGGGCCGACCGGAGATGTCGCGGCTTCCCGCGCCCACCCCCACCGCGGCGACGGTCATCGACGGCATGGGGCCGCACCGCGTCGCCAGCCCGGTGATCAACGCCATCCCTGTCGGTGTCGCGAGTTCTCCTGTGCCGCCGGACAACACCTGCCAACCGCGCGCGAGGTCGAGCACGGCGGGCGCCGGCACCGGCAGCTCACCGTGAGCAGAGGTGACCCGTCCCGATCCCATTAGCACCGGGCTCGCCGTCACAGTGGTGACGCCCAGGTCGGTCAGCGCCGCGGCGACCCCGACCACGTCGGCGATGGCATCCCAGGAACCCACCTCGTGAAAGACCACTTCATCGGGCGCCCGGCCGTGCACGCGTGCCTCGGCCTCGGCGAGCCGGGCGAACACCGCCAGGGCGCTCTCGCGGATGTCCGCGACCAGTCCGGCCCGCCCGATCAGCGCGCGGATCTCGGCCCAGGCCCGGTGCGGGTGGCTCTCGGTGGCGCTGGTGACCTCGGCGCGCACGGCCCGCAGGCCGGCCCGATGGGTGGTGCGGACGTCGATGCCGACCTCGCCGGGCACCACGGCCGTCACCGCCGCGCGCACCGACTCCGGCGCGGCTCCGGCGTCGATCAGCGCACCGAGCAGCATGTCGCCCGCGACCCCCGCGGTCGCGTCGATCCATGCGATACGGCCGGAAGCTCTCACCTGTCGTCAGAACATGTCGTAGAACGAGATCGCGCCCACCGCGAAGATCGCGACCGCGGAGATCAACAGGTAGGCCGTGAACATCCGGCCGTCCCTGATCCGCGGATCGGTCTCCTTGAACGACAGGTACACGCACGCGATCGAAACCGCCACCAGGTAAAGGGCGTTGAGAATCCCGCCGAGCACCACCAACGCCAGCGGTGATGCCGCCACCACGCCCAGCCCGCCCCACAGGATCGGCTGAACGACCATCAGGATGCGCAGCCATCGGTCGCGCGCCTTGGAGTCGGTCCAGTCGAACACGTTGAAGACCGCGAGCGCGTTGGCGACCTGGCGGCTGAGGCTGGGCACATTGGCCAGGATCGTCTTGTAGAGGGCCAGAGCGGCGAAACCCAAGAACACCACACCGACCCAGTCGCCCATCACGTCGGTGAAGATGCGCGAGATCGTGGTGATCACTTCGCTTCCCGCGGGCACCAGCCCCTGCGGGTGAAGCACGGCCGCACCGAGCACATAGAACGACGCGGTCGACGTGGTGTAGATGACCCACGCGACCCAGACGTCCTTCTTCATCACGGCGATCCAGCCGCGGGCCCGGGCCACCCAGGCCTCGGAACCGTCGTTGGGACCCGTCCAGGCGGCGTAGCCCTTCTCGACACACCAGAACGAATACGACGTGATCTCGCCGGCGCCGACACCGGTGAGCCCGAACATCGCCAGCGCCACACCCATGGTGCCCGCCGCGAGTTGGAACTGCATACCGTGCGCAAGGTCGGAGATGCTCCAGGCGAACGGGGTGATCTGGATGCCGAACACCAGCACCACCACTGCCGCGGTGACGATGACGACCAGCACTGTCGACACCTTCTCGACGATCCCGTAGCGGTTGGCGATGTGAATCGCGATGGCGACCAACACCATCAGCAGCACCCAGAACGCGATCGACGCGGTGGTCGGGGAGTCGCCGCCGATCGGCACCAGCAGCGACAGCGCGAGCGCGGCCGCGCTGAGCACACCGGCCTGGCTGGTGAGGAACTGCAGGAACATCAACACCGCGAGATAGGAGACCCAGCCCCGCTTGGCGAACCTCGGGGGCACCCGGTTGTAGCCCTCGATGGCCGACTGTCCGGTGGAGATGGACCCAGCGGGCCACCTCGATCTGGACGGCCACCTTGACGAACGTCGAAACGAACACCAGCCACAGCAACAGGAAGCCGACCTCGGCGCCGAGCGTGGTCGCGGTGATCAGCTCACCCGAACCCACCACCGCGGCGCTGGTGATCATGCCGGGCCCGAGGAAGCGGACGCTGGGTCCCCAGCCCTTGGGGGGTTCCTTGATCTTCGCCGGATCCAGCGCGTAGGGGTCGCCGACGGCATCGCGTGCGCGCATCGGCTCGGAGGCTGTCGTCAAGGCCAACTCCTCACGTAGGTCGAGACCGTCGACGACGATGGGTGCCGGCGGACAATTGGACGATAGTTCGCCCATGCCGCTCGCGCGGTTCAATTCTCGCGGGCACATCCCGCCTTGTCACCGCAGGATCTTGGCCTTGATCAAGTCGAACTCCTCCGGGGTGATGACGCCCTCGTCGAGTAGTCGTTTGGCGTCGGCGATCTCCTGAGCGGGGGAGCGTCCGGTGGCCTCGAGCTCGGCGTCGCTGGTCAGGTGCGCCGCACGCGCGTCGGTGCGGGCCCGCACGGCCATCTCCTGCCCGCGCACGCTGAGGTACACCAGCGCCGTCAGATAGGGCAGGACCACCAGAAACAAGACCCACAGGGCTTTCGTCCAGCCCGGGCTCTGGTGATCACGCACGAAGAGATCGACCAGGATGTTGAACAGGATGAGCAGGTAGGCGATGAAGAGGAAGACCAGCACCGCAATCCAGAAGACCTGCCAGATGTCGTTCCACATATGACTCCTAGTTCACCGCCGGACGCGGCCGGGACACGTCATGGTCGGGTCAGCTTACGTTTCGGTTGCGCGGTCACGGAGATGATGCGGTCTATGGTGATGTACCGCTCGGGATCTATCCGGCAACACTCGAGGAGCATCTCTTGGCCACCGCGTCCAGCACCGACTGACGGTCGCCATGTTCGACTCGCTGCTGGACGTGCTCGGTCACGCGTGGTGGGCCTATCCGCTGATCCTGATCTTCTGCACCTTCGACGCCGTCATCCCCGCGCTGCCCAGCGAGACCGCGCTGCTGACCGGGGGCATCCTCGCGGCGGACGGCGCGATGGCGCTCTGGGGAGTGATCGTGATGGCGGCCGTCGGGGCGTTTCTCGGCGACAACCTCGCCTACTGGATCGGTCGTTCCGGTGAACGCTGGGCGCGGCGCCTGATCGGTCGGGGTGAGAAGGGCCGGCGGCGGATGGACTGGGCGCAAGCGGAGTTGGCCAAGCACGGCGGAGCGCTGGTGATCGTGGCCCGCTTCATCCCCGGTGGTCGCACCGCGACGACGATCGCCTGCGGGGTGCTGCGCTTCCCCTATCGGCAGTTCCTGGCGTTCGATGCGATCGGGGCCGTGCTGTGGGCGACGATCACCACCCTGATCGGCTATGTCGGCGGCCGTGCGTTCGCCGACAACTCGCTCGCGGCATTTCTGGTGTCGTTCGGTGTGGCGCTGGCCCTCGGCGCGGTGGTTGAGTCGATCCGATGGCTTCGTCGGCGACGGGCCCCCGACACCACGAGCGCAAAGGACGCGTGATGACCGACTACGGGCACGACCTTCTGTTCGGCACCTTCGTCACACCGGTCAACGATCCCGCGCGGCGCGCCGTCGAGCGGTCCGTCGTCGCCGACCGCGCGGGGCTGGATCTGGTGACGTTTCAGGATCATCCGTACGTCGCGAAGTTCCACGACACGTGGACGTTGATGTCCTACGTGGCCGCTCGGACCGAAAACGTCCGCCTCGCAGTCAATGTCACCAATCTGCCGCTGCGACCGCCGGCGGTGCTGGCCCGCGCGGTGGCCTCGCTGGATCTGCTCAGTGGGGGACGGGTCGAACTGGGCCTCGGCGCCGGGGCGTTCTGGGACGGCGTCGTCGCGATGGGCGGGCCCCGCCGTACACCGGGGGAGTCGATCGAGGCGCTGCAGGAAGCCATCGCCATCATCCGGGGCATCTGGGACGTCGACGCGTCGGGGCCGTTGGTTGTCGACGGCCACCATTACCGCGTGCAGGGTGCCAAGCGCGGCCCGGCACCCGCCCACGACGTCGGGATCTGGGTGGGCGCATACAAACCGCGCATCTTGCGGGTGGTCGGTCGCGTCGCCGACGGCTGGCTGCCTTCGGTGCAGTATCTGCCGGGCGGCATCACCGACCTGGCGGAGATGAACCGGCACATCGACGAGGCGGCGGCCCAGGCCGGACGGGAACCCCGCGCGATCCGCCGTCTGCTCAACATCGGGGGTCGGTTCTCGGCCAACGGATCCGGCTTCCTGGACGGCCCGCCCCGGCAGTGGGCCGAGGAACTCGCCGACGTCGCACTCGGCTATGGCATCAGCGGCTTCGTGCTCGCCTCCGACGACACCGAGGTCACCGAGCGATACGCCCAGGACGTCGCACCCGCCGTGCGTGAGCAGGTGGCCGCCGAGCGCGGCTGACCCGTCAGGCCTTCACGGTGGCGCCCCTGGCGACACCCGCGGCCGCATACACCTGGTCCTCGTTGAGCGTCTCGTGGACCAGCAGCTCCGCGACGATACCTTCGAGTCGGTCTCTGTTGTTGCGCAACAACTCTCGCGCCTCCGCGTAGCAGTCGTCGATGAGTCGGCGGACTTCCTGGTCGACGGCGCCCAGCATGGAGTCCGAAATGCCTGCCATCCGTGGATCACCCTCACGCGGCAGCACCGACACCGGGCCGACGCGGTCGGACATGCCCCATCTGCCGACCATGCCGCGCGCGACGTTGGTCGCGGTCTCCAGGTCGCTCTCGGAGCCGGTGGTGACCACGCCGTAGATCTCCTCCTCGGCTGCCATCCCGCCCAGCGCCCCGATGATGCGCCCGCGCAGGTAGTCCGCGGTGTATCCGTAGCGGTCCTCGTCGGGGGTGGACAGGGTGACGCCCAACGCATGACCGCGCGGGATGATCGACACCTTGCGCACCGGGTCCGCGCCCGGTTGCAGCATGCCCAGCAGCGCGTGGCCGGCCTCGTGGTAGGCGGTGCGGCGACGTTCCTCCTCGGGCAACACGATGTGGCGGGCGGTGCCCAGTTGTACCTTCTCGAGCGCGTCGAACAGATAGCGGTCCGTGACGTGGGTCAGCCCGTCGCGCGCGGCGGCCAGCGCGGCCTCGTTGACCAGGTTGGCCAGGTCCGCGCCGGTCATTCCGGGTGTCGCGGCGGCGACCTTGTCGAGGTCGACGTCGTCGGCCAGTGGCACCGAACGGGTGTGCACTTCGAGGATGGCGACGCGACCCTTGCGGTCGGGCGGGTTGACGGTGACCTGGCGGTCGAACCGTCCCGGTCGCAGCAGCGCGGGGTCGAGAATGTCGGGTCGGTTCGTCGCGGCGAGCACCACCACACCCTCGGACCCGCTGAAGCCGTCCATTTCGGTGAGGATCTGGTTGAGCGTCTGCTCACGTTCGTCGTGTCCACCCACGGTGGCCGCGTTGCTGCGGGAGCGGCCGATGGTGTCGATCTCGTCGATGAAGATGATCGCGGGGGCGACCTTGCGGGCCTCCTCGAACAGTTCGCGCACCCGGGAAGCGCCGACGCCGACGATCATCTCGATGAACTCGGCGCCGCTGGCGGAGAAGAACGGCACGTTGGCTTCGCCGGCCGTCGCCCTGGCCAGCAGCGTCTTTCCGGTGCCCGGCGGGCCGGTCAGCAGCACCCCCTTGGGCACCTTGGCGCCGAGCTTGCGGTACTTCTCCGGATTGCGCAGATAGTCGACGATCTCGTTGATCTCGGCCTTGACCTCGTCGATGCCCGCGACGTCGTCGAAGGTCGCCCGCACCGATTCCGGGTCGACGGGCTTCTTCTTGCGGGTGCTCACGCCGAACATGCCGGTTCCGCCGCCCATCTTCTGGGCGCGCCGGAACAGCCAGAACCAGAACCCGACCAGCAACAGGATCGGCGCAAACGAGATCAACAGGTTCCAGAAGATGCCCCGGTCGTTGGTCAGGGGGGTCGCCGAAACCTTTGTGCCGCCGTCCTTTAGCTGGGTGAGCAGATCGTCCCGGGCATACGTCGGGCGCTCGGTGGTGAATCGCTCGTAGGTCTTGGCGGGGTCGTCCTGGTCGGGTACGGGCCTGGGTTCTCGCAGGGTGCCCTCGATGGTGTCGCCCCGCGAGAACACCTCGGCGACGTTGTGCTGGTCCACCTGTGCGGTGAACTCGGTGTAGGCGATCTGGGTCGGTCCGCCCAGCGAATCCTGGACCGACAACATGCTGAACACCAGCAGGTAGCCGAGTCCGAGGTAAATCAGGATGATCCACCAGCGTGGTCGCGGACGGTCGCCGTCGGCGCCCTCGCCCTGGGTCGGCAGCCCCTCCGTGCGCCACGGTTTGGGGTCGGCCCTGTCCGAAGGTGCGGACGCTTCTGCCTTGCGTGCGCCGTTGGACCGCGGTGACTCGTTCATCGTCTCCAAATTAGTCGGGTTTTGCCGCCTGCCGGAGGTGAGCGTCGTCTTCCCGACGCTCGGCCGCGCGAGGGGGTGTCAACGCGCTTCGGTGGTGGCCCTGCGGCGGGCCCGCCTCGGGCTGATCGACTCTGCCCGCAGGTAGCCGCTCAGGCCCAGCGCGGTCACGATCGCACCGGCAATCGACGCCGTCGCGCCCGCGGGCTCACCGACGAAACCGACCACCCACGGCGAAACGAACAGCGCAAAGCCCACGATCGCGAGCGTCATGTAGTCACGCGTCGCGTCCGCGGCCAGAAGCGACCAAAGGCCGATCACCGCCGCCATCCCGCCCAGCCCCACGTTGACGACGACGCCGGCGGTGCTGGCGGGCATCACGATGGCCGCGAGCACCGTGGCCACGCCGACGCCCAGGGCCGCTCGGCTGAGCCATGCGATCGGACCGCGCTCGGCACTGCCTGCGGGTTGCGCGCCCGGTGCGACAAGCCCTGCGGGCGGTATGGAACGCAGCCAGCCCACGCCGCCGAGAACCATCGCGGCAAAGCCCGCCACCCAGGCCGTCCACGCGGCGCCGCGATCGGTGACGAACGCTTCGCCCAGAAATGGCATGAGGAACGTCGCCACGCCGACCACGAGCAGGCCGAAGTAGCTCGGCGCGCGGTTGCGAACCAGCAGTGACAGCAATGCGAAGAACGCGATGAATGCGCCGAACCCGAGTGTGAGGCCGGCGCCGACTGCCGTTTCGGTGACCGTGAGAGAGCCCGCCACCGCGGCGGCGCCGGCTGCCAGGCCCAGGCCGCTGATCCACGATCTCGCCGATGGGGCTGCTCTGTCATGTCGCGTCATATACGTCTCGTCCTCCTTGTGACAATTAGTTGGTATTATCCAACTATAAACGATTTAGTTGGGGAAAGCCCAACTATTGTGGCAGGAGAGACCATGGCGGAACGCGAACTGGGCGAAGACCGCTCGATCTACGAGGCGATCAGGCAGATCGCGCGGTGGTCCAACCGTCCGGACACGCGCGTCAAGCTGCTCGGTCGGGCCGGACAGGATCTCTCGCCGATCGACGTGGACCTGCTACGCGCGATCGTCGCGGCCGGCCCGGTGCGGGTCTCGGATCTCGCGCAGTGGCAGGGCGTGGACAAGTCGACCATGTCCCCACAGGTTCGCCGGCTCGAGCTGCGCGAGCTCATCCGGCGCCGGCCGGACCCTGTCGACAAGCGCGCCGTTCTGCTCGCCGCGACCGCGAAGGGACAGCGGACGTGTCAGCGCATGGACATCGCAGGCACCCAGGTCATCGCGCAGGCCTTGGAGCAGTGGCCCGGCCGTGATCGGCAGCTGCTGGCCACACTTCTCAGCCGGTTCGCCGACGATCTCACCGCATCGGACCAACCCCGACGGTCGACCCGATGAGCACTGCTCTGACCGCCGCCCGTCTGTAGCGGATAGGTCAGGGCGCTTCTCACCGTCGAAGCCTCGTCGAAAATGACGTGAGGGTCGTGATACGTCGCCGACCACGACCATGGTGTCGATCTCGCGAATCGCGAACCTGCCGCTAGGGTCACAGCCGTGCTGATCGCGATCGAAGGCGTCGACGGTGCGGGCAAGCGCACGCTGACTGCCGGCCTGCGCGCCGCGCTGGAGGCGGCCGGCAAGTCGGTCGCCAGCCTCGCGTTCCCCCGGTACGGCATCTCGATAGAAGCCGATCTCGCCGCGGAGGCGCTGCACGGCGCACACGGCGACCTGGCCGAATCGGTACACGCGATGGCGGTGCTGTTCGCCCTCGACCGGGCGGGCGCCCGCGACGAGATCGCGCGCCTGAGCGCCGGCAACGACGTCGTCATCCTGGACCGCTATGTCGCATCCAACGCCGCCTACAGCGCCGCCCGGCTGCACCAGGGCGCCGACGGCGAGGTTGTCGAATGGGTGCGCCGACTCGAATACGACCGCCTGGGCCTACCGCCGCCGGCCGCCCAGGTGTTGTTGGCGGTACCCGCCGAGCTGGCCGCCGAACGCGCCGACAACCGGGCTCGCGAGGAGGCCGACCGGGTCAAGGACGCCTACGAACGCGACGACGGTCTGCAGCGACGCACCGGCGAGGTGTACCGGCAGCTGGCCGCGGCCGGCTGGGGCGGCCGGTGGCGTACCGCCGAAGCGGACGTCGACGCCGCCGTATTGGCCACCGAGCTGCTTCAATAGCCGACTTCCAAGCCGACTCGCGGGCGTGCTACCCGGGTTTTATCGCGATTCGGTGACACCATGGACACCATGAGGCAAAGGATTCTGGTTGTCGACGACGACCCGTCGCTGGCTGAGATGCTCACCATCGTGCTGCGGGGAGAGGGCTTCGACACCGCGGTCATAGGTGACGGGACGCAGGCCCTCACGGCGGTCCGCGAGCTGCGGCCCGACCTGGTGCTGCTCGACCTGATGCTGCCCGGCATGAACGGCATCGACGTATGCCGGGTGCTGCGCGCGGACTCGGGCGTGCCGATCGTGATGTTGACGGCCAAGACCGACACCGTCGACGTGGTACTGGGCCTGGAGTCGGGCGCGGACGACTACGTGATGAAGCCGTTCAAACCCAAGGAACTCGTGGCGCGTGTTCGAGCAAGGCTGCGGCGCAACGAAGACGAGCCCGCCGAGATGCTCTCGATCGGCGACGTCGACATCGACGTGCCCGCCCACAAGGTCACCCGGCAGGGCGAGCAGATCTCGCTGACTCCGCTGGAATTCGACCTGTTGGTGGCGTTGGCGCGGAAACCGCGGCAGGTGTTTACTCGTGATGTGCTGCTCGAACAGGTGTGGGGGTATCGACACCCCGCGGACACCCGTTTGGTGAACGTGCATGTCCAGCGCCTGCGGGCCAAGGTCGAGAAGGACCCGGAGAACCCGCAGGTGGTGTTGACCGTTCGAGGAGTGGGGTACAAGGCCGGACCTCCGTGATCGCACCGCTCGCCGCTCGGCGGTGGCCGTGATCTTCAGTTCCAGACGGCGGATCCACCGCCGGTCGGCCCCGCTTGTCCGGGGCCTCGGCGCGCTGGGCCGCGCGCTCGGTCTGGCCTGGCGCCGCTCCCTGCAGTTGCGGGTGGTGACCCTGACCCTCGGGCTGTCGCTGGCCGTCATCCTGGTGCTCGGCTTCGTGCTGACCAGCCAGATCACCGATCGCATCCTCGAGGTCAAGGTGCGCGGGGCCACCGAGGAGGTCGACCGCGCCCGCGCCACGGTCAGCGGCATCGTCGGTGGGGAGGAGACCCGCTCGCTGGACAGCAGCCTGCAACTGGCCCGCAACACGCTGATCGACCGCACCGCCGACGCCAGCCCCGGGCTGGCGGGCACCTTCGACGCGGTGTTGGTGGTGCCCGGTGACGGGCCGCGCGCGGCGACCGCGGCGGGCCCGGTGCAACAGGTGCCCAACGCACTGCGGGAATTCGTCAAGGCCGGTCAGGTCAGTTATCAGTACGCCACCGTGCACACCGACACCTTCTCCGGGCCCGCGCTGATCGTCGGCAGCCCGACTACAGCTTCCACGTCGTCGGTGACCAATCTCGAGCTGTACCTGATCTTCCCGCTGAACAACGAGGAGTCCACGATCGCGCTGGTGCGCGGCACGATGGCCACCGGTGGGGTGGTGCTGCTGGGTCTGCTCGCCGCGATCGCCCTGCTGGTCGCGCGCCAGATCGTGCTGCCCGTGCGCTCGGCGTCGCGCATCGCCGAGCGGTTCGCCGAGGGCCACCTGACCGAGCGCATGCCGGTGCGCGGCGAGGACGACATGGCCCGGCTGGCGGTGTCGTTCAACGACATGGCCGAAAGCCTGTCGCGCCAGATCACCCAGCTCGAGGAGTTCGGCAATCTGCAGCGCCGCTTCACCTCCGACGTCAGCCACGAGTTGCGCACCCCGCTGACCACGGTGCGGATGGCCGCCGACCTGATCCACGACAACAGCGAGGAACTCGACCCGGCGCTGCGCCGCTCGACCGAGCTGCTGGTCAGCGAGCTCGACCGGTTCGAGTCGCTGCTCAACGACCTGCTGGAGATCTCGCGTCACGACGCCGGGGTGGCCGAATTGTCGGTCGAATCGGTGGACCTGCGCGCCACGGTGCAAAGCGCACTGGACAACGTCGGGCACCTCGCCGCCGACGCCGAGGTCGAACTCGTGGTCGACGTGCCCGCCGACGAGGTGATCGCCGAGGTGGACGCGCGCCGGGTGGAGCGCATTTTGCGCAACCTCATCGCCAACGCCATCGATCACGCCGAACGCAAGCCGGTGCGGATCCGGATGGCCGCCGACGAGGACACCGTCGCGGTCACCGTGCGCGATCACGGGGTCGGGCTGCGCCCCGGTGAGGAGAAGCTGGTCTTCAGCCGGTTCTGGCGGTCGGACCCGTCGCGGGTGCGCCGTTCCGGCGGTACCGGGCTGGGGCTGGCGATCAGCATCGAAGACGCCCGGCTGCACCAGGGCCGGCTGGAGGCCTGGGGGGAGCCGGGCAAGGGCGCGTGCTTCCGACTCACCCTGCCCTTGGTGCGCGGCCACAAGGTGACCACCAGCCCGTTGCCGCTCAAACCCATGGAGCCCGAACAGGATTCGCGATCCAATAGACCCAATGGCAACCGCGAACCGGCGCAGGAGAGCGTGTGAAACCCCTGCGACTGTTGTTCGTATGGCTGCTGGTGTTGGGCCTGGCGGGCTGCGCAGGCGTGCCCAGTTCGTCTGCGCCACAAGCCATCGGCACCGTCGACCGGCCCGCGCCGCCCAGTCTGCCCAAGCCGACGCCGGGCATGGACCCCGACGTGTTACTGCGCGAATTCCTCAAGGCCACCGCCGATCCGGCCAACCGGCATCTGGCCGCCCGGCAGTTCCTCACCGAATCGGCCTCGCGGGAATGGGATGACGCGGGCAGCGCGCTGCTGATCGACAACGTGGTGTTCGTCGAGACCCGCGGGCCCGACCGGGTATCGGTGCGCATGCGCGCCGACATCCTCGGATCGCTCTCCGACATGGGCGTTTTCGAGACCGGTGAAGGCGCGCTGCCCGATCCGGAGCCGATCGAACTGGTCAAGACGCCCGACGGGTGGCGCATCGACAAGCTGCCCAACGGGGTCTTTCTGGATTGGCAGCAGTTCCAGTCCACCTACAAGCGCCACACGCTGTATTTCGTCGACCCGACCGGGAGCACGGTGGTGCCCGACCCGCGCTATGTGGCGGTCTCCGATCCCGATCAGTTGGCCACCGAACTGGTGAGCAAGCTGATTGCCGGGCCACGTCCCGAGATGGCCGACACCGTGCGTAACCTGCTCGGGCCGCCGCTGAAGCTGCGCGGTCCGGTGACCCGTGCCGACGGCGGCAAGATGGGGGTCGGACGCGGGTACGGCGGCGCCCGCGTCGACCTGGACAACCTGTCGACCACCGACCCGCACAGCAGGCAACTCCTTGCGGCGCAGATCATCTGGACGTTGAACCGGGCCGGGGTCAGCGGGCCGTACGTGATCAACGCCGACGGCACCGCGCTGGACGACCGGTTCGCCGACGGCTGGGAGACCTCGGATGTGGCCGTCACCGACCCCGGTGCGGTGTCCGGCGCGGCGGCGGGCCTGCACGCGCTGGTGGGCGGTTCACTGGTGGCGTTGGACGGTCAGCGCGCGCCCCCGGTCCCGGGCGCGTTCGGCGCGATGCCCGGGCAGTCGGCGGCCACGGTGTCGCGCTCCGGGCAGGAGGTGGCCTCGGTGGTCACCGTGCGGGCGGGTGCACCCGACATGGCGTCGTCGCTGTGGGTCGGTCCGCTCGGCGGGCAGGCCGCGCAGGTGTTGGACGGGCGCAGCATGTCACGGCCGAGTTGGGCGCTCGACGACGCGATCTGGGTGGTGCTCGACGGCATCAACGTGGTGCGGGTGATTCAGGACGCCTCCGGACGGCCGGCCCGCCTGCCCGTCGACACCGCGATCGTGGCGAACCGGTTTCCCGGCGTGATCACCGAGCTTCAACTGTCGCGCGACGGGACCCGCGCGGCGATGGTCATCGAGGGCCAGGTGGTGCTCGCCGGAGTGCAGCAGACCCCCGACGGCGGATACGCGTTGACCTATCCGCGGCGACTGGGCTTCGGCATGCGCAACACCGTGGTCTCGTTGTCCTGGCGCACCGGTGACGACATCGTCGTCAGCCGCACCGACCCGCGACACCCGGTGTCATATGTCAACCTCGACGGCGTCAACTCCGACGGGCCCAGCCGCAACCTGCTGATGCCGGTCACCACCGTGGTCGCCAATCCCTCGACGGTCTACGTCGCCGACGCGCGCGGGGTGTTGCAGCTGTCGGGTTCGGCCGTCGACGACGATCCCGGCTGGGTGGAGGTCGGTCCGCTGATGGTGGCCGGCGCAGTGCCCGTGCTCCCGGGGTAGGCGCCCCAAGTATTGAGCAGCTGTCAGAGTCGAGCGCGATGATCGGGGCATGCTCGACCTCGTGCTGCCGCTGCAGTGCGGAGGGTGTGGCGCCCCCTCCACCCGGTGGTGCCGGGCATGCGCGCGCGAACTCGTCGTCAGGCCCGATCAACCCCATGTCGTGAGCCCCCGGGTGGATCCGGGCGTGCCCGTGTTCGCGCTGGGCCGCTATGTCGGCCCGCGTCGCGCCGCGATCGTCGCGGTCAAGGAACACGGGCGAGCCGACCTCGTCGACCCGCTGGGCCTCGCGCTGCACGGCGCGCTGGCCAACCTGCTGCGCTGGGGCGTGCTCGGCGCACCGTTGACGGTGGTGGCCGCCCCGACCCGTCGGTCGTCGGCCCGACGCCGGGGCGGCGATCCGGTCACCCGCATCGCCCGCGCCGCCACCGAGGGCCTGACCGGTGTCACCGTCGCGCAGGTGTTGCGCATGCGGGCCTTCGTGGTCGACTCCGTCGGCCTGTCCAGCGTTGACCGCCAACGCAACATCGCCGGCCGGGTGCGGATCACCCGACCCGTCGCGGGGGAGATCGTGGTCGTCGACGACGTCGTCACCACCGGCGCGACGGCCGCCGAATCGGTGCGCGTCCTGCAGGCCGCGGGCGCGTCGGCGGTGGCGGTCCTTGCGATCGCGAACGCCTGAAAGTGAAGAACTGGAAACGGACCAGTGAATCACTGGCACTACCGGATGAACACGGCTACCGTCGGCATCAAGCACCGTGAATGCCTCACGGCGGCGCGCATCATGTTCATCATGTAGCGCCACTTTCGCCGACCAACGGTAGGAGGTGAGCAGTCGACACCTTGCACCGGCGGGCGGCGCAGACATGCCAGCCCCTCGGCGCGTTTTGGAAGTAAGCCGGGCACGCGCACGCGTGCGGACGCAAAGAGAAACGAGTTGTCAAGCATGTCAACCCATTCCCTGGATTCTGACCGCACGATGGTGGTCGAGGACGTCAAGCCCGAACCCGATTCCGAGCCGCGCGCCGAAGTCGCGGTCACGGGTCGCAACGTCGAGGTTCCCGACCATTTCCGCACCTATGTCTCCGAGAAGCTGGCTCGTCTGGAACGTCTCGACCGCACGATCCACCTGTTCGGTGTCGAACTGCACCACGAGCGCAACAGGCGCCAACGCAAGAACTGTCAGAACGTCGAGATCACCGCGCGCGGTCGCGGCCCGGTGGTGCGAGCGGAAGGCTGCGGCGACAGCTTCTACGCCTCGTTCGAGTCGGCGCTGGACAAGTTGGAGGAACGACTGCGCCGCGCGAAGGACCGCCGCAAGATCCACTACGGCGACAAGCGGCCGGTGTCGGTGGCCGAGGCCACCGCGATGACGCCGCTGCCCGACCTGACCGGCGGTTCGGCCGACTCTGGGGTCGGCGGGGCCCAGTCTCAGGTCGACGGCTACGAACCCGGGCGCATCGTGCGGATCAAGGAACACCCGGCCACCCCGATGACCGTGGACGACGCCCTGTCGCAGATGGAACTGGTCGGCCACGACTTCTTCCTGTTCCACGACAAGGAAAGTGACCGGCCGTCGGTGGTCTACCGCCGCCACGCCTACGACTACGGATTGATCCGGCTGGCCTGATTCGGCACGTCTGACCGGCCCGGCTTGCGCGGTCGGGCCGGCAAGGCGCGCACGTCACCTACCATGGGTTGAGCTCATCGATTCCAACCCATAGGGGAACAAGCGTGCTGGATAGGTTGCTGCGCCTCGGCGAGGGCCGCATGGTCAAACGGCTCAAGGGGGTGGCCGACTATGTGGACTCCCTGTCCGACGACATCGAGAAGCTTTCCGACGCCGAACTGCGGGCCAAGACCGACGAGTTCAAGAAGCGGGCGGAGGGCGGCGAAAGCCTCGACGACCTGCTGCCCGAGGCGTTCGCGGTGGCCCGCGAGGCGGCCTGGCGGGTGCTGGGCCAAAAGCCGTTCAAGGTGCAGATCATGGGCGGCGCGGCGCTGCACTTCGGCAACGTCGCCGAGATGAAGACCGGTGAGGGCAAGACCCTGACCTCGGTGCTGCCGGCCTATCTCAACGCGTTGTCCGGCAACGGGGTCCATATCGTCACGGTCAACGACTACCTGGCCAAGCGCGACAGCGAGTGGATGGGCCGCGTGCACCGGTTCCTCGGCCTGGACGTCGGGGTCATCCTGTCGCAGATGACGCCCGATCAGCGTCGCGAGTCCTACGCCGCCGACATCACCTACGGCACCAACAACGAGTTCGGCTTCGACTACCTGCGCGACAACATGGCGCACTCGCTGGCCGACCTGGTGCAGCGCGGCCACAACTTCGCGATCGTCGACGAGGTCGACTCCATCCTCATCGACGAGGCGCGCACCCCGCTGATCATCTCCGGCCCGGCCGACGGCGCGTCGAACTGGTACACCGAGTTCGCGCGGATCGCGCCGCTGATGGAGAAGGACGTGCACTACGAGGTCGACATCCGCAAGCGGACCATCGGCGTGCACGAACTCGGCGTCGAGTTCGTCGAGGACCAGCTCGGCATCGACAACCTCTACGAGGCCGCCAACTCGCCGCTGGTCAGCTACCTCAACAACGCGATCAAGGCCAAGGAGCTGTTCCAGCGCGACAAGGACTACATCGTGCGCGACGGCGAGGTGCTCATCGTCGACGAGTTCACCGGCCGCGTGCTGGTCGGCCGCCGCTACAACGAGGGCATGCACCAGGCCATCGAGGCCAAGGAGCATGTCGAGATCAAGGCCGAGAACCAGACGCTGGCCACGATCACGCTGCAGAACTACTTCCGGCTCTACGACAAGCTCGCCGGCATGACCGGCACGGCCCAGACCGAAGCGGCCGAGCTGCACGAGATCTACAAGCTCGGCGTGGTGCCGATCCCGACCAACAAGCCGATGGTGCGCAGGGATCAGTCCGACCTGATCTACAAGACCGAAGAGGCCAAGTACATCGCGGTCGTCGATGACGTCACCGAGCGTTACGAGAAGGGCCAACCGGTCCTGATCGGCACCACCAGCGTGGAACGCTCCGAGTACCTGTCGCGGCAGTTCACCAAGCGCCGCATCCCGCACAACGTGCTCAACGCGAAGTACCACGAGCAGGAGGCGTCGATCATCGCCGAGGCCGGCCGCCTCGGCGCGGTCACGGTGGCCACCAACATGGCCGGTCGCGGCACCGACATCGTGCTCGGCGGCAACCCCGACTTCCTCACCGACAAGCGGCTGCGTGACCGCGGCCTCGATCCGGTGGAGACACCCGACGAGTACGAGAAGGCCTGGCACGAGGTACTGCCGCAGGTCAAGGCCGAATGCGCGAAGGAGGCCGAGGACGTCATCGCCGCGGGCGGCCTGTACGTGCTGGGCACCGAACGGCACGAGTCGCGCCGCATCGACAACCAGTTGCGGGGCCGGTCCGGCCGCCAGGGCGACCCGGGCGAGTCGCGGTTCTACCTGTCGCTGGGCGATGAGCTGATGCGGCGGTTCAACGGCGCGACGCTGGAGAGCCTGTTGACCCGGCTGAACCTGCCCGACGACGTGCCGATCGAGGCCAAGATGGTGACCCGCGCGATCAAGAGCGCGCAGACCCAGGTCGAGCAGCAGAACTTCGAGGTCCGCAAGAACGTCCTCAAGTACGACGAGGTGATGAACCAGCAGCGCAAGGTCATCTACGCCGAGCGCAGGCGCATCCTGGAGGGCGAGAATCTCGCCGAGCAGGCCCACAACATGCTCGTCGACGTGATCACCGCCTACGTCGACGGCGCCACCGCGGAGGGCTACGCCGAGGACTGGGATCTCGAACAGCTCTGGACCGCGCTGCGCCAGCTGTATCCGGTCGGCATCGACCACCACGACCTCATCGACTCCGACGCGATCGGCGAGCCCGGCGAGCTGACCCGCGAGGAGCTGCTCGAGGTGCTGATCGCCGACGCCGAGCGGGCCTACGCCGACCGCGAGAAGCAGCTCGAGGAGATCGCGGGCGAAGGCGCCATGCGCCAGCTCGAGCGCAACGTTCTGCTCAACGTGCTCGACCGGAAGTGGCGCGAGCACCTCTACGAGATGGACTACCTCAAGGAGGGCATCGGGCTGCGGGCCATGGCGCAGCGCGATCCGCTGGTGGAGTACCAGCGCGAGGGCTACGACATGTTCGTCGGCATGCTCGAGGGCCTCAAGGAGGAGTCGGTGGGCTTCCTGTTCAACGTGGCGGTGGAGCCCGCGCCCGCACCGGCGGTGGCGCCGGTCGCCACCCCGCAGGGGCTCGCCGAGTTCGCCCAGGCCGCAGCGGCCAAGGCGGCCGAGCAGGGCGGCGTCGCCACCAAGGAACGGCCCGCCCCGACGGGGTTGCGCGCCAAGGGAATTGACGACGAGGCACCGCCGCCGCTGACGTACTCCGGGCCGTCCGAGGACGGGTCGGCGCAGGTGCAGCGGTCCGGTGGCGGCGGTGGTAAGCACGCGGCGCCCGGCGGCACGCGCAAGGAGCGCCGGGAGGCCGCGCGGCAGCAGGCCAAGGCCGCCAAGGCCAGCCGCAGGCGGTAAGCCGACCTCAGCCCAGCTGCAGCGCGACCAGCCGCCAGCGGTCGCGGTGCAGTTCGATGCGTGCGGCCAGGGCATGCACGCGCCGACCGCGGGTGTAGGTGCCGAACACCTCGCACTCGGGCACGCACAGCGGTCCGTAACCGTCGACCGTGCGCACCCGCAGCCGACGCAGCGTCGCAGTCGGCGTCTTGGCCCTGGTCGGCCGCGTCATGGCGATGACGCTGTCCAGCAACGCCGGCGCCAGCAACGGACGAAGCTGCGCGACGGGCCTGCGGCGGTCGATCACCTCGAGCACCCGGCGCAGCGCGGCGTCGGCGAACATCACCGCGGTGGGCGGTGGTGCGGCTTCCCGGACCGCGGGCCGGGCTACCCGCGGTGCGCGGGCCGCGCGCCTGCGCAGCGGTGTCACCGACCGGCATGCGGCGGTGCCGATCACCGGCGGCTCATAGTCGATCACTGGGGCGACCAGGGCGGATTGTTCGGATGGGTGCTGCGGGACTGACATTGGTTACTCTCCAGCTGTCGACGTGGCGGGGCGACGTCTGCTGGAGAGTCACAGACCCGTCCATGATCGCACGGTTCGCGGGGGTGTCGATGCACCCGTGATGCGCGCAGGCCGCACCTGCGGATAACGTTGCGTGAGAGGCAAACCGCGGCCGGGCCGCATGAGGACACGGGGAGGAGCGGCGTCGCGATGGTGGCCAGGTTGTCGGCGGCGGACGCATCCTTCTTCCAGCTGGAGAACACGTCGACGCCGATGTACGTCGGTTTGTTGGCGATCCTGCGCAAACCGCGCAGCGGGTTGAGCTACGAGACCCTGCTGCGCACCGTCGAACAGCGGTTGCCGCAGATCCCGCGCTACCGCCAGAAGGTGCGAGAGGTGACGTTGGGCCTGGCGCGCCCGGTGTGGGTCGACGACCCCGACTTCGACATCACCTATCACGTGCGCCGCTCGGCGCTGCCCTCGCCGGGCAGCGAGGCCCAACTGCACGAACTGATCGCGCGGCTCGGCTCGCGGCCGTTGGACAAGTCGCGACCGCTGTGGGAGATGTACCTGATCGAGGGGCTGGCCAAGGGCCGCATCGCGCTGTACACCAAATCTCATCAGGCCCTCGTCAACGGCATGACGGCGCTGGAGATCGGACACGTCATCGCCGATCGCACCGCCAAGCCGCCGGAGTTCGGCGAGGACATCTGGATCCCGGCCCGCGAACCCAGCGACGGTCAACTGCTGCTCGGCGCGGCGGGGGAATGGATCACCCGGCCCGCCGACCAACTCGGCGCGGTGCGCTCGGCGGTCACCGATCTGGCCGCCAGCGGGGGCCAACTGCTCGACGTCGGGCGCCGATTCGTCGAGGTCGCCCGCACCGTCGCGCGCGGCACCGCGCCGAACAGCCCGCTGAACACGACCGTGTCGCGCAATCGCCGATTCACCGTGGCCGGCCACCAACTCGACGACTACCGGCTGGTGCGGGCCCGCTACGACTGCGACGTCAACGACGTGGTGCTTGCGGTGGTGGCCGGCGCGCTGCGCAACTGGTTGCTGTCGCGCGGGGAGCCGGTGACCTCGACGACGATGGTGCGCGCGATGGCGCCGATGGCGGTCTATCCCGACGCCGACCTGGACACCTCGGGTCCGGGCCAGGCGATGAGCGAGGTGTCACCGTTTCTCGTCGACCTGCCGGTCGGGGAGGGGAACCCGGTGGTGCGACTGTCCCAGGTCGCGCACGCCACCGAATCGCATCCGACCGCCGCCAGCCTGGTGGACGCCAGAACCATCGTCACACTGTCCGGTTTCGCCCCGCCGACCTTGCACGCCATGGGAATTCGTGTCGCGACCAGTTTCTCGGCCCGACTGTTCAATCTGTTGATCACCAATGTGCCCGGCGCGCAGAAGCAGATGTATGTCGCGGGGGCCAAACTGCTCGAGACCTATGCGGTGCCGCCGCTGCTGAGCAACCAGGTGCTCGCGATCGGGGTGACGTCCTACAACGGCATGCTCTACTACGGCATCCACGCCGACCGCGAGGCGATGAGCGATATCGACGTGTTGCCAGGGCTGCTGCGTGAGTCGGTGGAAGAACTGATAGAGGCCGCCACGTGAGCCGGCGCCACATTTGCGGGATTGACGGTTCAGGGTCGGGCGGGGTCGAATGACTACCTGATGACACTGCGCAGTGAAAACGAGAAGACCGACGAGGCCGATGAGACCACGGGGGAACTGAGCCCGCCGTCCGATCAAGTCGTCACCCACCCTGTCCTCGATCTACCCATCGACGAAGAGGTCTACCTGCGCTCCCGTGGCGTGGACTGGGTCGTCTTCGGGGTGACCGCCGTCATCGCGGTCGCCTTCCTGGCGTGGGGGTTCGTCAGCACCGAGTCGCTGGCCGAGGCGTCCGGCAGCGCGCTGGGCTGGGTGATGAACAACACCGGCTGGCTGTTCGTCCTGACGGCGTCGGGCTTCGTGCTGTTCGTGCTGTGGTTGGCGATCAGCCGGTACGGCAACATCCCGCTGGGCCGTGACGACGACGAACCCGAATTCCGGACGGTGTCGTGGATCGCGATGATGTTCTCCGCCGGCATGGGCATCGGGCTGATGTTCTTCGGCGTCAGCGAGCCGCTGTCGCACTTCGTGACGCCGCCGCCGGGCACCGGCGAGCCGGGCAACCCGGAGGCCGTGCAGACCGCGATGGCCACCACGCTGTTCCACTGGACGCTGCACCCGTGGGCGATCTACGCGGTGGTGGGCCTGGCGATCGCCTACGGCGTCTATCGCAAGGGCCGGCTGCAACTGATCAGCGCGGCGTTCGAGCCGCTGCTGGGGCCGCGCGCCAACGGCGGGTGGGGCAAGGTCATCGACATGCTGGCGATCTTCGCCACGCTGTTCGGGTCGGCCGCGTCGCTGGGGCTCGGCGCACTGCAGATCCGCAGCGGCCTGCAGATCTTCGCGGGCATCGGCGCCACCGGCAACGCGATCCTGATCGGCATCATCGCGGTACTGACGTGCTGCTTCGTGCTGTCCGCGGTGTCGGGGGTGGCCAGGGGCATCCAGTGGCTGTCCAACATCAACATGGTGCTGGCGATACTTCTGGCGACCTTCCTGTTCGTGGTCGGCCCGACGGTGTTCATCCTCAACCTGATCCCGACGTCGGTGGGCAGCTACTTCCAGGATCTGGCGATGATGTCGGCCCGCACGGGCGCCGAGGGCGCCGACGTGAACACCTGGCTGCAGTCGTGGACGGTCTTCTACTGGGCCTGGTGGATCTCCTGGACCCCGTTCGTCGGCATGTTCATCGCCCGCATCTCCCGGGGCCGCACTATCCGGCAGTTCGTCGCCGGGGTGTTGCTGGTACCGAGCCTGGTGTCGCTGGTGTGGTTCTGCGTGCTCGGCGGGTCGGCGATCAACCAGCAACAATCGGGCGTCGACCTGGCCGGCGAGGGCAGTCTCGAGGAGCAGTTGTTCGGCACGCTCACCCAGTTCCCGTTCGCCGCGGTGGCCACCGTGCTGGTGATGGTGTTGGTGGCGATCTTCTTCGTCTCCGGCGCCGACGCCGCCTCGGTGGTGATGGGGGCGTTGTCCGAGCGCGGCACCATCAAGCCGACCAGGCCGACGGTGATCTTCTGGGGCGTCGCGACCGGCGCGGTCGCGGCGGTGATGCTGCTGGTCGGCGGGGAGGATGCGCTCACCGGTCTGCAGACGATCACGATCCTTGCCGCGGTGCCGTTCGTGGTGGTGATGGCCGGGTTGGCGGTGGCGCTGGTCAGGGACCTGCGTCGCGATCCGATGGTGGTGCGCCGCCAGTACGCGATGGAGGCGGTCAACGACGCGGTGATCACCGGTGTCACCAAGCACGGCGACGACTTCGTGATCGCTGTGCAAAAGGATCCCGACGCCGACAAGTAACCTCGCTTCGTGCGCGTCTACGTCCCGGCCACCCTGGCCATGCTGCAACGGCTCGTCGCCGACGGGTCGCTGCACGCCCGCAGCGGGACGGCGTTCGCGGTGACACCGACGCTGCGCGAGTCCTACGCCGCCGGCGACGACGACGAGTTGGCCGAGGTCGCGCTGCGTGAGGCCGCCCTGGCCTCGCTGCGACTGCTCTCCCACGACGACGGGGCGGCCGGCCTGCCGCCGCGGCGTGCGGTGCTGGTCGCCGACGTCGCCGAGGCCGAAGCCAGACCGGATCTCGACGATGCGGTGGTCCGGCTGTCGGGCCCGGTCGGGCTCGACGACGTGGTCGCGGTCTACGTCGACAACGCCGACGCAGAGGATGCGGTGTCGGCTGCGGTCGAGGCGATCGACGCGGCCGACCTCGGCGACGACGATGCGGATTTCGTGGTCGGCGACGCTCAGGACCATGACCTGGCCTGGTATGCCACCCAGGAACTGCCGTTCCTGCTCGACCTGCTCTGATTTCGGGGGCGAGTGTTGAGTTGTGCGACGCGAGTCGCCCCGCGCGTGACACCACGCGACATTCGCGCCCAAATTTTGCGTCGTCAACGACTTCCCCGACTGGATACGGGACCGTAGGTTACGGTACCGTAGGTTGTTATGGCCAAGAATTCCGTCAAGGTCTCGGCCAACGTCGCCGACACTGTTCGGCCGACCGTCGCAGGCAGGCGCCATCCCGTGTGGCATACGTTGCGCCGGGTCGCCGAGCGGATCACCACGCCGCTGTTGCCCGATGACTACCTCAAGCTGGCCAACCCGCTGTGGTCGGCGCGTGAGCTCCGCGGCCGGGTGCTGGCGGTGCGGCGCGAGACCGAGGATTCGGCCACGCTGGTCATCAAGCCAGGGTGGGGATTCTCCTTCGACTACCAGCCCGGCCAGTACATCGGCATCGGCGTGCCGGTCGAGGGCCGGTGGCGCTGGCGGTCCTATTCGCTGACCTCACCGGCGATCAAGGGCAGCCGCACGATCACGATCACGGTCAAGGCCATGCCCGAAGGCTTCCTGTCGACCCATTTGGTCGGTGGCCTGGCGCCCGGCACGATCGTGCGCCTGGCCGCCCCGCAGGGCAACTTCGTCATGCCCGATCCCGCTCCCGCCAAGGTGCTGTTCATCACCGGCGGCTCGGGCATCACGCCGGTGATGTCGATGCTGCGCACCCTGGCACGCCGCGGGCAGGTCACCGATATTGTTCACTTGCATTCCGCCCCAACGAAATCCGAGGTGATGTTCGCCTCGGAACTGACGCAGCTGGCGGATACCCACGACGGATATCGGCTGCGGCTGCGGCAGACCCGCACCGAGGGGCGCCTCGACCCGGCGCGACTGGACGACGAGGTGCCCGACTGGCGTGAGCGCCAGACCTGGGCGTGCGGGCCCGAGGGCATGCTCGAGGCCGTCGAGAAGCTGTGGTCGGCCGACGGTCGTTCCGACAGTCTGCACCTGGAGCGCTTCGCACTGTCCAAGGTCGCGGTGCACGGACAGGGCGGCACGGTGGAGTTCGCGCGCAGCGGCAAGTCGATCACCGTCGACGCGGCGACACCGCTGATGGACGCGGGCGAGACGGCCGGAATCCGGATGCCGTTCGGCTGCCGGATGGGCATCTGTCAGTCCTGTGTGGTCGGTCTGCTCGAGGGGCATGTCCGCGATCTGCGCACGGGCGCGGAGCACGAACCCGGATCACGGGTACAGACGTGTGTATCTGCGGCTTCGGGCGATTGTGTGCTCGATGTGTGAGGTTTACCGCCCAGTAACCTACGGGTACGTAGGTTACGGTAGCGTAGGTAAGCGAAGGGAGGCTGCCGATGGCAATCACTGACGTTCCCGAATTTGCACATCTGTCCGATGCGGACATCGAGGGACTGGCCGTCGAACTCGACGCCATCCGCCGCGACATCGAGGATTCCCTCGGCGAGCGCGACGCCCGCTACATCCGGCGCGCCATCGCGGCCCAACGGGCCCTGGAGGTGGCCGGGCGGGTGATGCTCGCGGCGAGTTCACGGCGTTCGGCGTGGTGGGCAGGCACCGTCACACTCGGCGTGGCCAAGATCATCGAGAACATGGAGATCGGCCACAACGTCATGCACGGCCAATGGGATTGGATGAACGATCCCGAGATTCACTCCTCGACGTGGGAGTGGGACATGAGCGGTGCGGCCAAGCACTGGCGCTTCACCCACAACTTCATGCACCACAAGTACACCAACATCCTGGGCATGGACGACGACGTCGGCTACGGCCTGCTGCGGGTGACCCGCGACCAGAAATGGAAGCCGCACAACATCTTCAACCTCGCGTACAACACCATGCTCGCGACGTTGTTCGAGTGGGGCGTGGGTCTGCAGCATCTGGAGCTGGGCAAGATCTTCAAGGGTCGCGACGACCGTGCCGCGACGCTGGTCCGGCTCAAGGAGTTCTCCACCAAGGCCGGCCGACAGGTGGTCAAGGACTACGTCGCCTATCCGGCGCTGACGTCACTGTCGCCCTGGGCCAGCTTCGCGTCGACGCTGAAGGCCAATGCGGTGGCCAACATCATCCGCAACCTGTGGTCCAACGCGGTGATCTTCTGCGGTCACTTCCCTGACGGCGCAGAGAAATTCACCAAGACCGACATGGTGGGTGAGACCAAGGGCCAGTGGTACCTGCGGCAGATGTTGGGCAGTGCGAACTTCGAGAACGGCCCGGTGCTGCGGTTCATGAGCGGCAACCTGTGCCACCAGATCGAGCATCATCTGTATCCGGATATTCCGAGCAACCGGCTCTACGAGGCGTCGATCCGGGTGCGCGAGGTGTGCGACAAATACGATCTGCCCTACACCACCGGCTCATTCCTGGTGCAGTACGGCAAGACGTGGCGCACCATCGCCAAACTCTCACTGCCGGACAGGTTCCTGCGTGACACCGCAGACGACGCGCCCGAGACTCGCAGCGAGCGGATGTTCGCCGAACTGGAGCCGGGCCAGCGGCGGGGGCTCAAGTCGGCGATCGCCGCCGTGCGGTCCCGTCGCCGCCAGAAGCGCTCGCAGCCCGCACCCGGCCTGGCCGCCTGACTCTGACGGCGTCCACCTCAGTAGGGGGCGGCGTCGTGCAGCGCGGTGAGCAGTCGCCGCGCCGCGGCCGCACGTGCGGCGGCCGGCCCGTCCAGCGTGTCCAGTGCGCACTCCGGATCGGCGGGCGGGCCCATGTGCCCGCAGCCGCGCGGACAGTCCGTGATCGCCTCGGCGAGATCGGAGAACGCCAACAGCACGTCGTCGGGTTCGATGTGGGCCAGGCCGAAGGACCGGATGCCCGGCGTGTCGATGACCCATCCGCCGAAGCTGAGCGGAAGTGCCACCGACTGGGTTGAGGTGTGCCGACCCTTGCCGATATCGGTCACCTCGCCGATCGCCCGGTCCGCTTCGGGCACAAGACGATTGACTAATGTCGACTTGCCGACACCGGAGTGCCCCAGCAGCGCGGTGACCTTACCGGCCAGCAGCGGCGCGACGGAGTCGAGCGGGTCGTCGCGGCCGGCGGTGGTGATGGTCAGGTCGAGGCCGGTGAACTCCGCGGCGAACGGCTCCGGCGGCGCCAGGTCCGTCTTGGTCAGGCACAGAATGGGTTGTAGCCCACCGACATAAGCTGCGATCAGCGCCCGCTCCACCAGACCGGTGCGCGGTGGCGGGTCGGCGAGGGCGACGACGATCAACAGCTGATCGGCGTTGGCGGCGACCACACGTTCGGTGGGATCGGTGTCATCGGCGGTGCGCCGCAACACGGTTCGACGTTCACCTCGCCGCACGATGCGCGCCAGGGTGTCGGGCCTGCCGGACAGATCCCCGACGAGGCTGACATCATCGCCGACCACGATCGGTGTGCGGCCCAGCTCCCGGGCCCGCATGGCGGTGACCCGCCGATTGGGGTCGCGGTCGATCGCGCAGCCCCACCGGCCGCGGTCGAGGGTGACCACCATGGCCTCTTGCGCGTCGGCGTGGTCGGGTCGGATCTTGGTGCGCGGCCGCGAGCCTCTGCCGGGCCGGACCCGGACGTCGGACTCGTCGTAGTCGCGCAGCCTCAATCACCCGCCAGCAATTCGGCCCACATCTGCGGAAACTCGGGCAGCGTCTTGCCGGTGGTGGCGATGTCCTCCACCTCGACGCCGGGCACCCGCAACCCGGCGATGGCGCCGGCCATCGCCATCCGATGATCGGCGTAGGAACGCCACAGTCCGCCACGCAACGGGCGCGCGGTGATGACAAGGCCGTCGGCGGTCTGTTCGCACTGGCCGCCCAACCCGTTGATCTCGGCCGACAGCGCCGCGAGGCGGTCGGTTTCGTGACCGCGCAGGTGAGCGATGCCCGACAATCTGGACACCGAACCCTCGGTGGCCAGTGCGGCGAGCACCGCGACGGCCGGGGTCAACTCACCGGTGTCGTGCAGGTCCACGTCGAAGCCGTCGTAGGCCGCGCTGCCCTGCACCTCCAGATACGAACTTCCTTGGCGGACAATCGCACCGACCTTCTTCAGGATCGCGAAGACGTCCCTGGTCGGCTGGATGCTGACGCGGGGCCAACCGGTGATGCGCACGATTCCGCCGCTGACCACCGCCGCCGCCAGAAACGGTACGGCGTTGGACAGGTCGGGTTCGATCACCCATTCCCGCGCGGCGATCGGGCCCGGCGCGACCCGCCACCGGTTGGCCCGGTCGTCGTCGACGTCGACGCCCGCCTCACGCAGCATCGAAACCGTCATGGTCACGTGTGGTGCCGACGGGACCGACGCGCCGCTGTGCACCACCGTCAACCCGTCGGTGAACGCCGCGCCGGACAGCAGTAGCCCCGACACGAACTGCGAGGACGCCGATGCGTCGATCTCGACCGTGCCGCCCGCGACCCCACCCGCGCCGCGCACCGCGAACGGCAGTCCGTCGCCGTCGACGTCGACGCCCAGTTCCCGGAGCGCGTCGAGCAGTGTGGCGATCGGGCGCACCCGGGCTTGCTCGTCGCCGTCGAAGGTGACCGACTCGGTGCCCAACGCCGCCACCGGAGGCACGAAGCGCAGCACGGTGCCCGCCAGTCCACAATCGACGGTGGCTCCCGGTTTCGGGCTGATCGCGCCGCTGACCGTCAGTTCGGCGGCGTTGCCCTCGATCGCCACACCGAGTGTCCGCAGCGCGCCGATCATCAGGTCGGTGTCGCGGCTGCGCAGCGCTCCGCGGATCAAGGACGGGCCCTGGGGGGTGGCCAGCGCGGCCAGCACCAGCGCGCGGTTGGTCAGCGACTTGGAGCCCGGAATGGTGACCGTGGCATGCACGGGGTTCGACACCGACGGTGCCTGCCAGCGCGGTTGGCGCTGCTCGGGATGGTGCGTGCTCACGAGTCCATCCTGCCTTGTCGGTTTCGCGTGTCACCATGGGACATATGTGTGGGCGATTCGCGGTGACCACCGATCCGGCGTTGTTGGCCGAGAAGATCAAGGCAATCGACGAGAGCACGGCAAGCACAGCGAGCAGCGCCCCCAACTACTCCGGCCCCAACTACAACGTCGCGCCGACCACCTCGATCAGCACCGTGGTCAAGCGGCACAGCGAACCCGAGGACCGGTCGACCCGACGGGTGCGGCTGATGCGGTGGGGGCTGATCCCGCCGTGGGCCAAGACCGCCGAGGACGGTGGGCCCGACACCAAGGGCGGGCCACTTCTGATCAACGCGCGGTCGGACAAGGTGACCAGTTCGCCGGTGTTTCGTACCTCCGCCAAGAGCAGGCGGTGCCTGGTCCCGATGGACGGCTGGTATGAGTGGCGCGGCGAGAAGGGGGCCAAGACACCGTTCTACATGTACGGCGCCGACGGCGAACCGCTGTTCATGGCGGGCCTGTGGTCGACGTGGCGCCCGAAGGGCGCGCCCAGGGACACGGCGCCGTTGATGAGCTGCACGATCATCACCACCGATGCGGCCGGCCCGCTCGCCGAGATCCACGACCGGATGCCGTTGTCGATCAGCGAGTCCGAATGGGACCGCTGGTTGGACCCCGACGCACCCATCGACGAGGGGCTGCTGCGTGGCCACGGCGACCTCGATCGCATCGAGATCCGCGAGGTGTCGCGGCTGGTGAACAACGTCCGCAACAATGGTCCGGAGTTGATCGAACCGGTTGAGCCGACGCCCGAGCAGGCCACCCTGCTATAGCGGAACTAGGATTAACTTGTGTCGGTCGGCCGCCGGTCGGGTCTTTTCAAAAGGCGGCCCCAGACCGACGAATCAGCATTAACATAGACCTGTGCTCACCGCAGTACGCAAGGTTCTCGATTTCGAGATGACGATCGCCGAATGGATCGGCACGGCGGCCCTCCTGGCCGCGCCGTACCTGGTTGTCGGGGTGTTGTGGACCGCCGTTCACTTCGACGAGATCGGCGGGCAGGGCGTGGACCGGGTGGTGTCGATCCTCGGCACGGTGGTGTCGTGGCCGGTGCTGCTGTTCTCCACGGTGTGCATGACATGACCGACTGCCGTATCGAGATCGGTCGACGAACCGCGCGGTGGGATCCCGAGCAGAGGGTCACCGTCGCCGAGGCAATGGACTTCTGGGCCTTCGCCGCCGGTGCGGCCAACGTGATCATGCAGTTGTCCAGGCCCGGTGTGGGCTACGGCGTCGTCGAGAGCAAGGTGGATTCGGGCAACCTGCTCAAGCACCCGTGGAAGCGGGCCAGGACCACCTTCCAGTACCTGGCGGTGGCCATCCTGGGCACTCCTCAGGACCGCGCCGCGTTTCGGGACGCCGTCGACGTCGCGCACCGGCAGGTCCGCTCCGGGCCGGACAGTCCGGTGCGGTACAACGCGTTCGACCGGGATCTGCAGATGTGGGTCGCGGCATGCCTTTTCGTGGGCATGGAGGACACCTATCAGCTGTTGCGCGGCGAGATGACGGCCGAACAGTCCGAGCAGTTCTACCGGTCGGCGTGGACGCTGGGCACCACGTTGCAGGTCGGCGAGGACCAATGGCCGCCCACCCGTGGGGATTTCGACGTATATTGGACCCAGGCCTGCGCTCAGGTGCAGATCGACGACCGGGTCCGCGCCTACCTGATGGATCTGGTCAACCTGCGAATGATTAATCCCGTTCTGGGCCTTCCGTTTCGGCCGTTGCTGAAGTTCCTCACCACCGGTTTCCTTGCGCCGGTGTTCCGGGATGCGATGGGACTGAAGTGGAGCGGCTTTCGGCAGCGGCAGTTCGAAATGCTGTTCCTGCTCGTCGCCTTCGTCAACCGGTTTCTGCCGGTGTTCATCCGCCAGGGCGGAAGTTACGTGCTGCTGACCGACGTCCGGCGTCGGATCAGGGGCCGGCGCGCGCTGATATGAACACCCTGCGGCGGATGCTGAGCCGACGGGTCAGTGTCGAGGCGATGATCGAGACCGCGATGTGGCTGTCGATCCCCTATCTGCTCATCGGCCTGGTGTGGGCGTTCTTCGACGCCGAACAGGTGCGGTTGGTCGAGACTCAACTGCAGCGCCTGCTGCCCGCGGGGGCGGAGATCTTCGCGTTCGTGGTGACCGCGGGGACCTGGCCGGTTCTGCTGCTCGGCGTGGATCTCTGCGTCGTCTGACCGCGTTGACAGAGGATTCCTCTGTACGAATAGAATATTTCTCGTGTCAACGGTGAATCGGGCTCGCCCCGATGCGCGCACCCGACTGCTTGACGTCGCGCGGCGCCGGTTCGCGGTCGACGGTGCGCTGTCGGCCACCCTCGACGAGGTGCGGCGCGAGGCCGGCGTCAGCGTCGGCGCGCTCTACCACCACTTCCCGGACAAGTTGTCGCTGGCCACGGCGGTGTACGCGCAACTGATCGGCGAGTACCAGGCCGGGTTCGTCGACATGCTGCGCGAGCACGACACCGCCGAGGGTGGGATCCGCGGCGGCGTGGCCTACCACCTGCGGTGGGTCACCGCGCATCGTGGGGAGGCCGCACTGCTGCTCGGTTCGCGACTCGACAGCGCAGCGCTACAGCAGTCCAACAACGCCTTTTTCGCCTCCGTGCGCGACTGGTGGCGGCCCCACCACACCTACGGGGTGTTGCAACCGCTGCGCACCGCCGTCACGGCCGCGCTGTGGCTGGGCCCGGCCCAGGAGTTCAGCCGCCAGTGGGTCGCGGGCGCCGAGCCGGCGATGCCCCGCGGCGTCATCGACACGTTCGCCGATGCCGCGTGGGCGGCGTTGCGCACCAACGATATTGAGGAGACGGCCGAGTGAACACTTCATCGCAGTCGCTGTATCGGACGATGGTCGCCGACGGCGACGATCCGGCCGCTCCCGAGCGCGTGCACGTCGAGCGCCGCGGCGACCGGGCCGTGGTGACCCTCGCCGAACCCGACCGCCGCAACGTGCTGTCCGCCCCGCTGGTGCGTCAGTTGCGACGCGCGCTGGCCGACCTGGACGCCGATCCCGATCTGCGCTGTGTCGTGCTGACCGGCGCCGACCCGGGCTTCAGTGCGGGCGGGGACCTACAGATGATGCGTTCGGCCGTCGAAGCGCTGACGGCCCCCGAAGGCGTCGCCGACGTGTGGCGGTGGATCCGCCGCGAGTTCGGCGGGATCGCGCGGCTGATCGCGGGCTCGGACACCGTGTTCGTCGCGGCGCTCAACGGCGCGGCCGCCGGCGTCGGGCTGGCGTGGGCGCTGACGTGCGACATCGTCATCGCCAGTGAACGCGCCGTGATCGTGCCCGCGTTCGGCAGGCTGGGCCTGATCCCCGAGGTGGGCACGAGTTGGGCGCTGACCCGTCGGCTGGGCTACCAGGGCGCGCTGGCGTTCTACCTGCGCGGCGACCACATCGACGCCGAAGCCGCCCACCGAATGGGCCTGGTGCAGGAGGTCGTCCCGCACGAGCGCCTGCTCGAGGCCGCCGACCGATGGTGCGCACGGGTGGCCGACATGCCCGCGCACGCCGTTGCGATGGCCAAACCGCTGCTGCGCGCCGCCGCGGATGCGAACTGGGCCGACGCGCTGACCCTCGAAGAGTTCGCCGAGCCGACCTGCTTCACCACCGGTGCGTTCGCCGACGGCGTGCACACCACGCTCGGCGGGCGCTGAGTGGCTACGGGCCGGTGTACCCCGGGGGGTTGGGGGAGTCCACCCACAGGTCCACCCCCAGTTCCCCGCCCGGCACGCAGTCGTACACCGACAGGTCGGTGACGCCGCTTTCCAGAAGCACGTCCTCGCACAGCAGCGCGTTGCCGGAGTACTCGCGGGCGGGCTTGTTGAGCACGACATAGGCGGCGTCGGCGTAGACGTCGGGCTTGCGGGCCTTGGCCATCGCCTCGTCTCCGCCCAGCAGGTTCTGCACCGCCGCGGTGGCCACCAGGGTGCGCGGCCACAGGGTGTTCGACGCGATGCCCGCATCCCGCATTTCCTCAGCGATTGCCAACGCGCACAATGACATCCCGTATTTGGCCATCATGTACGCGGTGGGCTTGAGCCATTGCTGCTCCAGTCGGATCGGCGGCGACAGCGTGAGAATGTGCGGATTCTCGCGGCCCACCATGTGCGGAATACAGGCCTGCGACACCGCGTAGGTGCCGCGCACCTGGATGCCGTTCATCAGGTCGAAGCGCTTGAGCGGCACCTCGGTGATCGAACCGAGGTTGATCGCCGAGGCGTTGTTGACGCAGATGTCGATGCCGCCGAACTGCTCGACGGTCTTGGCCACCGCCGACGTCACCGAGTCCCCGTCGCGGATGTCGCCCACGATCGGCAGCGCCTGCCCGCCGGCCTCCTCGAGTTCCTTGGCCGCGGTGTACACGGTGCCGGGCAGTTTGGGGTGCGGCTCGGCGGTTTTCGCGATCAAGGCGATGTTGGCGCCGTCGGCGGCCGCGCGCTTGGCGATCGCCAGCCCGATACCGCGACTGGCGCCGGAGATGAACATGGTCTTCCCTGAGAGCGACATGCGCTCACCCTAGTCGCGCGGCACGGCTAGCCGGGAGCACGGATGTCGGCGGTGACCGCGCCGGTGAGCCGGATCAGGTCGTGCGGATGCAGCGCGACGTCCCAGCCGCGCCGGCCCGCACTGCACAGCACGCGATCCCACCGCAGTGCCGACGCGTCCACGACCGTCGGTAGCCGCCTGCGCTGGCCCAGCGGCGATATCGCGCCGGCGACGTAGCCGGTCGTCCGTTCGGCGGCCGCCCGGTCGGCCATGGCGGTCTTGGCCACCCCCAGCGCGCCGGCCACGGCCTTCAGCGACAGCCTCGAGGACACCGGCACCACCGCGACGCCGAGCCCGTCCGGCAGGGTGACCACCAGCGTCTTGAACACCTGGCCGGGGTCGACCGCCGCGACGCGGGACAGCTGTTCGGCGGCCTCCTGGCCGAATGACTCGGCACGGGGGTCGTGGCGGTAGTGCAACACCTCGTGGGGCACCTCAGCAGCCAGCAGGGCCGCGATGGCGGGGGTTGCTGCGCGCGCCACGGACCTCAGCGTAGTGGGGCAGCGGCCGGGAACAACTTCGCCTGTCCACGCTGTTGTTGCCACACGAAGGGGGCTGTGGCGCGCTGCGGCCCGAGCGGAGTCGGGATCAGGCTCTACGATCGACGGAAGGGGTGCTAGGTGTCTGCACTGGCCGTGGACCGTCCGCTGGATGTACTGGGCCTGGTTGGCGCCGCAACAGAAGGGACGGTGTTCGCCGCAATGACCGAGATCGACGGGTCGCCGGTCGCAGACGAACCGGAAGAGACCGACGCCGAATTGACCGCGCGGTTCGAGCGCGACGCGATTCCGCTGCTCGACCAGCTCTACGGCGGTGCGCTGCGGATGACCCGCAACCCGGCCGACGCCGAGGACCTGTTGCAGGAAACGATGGTGAAGGCCTATTCGGGCTTCCGGTCGTTCCGCAAGGGCACCAATCTCAAGGCGTGGCTGTACCGGATCCTGACCAACACCTACATCAACAGCTACCGTAAGAAACAGCGTCAGCCCGCGGTGTATCCGACCGAGGAGATCACCGACTGGCAGTTGGCGGCCACCGCCCAGCATTCCTCGACCGGGCTGCGGTCGGCCGAGGTGGAGGCGCTGGAGGGCCTGCCCGACAGCGAAATCAAGGAAGCCCTTCAGGCTCTGCCCGAGGACTTCCGGATGGCGGTGTACTACGCCGACGTCGAAGGGTTCCCGTACAAGGAGATCGCCGAAATCATGGACACGCCGATCGGCACCGTCATGTCCCGGTTGCACCGGGGCAGGCGCCAGCTTCGTGAACTGTTGGCCGGAGTGGCCCGCGACCGCGGGTTGATCCGCGGCACGGTCGACACCCCCGAGGGGGTCTCGTCATGAGCGACGACGAGCGCTGGACCCCTCCGATCGGTCCCGTCGATCCCGAGCACCCGGACTGCGCCGCGGTCATCGCCGAGGTATGGACGCTGCTGGACGGCGAGTGCACCGCCGAGACCCAGGACAAGCTGCGCCAGCACCTCGAGGACTGCCCGACCTGCCTACGGCACTACGGCGTCGAGGAACGGGTCAAGAAGTTGATCGCCAACAAGTGCCGCGGCGAGAAGGCGCCCGACAGCCTGCGTGAGCGGCTACGCATCGAGATCAGCCGCACCACGATCATCCGCCGCAGCTAGGCGTTAGCGCACCGACTTCGAGCCGGCGTTGGGCCGCTTGCCGTGGTTGGCCTTGGAGTGCTTGCGGTCACGCTTCTTGCGGCCACGCTTGGCCATGATGGTCCTCCGTGAGTCGTGGGGATTGCCAGGTCCGCGAGCGAGCGGACGCGTTCGGCACATCATCTCATGGCCCGGCGCGGCCGCCGCGGGTCAGGGGTGTGGTTCGATATATCCCGTTGGCAGCCGAGATACAAGCTCCGAAGGGGTGAAGATGGCCGAGGACGTTCGCGCTGAGATCGTGGCCAGTGTGCTCGAGGTCGTGGTTAGCGAGGGCGATCAGATCGGTGAGGGCGACACCCTGGTGCTGCTGGAATCGATGAAGATGGAAATCCCGGTGCTCGCCGAGGTCGCGGGCACCGTCAGCAAGGTCAGCGTGTCCGTCGGCGACGTCATCCAGGCCGGCGATCTCATCGCCGTGATCAGCTGACGCGCAACCGCGCGCCCGAAGTGAGCCCCGATGTCCACCCTCGGTGACCTGCTCGCCGAGCACACCGAGCTGCCCGGTAGCGCGGTGGACCACCTGCACGCGGTGGTCAGCGAATGGCAGCTGCTGGCCGATCTGTCCTTCGCCGACTACCTGATGTGGGTGCGCCGCGACGACACCGCGCTGGTGTGCGTCGCCCAGGTGCGGCCCAACACGGCGTCCACGGTGCTGCTGTCCGACGCCGTCGGCACGATCATCGACGCCGACGCGATGCCGGTGGTGACCGACGCCTTCAACTCCGGCCAGATCGTGCGACAAACCCCTGCCGGGCAACACGATTCGATCGGCCTGAACGTGGAGGCGGTGCCGGTGCGATGCGGCGGCGACGTGGTCGCGGTGCTGACCCACCAGACCGCGCTGGCCGAGCGCAACACCAGCCCGCTGGAGAGCGCCTACCTGGACTGCGCGGGCGACCTTCTGCTCATGCTCTCGGAGGGCACCTTCCCCAACGTCGGGGATCTGGCGATGTCGAGGTCGAGCCCCCGCGTCGGCGACGGTTTCATCCGGTTGAACGAAACCGGCGCGGTCACCTTCGCCAGCCCGAACGCGATCTCGGCCTATCACCGCATGGGCATGCCCGCCGAACTGGAGGGCCACGATCTGGTCAGCATCACCCGCCCGCTGATCTCCGACCCGTTCGAGGCCGAGGAACTGGCCGAGCACGTCGGTGACTCGCTGGCCGGTGGCTCCAGCATGCGCATGGAGGTCGACGCCGGTGGCGCGGCCGTGCTGCTGCGCACGCTGCCGCTGGTGGTGCACGGCAAGCCGGTCGGCGCCGCCGTGCTGATCCGCGACGTCACCGAGGTCAAGCGACGCGACCGCGCGCTGCTGTCGAAGGACGCGACGATCCGTGAGATTCATCACCGGGTGAAGAACAATCTGCAGACGGTGGCCGCCCTGCTGCGGCTTCAGGCCCGCCGCACCAACAACGCCGAGGGTCGCGAAGCGCTGATCGAATCGGTGCGGCGGGTGTCGTCGATCGCCTTGGTGCACGACGCGTTGTCGATGTCGGTCGACGAGGAGGTCAACCTCGACGAGGTGGTGGACCGGATTCTTCCGATCATGAACGACGTTGCGGCACCGGACAATACGGACACCCCGGTGCGCATCACCCGCGTCGGTGACCTGGGTGTGTTCGACGCCGACCGTGCCACCGCGCTGATCATGGTGATCACCGAACTCGTCCAGAACGCGATCGAGCACGCCTTCGACCCGTCGACCGACGGCTGCGTGACGATCCGGGCCGAACGGTCAGCGCGCTGGCTCGACCTCGTGGTGCACGACAACGGCCGCGGTCTGCCGTCGGATTTCAGTCTGGAGAAGGCCGACCGGCTCGGGCTTCAGATCGTGCGCACGCTGGTGTCGGCGGAACTCGACGGCACCCTGGACATGCACGACGTGCCCGACGGGGGAACCGAGGTGGTGCTGCGGGTGCCGATTGGCAGACGGGCCCGGTTGGCCCAGTAGTCAGGCCCAGTAGTCAGGCCGTGTCGCATTGGCGCAATTGACGGTTACTGCCGCAATTCGTAGCTAATTGAATTGGCACGAAGTACGGCCCCGACATTGTCGGGGCCGTAATCGTTGTATGTGAAGCGATATGGATTGTGGCGAGGTCAGACGCCGCTGCGTGCGCGGGTGCGCGCATTGCGCCGCTTGAGTGCGCGCCGCTCGTCTTCGCTCATTCCACCCCACACGCCGGCGTCTTGCCCGGACTCTAAAGCCCAGGTCAGGCACTCGGTGGTCACAGGGCACCGGTTGCAGACGAGCTTCGCGTCCGCGATCTGCGCGAGAGCCGGGCCGCTGTTGCCCACCGGGAAGAACAGTTCCGGGTCCTCATCGCGACAGACGGCCTTGTGGCGCCAATCCATTCGACTAATCTCCTTATCGTGTGCGCAGCAGGGCGCACGATTTTTTGTTCGGCTGTTAACGCGTGCACAGGAAATGTTTCTGCACTGTTGCATCGATGCTTTCACAGGCTGAACAGATGTCAATAGAGTTCACTTAACAAGTGCGCAATGTCACTACCCCATGGTGTTCGCGAACACCTCACCGCGCTGTACTAGACTGATCCGGACCTGCGCCCAAATTCTGCGGCGATCCCATTATCTTGACTGGTCAACGGTACTTTTTGCGGGCGGTGCAAGCACGCCCAACGCATCCGGGACCGCGGTGAACGTCATCGTCTCGCGGGTTCCGATGTAGTCGCCGTCGATCTGGCACGCGACCGGTGTGGTGCTTGTCACCGTCAGCCAGGGCAGGTCGTCGTCGCGGATCAGATGCTTGGCCTCGATGCGGGGCCGCCGCGACAGCATGCGGCGCGCCAGACGCAGATTCGCCCAGATGTTCATGCTCGTGACGGCGAACACGCCGAGCCCGCAGTCGAACGTCGTCGTCGGGTTCGTCCACACGGGTCGGGCGTTGGCGTAAGTCCATGGGCTGGCGTTCGATACGAACGCGAAGTGCACCCCCGAGACGGGCTCACGGCCGGGCAGTTGCACGGTCAGCGTCGGCTCCCGGCGCACGCTGGACAGCATCTCCCGAATCGCGACGCGGATGTAACGCGACGCGGTCACCGTCCGGCCCTTGTCGCGCTGCGCCTCCACGGCGGCCACCACGTCGCCGTCGACTCCCATGCCCGCCGTGAACCCCGCCCAACGCTCACCGCAGTCCATCAGGCCGATGCGGCGCCAGACCTTGCGGCGCCGGTAGCCCGACAACAGGTCGATGAGCTGGTTGGTGGCCTCGATCGGGTCCTGGCTGATGCCCAGCGCGCGCGCGAACACGTTGGCCGACCCGCCGGGCACCACGCCGACCGCGGGGGACTGCCCGGCCGGTCCGCCGCCCTCGAGAATGCCGTTGACGACCTCGTTCACCGTGCCGTCGCCGCCGTGCACGATCAGCACGTCGACGCCGTCCCGCGCCGCATCGCGGGCGATCTCGATGGCGTGGCCACGGTGGTCGGTGTGCACGACCGTCAGCTTGACCCGGCTCTCCAGGGCGTGCGCCAACAGGTCTCGGCCGGCCGGGGTCGTCGAGGTCGCATTCGGGTTGACGATCAGCACGGCGCGCACGGGGCGTCAGCTTATCGGCAGGACGCGCCCGCCCCCTCGCGCCTGCCGTCAGCGCTTGGCGTAGGTGAAGAACCCGCTTCCGCTCTTGCGGCCGAGCTGACCGGCTTCGACCTTGCGCAACAGCAGCGCGGGGGGAGCGTAGAGCTGCTCCTTGGTCTCGGCATACATCGATTCGGCGACGGCGGCCGTGGTGTCAAGGCCGATGAGGTCGGCCAGGGCGAGCGGGCCCATCGGGTGGTTGCAGCCACCGACCATCGCCTTGTCGATGTCCTCCGGGCTCGCGAGCCCCGCGTCGGCCATGCGGATGGCCGACAGCAGAAACGGGATCAGCAGCGCGTTGACGACGAATCCGGCCCGGTCCTTGGCCGTGACCGTGGTCTTGCCCAACTGGTCGGCGGCGAAATCCCTGGCCCGGCGCAGGGTTTCGGCCGAGGTGAGTTCGCACGGGATGAGTTCGACGAGCGGCATCACCGGGGCCGGGTTGAAGAAGTGCAGGCCGATGACCCGCTCCGGCCGTTCGGTGGCGGCCGCCAATTGCATGATCGGGATGGAGGACGTGTTGCTGGTGATCAGCGCCTCGGGCCGCAGGATCTTGCCCAGGGCGTGGAAGATCTCGGTCTTGACGGCCAGGTTCTCGATCACCGCCTCGACCACCAGATCGCGATCGGCCAACTCGGCCAATTCCACGGTGAAGCGGACGCGCTTGCGTATCGCGTCGCGCTCCTCGCCGGTGAGCTTCTGCTTGCGCACCGCGGTGTCCAACGAGGCCTCCAGGCGGCGGGCACTGGCTTCGGCCAGCGCCTCGTCGACCTCACGCAGCAGCACATCGCACCCCGCGCGAGCCGCGACCTCCGCGATACCGCATCCCATGATGCCGCCACCGATGATCCCTACTGCCTTTTCCACGTTTGTCCCTTCGGAGGTTCGTCTGGTGCCTGCACGGAAGCGCGCGTGAAGGCGATGGTAGCGGTGCCCAGCCCCGGGGTCGGTACCCTACGGGGCGTGACCGTTCCCGCACCGGCGACCGTGCGCCAGGCCGCCGTCCTGGTGATCTTCGAGGGCGCCGCCGGCGTGCTGGCCGCGCTGGCCTACGTGGTGAGCGGCCTGCGGGGCGAAGACCAGCCGGGGATGAACTTCTTCGGCACCGCGGGTTGGTTCGCCGTCATCGGTGGCGGGGTGGCGGCGGCGGGGTTGGCGTTGTGGACCGGCCGTCGGTGGGGCCGCGGGCTGGCGGTGTTCGCGCAGTTGCTGCTGTTGCCGGTGGCCTGGTACATGGCCGTCGGATCGCATCAATGGCTCTATGGCGGGCTGGTCGCGGCCCTGGCGGTGGTCACGTTGGTGCTGCTGTTCAGCCCCGCCACGCTGCAGTGGGTCGGCGCTCAGGACTCGTCGGCCAGCGCCGACAGCGCCGGGCCCGACACCCGATAGGTGATCCACTCGTCCTGTGGTTGCCCGCCCACGGCGTCGTAGAGCGCGATCGCGTCGACGTTCCAGTTCAACACCGCCCACGACATCCGGCTGTAGCCGTGGTGCACGCATTCGCGCGCCAGCGTCGCCAGTAGCCGACGGGCCAGCCCGCGCCGGCGGAAAGCCGGGCGCACGTAGATGTCCTCCAGGTAGATGCCCGCGACACCGTCCCAGGTGGAGAAGTTGCGGAACCACAGCGCGGCGGCGGCCACCTGCCCGTCGACCTCGGCCAGATGGCCGTAGACCGTGGGGTCGGCGCCGAAAAGTGCCTGGCGCAGCTGCTCTTCGGTGACCGTGCACTTGTCGGCGGCGTGCTCGAACTCGGCGAGCTCGCGGACGATCGCCACCAACTCGGCCTCGTCGCCGGGCCGCACCCGGCGGATCAGCTCGCTCACCGGTCGACGCCGAGGGCGGTCAGCATCGTGGTGAACTTCGTTGTGGTTTCGGCGAGTTCGTCGTCGGGTTCCGATTCGGCGACGATGCCGCCGCCGGAGTGCAGGTGTGCGGTGCGGCGGTCGGCGGACAGGTGCGCGCACCGGATGGACACCACCCAGCGGCCGTCGCCGCGCCGGTCGCACCAGCCGACCGCGCCCGCGTAGAACCCGCGGTCGCCCTCCAGTTCGCCGATCAACTCCGCCGCAGCGGTCGTGGGCGAGCCGCCGACCGCCGGTGTCGGATGCAGTGCTATCGCCAAATCGAGTGCGCTGGTTGATCTTTCCCGCAGAGTTCCGGTGATCACCGTGGACAGGTGCCACACCGCATCGGTCTTGCGCAGCTGCGGTTCCGGCGACACCTCCAGTTCGGTGCACAGTGGCTCCAGTGCCTCCCGGATGGCGTCGACGACGAACTGATGCTCGTGGCGGTCCTTGCTGGAGTTGGCCAGTGCCGCGCCGCTGGCCTCGTCGGCATCGGGGTCGGGCAGCCGGGGTGCCGAGCCCGCGAACGGCGCGCACATCACTTGGTCGTCGCGGCGGGTCACCAGCAGTTCGGGGCTGGCGCCGACCAGCGCGGCGCCCGAGTAGCCGCCGCCCGCCGCGGTGAGATCGACCAGATACCCGTTGGCGGCGGGGTCTGCGGCGATCAGGCGATGCAAAATCGTGCGCGCGTCCAGTGGTCCGTCGGCGGCCAACCGCAACGATCGGGCCAACACCACCTTCTGCAGCTCGTCGTCGGGATCGCGGACCCGGCGCAGCGCCGCCCGGACGCGATCGCGATGTTGGTCGGGGTCGGGCAGCATGTCGGTGATCTGCACGGCGGGCAGTCGGCGCAACGGCGCCTCCGGCAGCGCGTTGAGGAACTGGACCGCCTGCGGGCGCATCAGAGCGGCCGGTTTGGACAGGTCAAAAGGCAACGCCCCCAGTACGATCGGAGCACTGTGCGATGCCAGTGCCGCCCGCGCGTCGGCGATCGAGGGAAACGCGGTGTGCACGCCGTCGGCGACCACGGCGCCCCCGGCCGCGAGGATGAACGACGGTTCGCGGGTCATGTCGGCAGGCACGGGTGGGAGAAACCCGTGCGTCCCAGTGCGCTGATCTGACGGATGCCGTGCTCGAACCCGCACACCGCGATCGCCCCGGCCACCATCGCCAGCCGGATGCCGTCGCCGACGGGCAGTTCGGCCCACCGGGTCAACACGGCCCGGGAGAAGTGGCCGTGCCCGACGAACACCACGTCGCGGTCGGCCATGTGGGACAGCGCCATCTCCACGGCCCGGTCGGCGCGGGCGCCGACCTGCTCGACGCTCTCGCCGCCCGGGCATCCGTGGGTCCAGACCAGCCAGTCCGGCACCGTTTGCCGGATCTCGGCGGTGGTGAGCCCCTCGTAGTCGCCGTAGTCCCACTCGGCCAGTGACTCGGACACCTCGTCGACGGTCAGGCCCGCCAACTCGGCGGTGTCCAACGCGCGCCGGCGCGGGCTGCTGATCACCAGCGGGTGGCGAAGTTGCAGGTCGGTGAACGCCTCGGCGGTTTCTTTGGCCTGCGCGCGGCCGTTCTCGGTGAGCTCGAGGTCTGTGCTGCCGGTGTGACGACCGCTCTTCGACCACTCGGTCTCGCCGTGTCGAAGAAGGAACAGCCGATGATCAAGGACAGTCACCCTGGCGATTCTGCCCCACACCGGCCCCTACGGGGACATGCGTGCCAGGATGAAACTGTGACGCACATACTTGCGGTCGCCAATCAAAAGGGTGGGGTAGCCAAGACGACGACGGTCGCGTCGTTGGGCGCGGCGATGATGGAGCAGGGCAGGCGGGTCCTGCTCGTCGACCTTGATCCGCAAGGGTGTCTGACGTTTTCGCTCGGGCAGGACCCCGACAAGCTGGCGGTGTCGATCCACGAGGTGTTGCTCGGCGAGGTGGAGCCCGACACGGCGGTGATCGACACCTCGGAGGGGATGAAACTGCTGCCCGCCAACATCGACCTGGCGGGGGCCGAGGCGATGCTGTTGATGCGGGCGGGCCGCGAGTATGCGCTCAAGCGGGCGCTGGCCAAGCTCACCGACGACTACGACGTGGTGATCATCGACTGTCCACCGTCGCTGGGTGTGCTCACCCTCAACGGGTTGACCGCCGCCGACGACGTCGTCGTCCCGCTGCAGTGCGAGACGCTGGCGCACCGCGGGGTCGGTCAGTTCCTGCGCACCATCACCGACGTTCAACAGATCACCAACCCCGACCTGAAGCTGCTGGGCGCCCTACCGACGCTGTACGACGCGCGCACCACCCACAGCCGCGACGTGCTGCTCGACGTCGCCGACCGCTACGACCTGCCGGTGCTGGCCCCGCCGATACCGCGCACGGTGCGGTTCGCCGAGGCCACGGCCTCGGGTGCGTCGGTCCTGGCAGGACGCAAGAACAAGGGCGCGATCGCCTACCGCGAGCTGGCCGCCGCGCTGCTCAAGCACTGGAAGAACGGCAAGCCGCTGGCGACCTACACCCCCGAGATCTAGTGATTCGTGTGCGTTTCGTTGCGCTCACCGCAACAGGACGCACACAAATCGCTCATCCCAGGGCGACCACTTCGTCGCCGCGCTGTTCGAGCACCGTGGCACCCGCCACGGCGGGGACCACGGCACCGGAGACCTGGGGGCGGGCCACCGGGATGTGGTGATCGCCGCGGCCGGTGTCGGCGTCGAACACGTCGTAGCCGCCGGTGACCGGGACCAGCAGCCGGCCCGCCATGATCGTCGCGGGCCCCAGCGGTTTGTCGGTCCCCGACGGCGCGATCGAGTACTTGTAGCGAATTCCGTTGGCGTCGAACACCAGCACGCTGTAACCGGTCCACCAGGTGATCAGATCGCCGGCCCGCGACACCGTGGCCGCCGGAGTCGGCGGTCGGGGCAGCGGCGTGCTGGCGATCGTCTCGCCGGTCTCGTCGACGATGTTCACCGTCGGCGCCGGTGTCGGCACGTAGACGGCGGTGGTGGTGTCGGACACCGCCACCACCCGCGCGCCGGACTCCTCGGTGACGTCGGCCAGCGGCACATACCTCAGTTCGGGGGTGTCCTCCTCGTCGGAGGGACGCAGCAGCGTCAGGCGCAGATCCCGCTGGTTGGGGCAGGCCTCCAGCACCGATACGGCCGAGGAGCTGGCCGCGGCCGACAGCAGCCGGCAGACCGGCAGGGTGGGAATGTCTGGTTTGATCCGGGCGTCGATGTCGCCGTAGCTGAGCATGCGGACCATGTCCGAACGCCACAGTTCCAGGCGGCTGTCGCCGGCCGACAACACCGTGGTGCCGTCGGAGGACAGCGTCACCTGATTGTCGGCGTAGCTGGTGCGGGCCGGCCCACGCACACCCGTCTCGGCGTCGATGGTGCTGACCTGACCGCAGCCGCGGCTGTCCGGGTACACCGCGACCGCGTACTGATACACCCAGCTGACCCCGCACAACTGGAGGTCACGTGCGTAGCTCCACAGCGTCTGTCCGGTCGCCGGATCGCGGCCCTCGACATCGCTGCCGTTTCCGGTGACCACACTTCCCGTCACCACCAGCGGCCGCGTCGTCGCCGGGCTCGGCGCGCTCCAGCGCTGCTCCAGCGTCGCGGGAACGGTCCCGGCCGGGACGAGGTCGGGGATCGGTTCGGTGGCCGGACGACTGATCGTGGCCCTGGCATCGCTGGTCCACCAGATCAGCGCGGCGACCACCGCCACCACGGCCGCGATCGCGATGGCCGCCACCACATCGGCCCGGGTGCGGCGTTCGGGTCTGACCATCGACGCGGCGGGGGCCCGCTAGCTCGTGGTGGCCGCGGCCTTGCGGGGACGGCGGCGGCGGCGCTTGCGCGGGCCGGTCGACGTCGCCTCGCCCGTGCTCTCCTCGGCGGCGGCCGGCGTCTGCTCGGTGGCGGTCGGCTGGGGATGCCCACCGGCGGGCTTGCCACCGCGGGTGCGCCGACGGGTGCGGGTGCGCGGCCGGGCGGGGCGGTCGGCGGATTTCTCCGGGGCGCGCCTGGCCTGCTTGCGCGGTTGCCCGACGGCGCTCTTGGCGTCGGCCGGGATGCCCAGTTCTTCGTAGAGATGCGGTGAGCTCGAATAGGTTTCGGCAGGTTCGGGGCAACCCAGGCCCAGCGCCTTGTCGATCAACGCCCAGCGGGTCAGCTCGTCCCAGTCGACCAGGGTGACCGCGACACCGGTCTTGCCCGCGCGGCCGGTGCGGCCGATGCGGTGCACGTAGGCCTGTTCATCCTCGGGGATCTGGTAATTGATGACGTGGGTGACGTCGTCGATGTCGATGCCCCTGGCCGCGACATCGGTCGCGACCAGCACGTCGATCTCGCCGGTGCGGAACGACTTCAACGCCTTCTCGCGGGCCACCTGCCCCAGATCGCCGTGGACGGCGCCGACCTTGAAGCCGCGCTCGGCGAGTTCGTCGGCGACCTTCTGCGCGGTGCGCTTGGTCCGGGTGAACACCATCGTGGCGCCGCGGCCCTCGGCCTGCAGCACACGGCTGACCAGTTCGACCTTGTCCAGCGCGTGGGCGCGGTAGACGAACTGCTCGGTGGTGTCGTGGGTGGCCGCCGAGTGCGGCGCCTCGGCCCTGATGTGGGTCGGCTGGTTCATGAACGTGCGGGCCAGCGTGATGATCGGATCGGGCATCGTCGCCGAGAACAGCATGGCCTGCCGGTTGTCGGGGATCTGGTTGAGGATGCGTTCGATGTCGGGCAGGAATCCGAGGTCGAGCATTTCGTCGGCCTCGTCGAGCACCAGCATCGACAGCCCACCGAGTTGCAGGTGACCCTGCTGGGCCAGGTCCAGGAGCCGGCCGGGGGTGCCGACGACGACGTCGACGCCGTTGGCCAGCGCGGCGATCTGCGGCTCGTAGGGCCGGCCGCCGTAGATGCTGGTCACGGTCAGCTTGCGGTCACCGGCGGTGAGGTACTTGGCGGCCACCGCGAGGTCGCTGGACACCTGCATGCACAGCTCGCGCGTCGGGACGACCACCAGGGCGCGCGGCACGCCGTTCAGCGGCCGTTCCTCATCGGTGGTGATGCGCTGCAGGATCGGCACACCGAACGCCAGCGTCTTGCCCATGCCGGTGCGGGCCTGACCGATCAGGTCGTCGCCCGCCAGCGCGAGCGGCAGTGTGAGTTCTTGAATAGCAAACGGGTGTTCCTTGCCGTCCTCGGCCAATGCGCGCACTATTTCGTCGCGTACTCCGAGTTCAGCAAAGGTTGGATTGAGATGCGTCATACGTGGGAGACGAGCCTTTCAATTGTCAAATCCTCATGGCGTCCACGCGCGCACGAGTTCGACGAAGCTATGCCGGGGCCCAGCGCTGAGGTAGGCGGGCCGACTCGCTGCACGCACATTTCTTAGGCTGCGGCTGATGTCATACAGATAGGTCATACAGATTTTGGCGCCACGGCCTTCCCCCATGATAGCGGACGGCCCTCGCCCGGCGGGCGACGCGCCGCGTGCCGTCTAGAGTTGGGCCATGAGTTCGACTCCGCCGGCTCCGGGGCGATTGAGCGAACCGGCGACGTCAGGCGTGTCCGCCGACCACCCCGGCATCAACGAACTGTTCGCACTGCTGGCCTACGGCGAGGTGGCGGCCTTCTACCGGCTCACCGACGAGGCGCGGATGGCGCCCAATCTGCGCGGCCGAATCAACATGGCGCTGATGGCCGCCGCGGAGATGAACCACTACGAGGTGCTTCGGGACGCGTTGGGGCGCAGGGGAGTCGACGTCGTCCCCGCGATGACGAAATACGCTCCGGCACTGGAGAATTACCATCGGCTGACCACCCCGAGCACGTGGCTCGAGGCGTTGGTGAAGACCTACGTCGGCGATGCGCTGGCGGCCGATCTGTACCTGGAGATCGCGGACGCGATGCCCGGGGAGGTCGCCGACGTCGTCCGTGCGGTGCTCTCGGAGACCGCGCATTCGCAGTTCGTGGTCGCCGAGGTGCAGGCCGCCGTAACGGCCAGCGAGAGGCAGCGGCATCGGCTGGCGCTGTGGTCGCGCCGACTGCTCGGCGAAGCGATCACCCAGGCCCAGTACGTGCTGGCCGATCACGAGGAGTTGGTCGACCTGGTGATGTCCAGCGGCGAGGGGCTGTCGCAGATGACCGAGTTCTTCGACCGGCTTCAGCGCACCCACGCCTCCCGCATGCACGAGCTCGGGTTGGCCTGAGCGCCGACGGTCACTTCGTGCAGGTAGTGATCATCGTGTTGGCGTTCTGCGCGACCAGCACCGCGCCTGCCGCGTCGGTGATCGAGCAGTTGAGCTGACCGGCCACGCTGGTCGCGGTGACCGAGCTCAGCTCCACACCCGGGTCGAGCACCACGGTCTTCGTCCATGGCAGCGCGACGTTGACGTCGGTCTGCAGGGCGCCCTGGGCGTCGGTGTAGATCACCGTCACCAAGTCGATGAGCTGGCGGTTGCCCGTCACCTGATAGGTGACGGTGCGCGGGGCGGGCGCCGGGGGCGGCGGGGCCGCCTGCTGCGTGGGGACCGGGGCGGGCGGCGCCTCGGCCGTCGGGCTCACGGTGGTGACGGTCTCCGGGGGCAGCGAGGGCATCGCGGGTGCGGGTGCCACGGCGGCCGCCGGTGCCGAGGTGGTGGCTGCCGGGGCTTCGGACGACACGGGTGGCGCCGCGGTGTCGGTGGCCGACACCGAACCGCTGTCGCCGCCGCCGAGGATCACTCCGGTGGTGCCGACGGCGACGAACAGGATGGCGCCGGCGATCCCGGCGATCCACATCCAGCGCCGGTCGATGCGGGCCTCGTCGTACTCGGTGTCGGTGAGCGGCGCGGAGCCGGGCGGGTTATCGAAGTCCCGGTAGGTCTCGTAGTCCCGGTACTCGTGCAGGCCCTCGTAGTCGAACTCCCCGGTGTGGTCGTCGGCGAAGCCGTCGATCCGTTCGGTCGGTGTCAACGAGTACGGTGAATATGCGGTGTATGGCCTGTTCATCAGTGGTTTCCCCGGTTGTCTGGCTGGTTGAATCTGATGCTAGCGAGGCAGAAGTGACGGGTGAGGTTGACGCGCTGGCCCCCGGGTCACGGTCCGGACTCGGTTCGATTGCCGATTGGGACCGGCCCCTCGCGGGCCGTTCGCTGACGGCGCAGTCACCGCCTCGGCGCGGTCGCCGTGGCGTCCATTAGCCTTTGACGAAGATCGAGTCGACGAACGAAAGGGTTTACCCGTGGAGGTCAAGATCGGTGTCACGGACAGCCCGCGAGAGCTGGTCTTCAACAGCACGCAGACACCCACCGAGGTGGAGAAGCTGATCACCGATGCGCTGAGCAAGGACGCGGGCGTGTTGAGCCTGACCGACGACAAGGGTCGGCGCTTTCTGGTGCAGACGTCGAAGATCGCCTACGTGGAGATCGGCGCCGCCGATGTGCGCCGTGTCGGCTTCGGCGTCGGACTCGAACCCGCTAAGACCGGGTAAGCGGCACGTGTGACAGGCCGCCCCAGGCGAACTGCACGGTGCCCTCGACCGCGTCCTCCTTGGAGATCGGCCGGTCGTTGTTCAGCCAGTACCGCGCGGAGTCGACGCTGATCGCGACCAGGCCCACCGCGATCATCCTGGCCCGGTGCGCCTCCAGCCCGGAATCGCGGCTGATCAGGTCGAACACCGCGTCGGTGCACGCTTCGGTGGCCACCTTGACCTGCGCGGCGACCTGCGGTTCGGACACGTAGTCGTTCTCGAAGATCAGCCGATAGCCCTGGCCGTCGTGTTCGATGAAGTCGAAGAACGCCTGCACCGCCGCGCGCAGCCGCTGCCGGTTGTCGGTGGTGGTGCGCAGCGCCTGGCGCACACCGGACACCAGGTTATCGACGTGACGCTGCAGCACCGCCAGGTACAACTCCAGCTTCGACGAGAAGTGCTGGTACAGAACGGGTTTACTTACACCGGCGCGTTCGGCGATCTCGTCCATGCCCGCGGCGTGATATCCGCGGTCGACGAAAACCTCGCTGGCGGCTGCGAGTAGCTGCCAGCGACGCTCGTCACGCGGCAATCGATTGCCGCGTCGGTGCGCCGTGTCACCGTTGGCCGGCCGCGCGCCGCGCGTGGCCGCGGTATTGGCGAGATCGCTCATCAGGTCCTTCGTCCAAGCGTGGTTTCGCACAGACACTACTACCGTTGGCTAACGTTGCACGTCAGCCGGTCCGGCGATTGGTGGCGCGCCGGAAGTCCGTGCGTGCCCGGCTGTGTCATCCTGTTTTGGTGGCCTACGACTCGGGGAGCCGCGGGGGTGGTCGCGTGCCCGCGCTGCGCAACGAGTGGCGCGAGCCGTTGCGCGCACAGCGGGATCCGCTCGCGGAGGGGTCCGGACGCGTCAGGACCGACCGGCGCGAGCACCGCCGGGTGCGCAAACAGACCCGGCTGGGACGTTTCGTCTCCACCTACGGCTGGCGGGCCTACGCGTTGCCGATCCTCGCGGTGTGGACCGCGGTCGCGTTGTACGTGACGTTCAGCGGAACCGCGCAGCCCCGACACGACGAAGCCGAGGGACCGGTTCAGGGGCCGCCGACGATCGGGGTGGCCAGCACCGCGATCATCGGGGCGCCGCCGAAGGGGTTGACCGAGTTCGACGCCAGCCTGCCCACCGGGATCCTGCCCGACGGCGGCCCGTTCACCCAGGCCGGCGCCAAGACGTGGCGGATCGTGCCGGGCACCGCGCCGAAGGTCGGTGAGGGCACCGCCAAGGAGTTCACCTACACCGTCGAGGTCGAGGACGGCATCGACACCACCACGTTCGGCGGCGACGACGGCTTCGCCCGGATGGTCAGCGAGACGCTGGCCAACCCGAAGGGCTGGACACACAATCCGCAGTTCGCGTTCACCCGCATCGACGGATCGGCGGGGCGCGAGCCGGACTTCCGGATCTCGCTGAGCACGCCGATGACCGTCCGCGAGGGCTGTGGTTATGACATCCAGCTCGAGGCGTCCTGCTACAACCCGGCCTACGTCGACGGGCAACCGCGCGTGTTCCTCAACGAGGCTCGTTGGGTGCGTGGCGCCGTGCCGTTCCAGGGCGACGTCGGCTCCTACCGGCAGTACCTGATCAACCACGAGGTGGGCCACGCCATCGGCTATCAGCGACACGAGCCGTGCGGAGCCGACGACCACCTGGCGCCGGTGATGATGCAGCAGACGTTCTCCACCAACAACAACGACGCCGCCCGGTTCGACCCGCAGTCGGTCAAACCCGACGACAAGACCTGCAAACCCAATCCCTGGCCGTACCCCATCGCCTGAGCTCTCAATTCCGGCTAGCGACCGCGTATGTACGTCGAAAACGCGGAATTGACGGCATTTCGCGGTCGCTCACGGGCCCGGGGGTGTGCCGCGGGAAGCCCCGAGGCCTCGTTGCTGTTGAATTCGTTACCTGCTGTGATGGACAGTGGACGTCAATCAAGGAGATTTTTTCGGTGTCGACACCGTTGCCGCCGCTGGTGGAACCGGCGGCCGAACTCACCCGCGACGAGGTCGCGCGCTACAGCCGTCATCTGATCATCCCGGACCTCGGCGTGGATGGGCAGAAGCGCCTCAAAAACGCCCGCGTCCTGGTCATCGGCGCCGGCGGACTGGGTTCGCCGACCCTGCTCTACCTGGCCGCCGCGGGGGTGGGGACGATCGGGATCGTCGACTACGACGAGGTCGACCTGTCGAACCTGCAGCGCCAGGTCATCCACGGCCAGTCCGACATCGGCCGGTCCAAGGCGCAGAGCGCGCGCGATTCGATCCGCGAGATCAACCCGCTGGTCGAGGTGCGTCTGCACGAGTTTCGGCTGGAGCCCGAGAACGCGGTCGAGTTGTTCGGGCAGTACGACCTGATCCTCGACGGCGCGGACAACTTCGCCACTCGGTATCTGGTCAACGACGCCGCCGCGCTGGCGGGCAAGCCGTACGTGTGGGGCTCGATCTACCGGTTCGAGGGCCAGATCTCGGTGTTCTGGGAGGACGCGCCCAACGGCCGCGGCCTCAACTACCGCGACCTGTACCCCGAACCGCCGCCGCCGGGGATGGTGCCGTCCTGCGCCGAGGGTGGCGTGCTGGGCATCCTGTGCGCATCGGTGGGCTCGGTGATGGGCACCGAGGCGATCAAGCTGATCACCGGCATCGGTGAGCCGCTGCTGGGCCGGTTGATGGTCTACGACGCGCTCGACATGAGCTACCGCACCATCAACATCCGCAAGGACCCCTCTACGCCGAAGATCACCGAGTTGATCGACTACGAGGACTTCTGCGGCGTGGTGTCCGAGGAAGCCGCTCAAGCAACTCTCGACGCCACGATCACACCGCGCGAACTGCGCGAGCTGATGGACTCGGGCAAGCCGCTGGCGCTGATCGACGTGCGGGAACCCGTCGAGTGGGAGATCAACCGCATCGACGGCGCCGAACTCATCCCCAAGGGGGAGTTCGAGTCCGGCGAGGCGCTGGCCCGGCTGCCGGTCGACCGCACCCCGGTGTTCTACTGCAAGACCGGTGTGCGCTCGGCCGAGGTGCTGGCCATCGCCAAGCAGGCCGGCTTCTCCGATGCGATGCACATGCAGGGCGGAATCGTCGCGTGGGGAAACCAACTCGAACCCGACATGGTCATGTACTAACCGCTGGTTTGCCAGCGTTCCGCTTAGTCTGAGGTGGTGACTGTCGAGCGGCCGCCGGATCATGTGCTGGCCGGGTTCGGTTTGACCGGTGTAGAGCCGGTTCCGCTTGGCTCCGGCTGGGAGGGTGGCTGGCGCTGCGGCGAGGTGGTGTTGTCGATGGTCGCCGACCACGCCCGCGCGGCATGGTCGGCGAAGGTCCGCGAAACGTTGTTCGTCGACGGCGTACGACTGGCCCGGCCGGTGCGCTCCACCGACGGCCGGTACGTGGTGGCGGGCTGGCGCGCCGACACCTTCGTCGCGGGCACCCCGGAGCCACGCCACGACGAGGTGGTCTCGGCCGCGGTCCGGCTGCACGAGGCCACCGCCAAGCTCGAGCGGCCGCGGTTTCTCACCCAGCCACCCGTGGCACCGTGGGCCGACGTCGACGTGTTCATCGCCGCCGACCGGGCCGCCTGGGAGGAACGACCGCTGCATTCGTTGCCGCAGGGTGCCCGGGTGTCGCCGGGTTCGGCCGACGGACAACGTTCACTGGAGCTGATCAACCAGCTCGCCGCGCTGCGCCGGCCGACGAAGAGCCCCAGCCAGCTGGTGCACGGCGACCTCTACGGCACAGTGCTTTTCGCGGGCACCGCCGCCCCCGGCATCACCGACATCATTCCGTACTGGCGCCCCGCCTCGTGGGCCGCGGGCGTAGTGGTCGTCGACGCGCTGTCGTGGGGCGAGGCCGACGACGGGCTGATCGAGCGGTGGAGTCCGCTGCCCGAATGGCCGCAGATGTTGTTGCGCGCGTTGATCTTCCGACTCGCGGTGCACACTCTGCATCCGCGGTCGACGGCCGCCGCGTTCCCCGGTCTGGCCCGCACCGCGGCGCTTGTCCGGCTCGTGCTGTAGTCCGGGCCCCTTCCACCGCGAGCAGACGCAAAATCGCCGGAACTACGGCGTGTCGCGCGCACTTTGCGTCTGTTCGCGATCAGAAATCGTGACGGTACTCGCTCAACCGCACGCGGCCCTCGTGCGCCAGCACCCCTTCGGCCCGCAACAACTCCAGTTGCCGGGTCATCAGGTGGCGGGCCGGCCGGCCCGATGCCGTGATCACCCGGTGCCACGGTAGATCCGAGGAGTCGGTGCGCATGATCCAGCCGACGATGCGGGGGCTGGAAAGCCCTGCGGCCTCGGCGATGTCGCCGTAGGTCGATACCCGACCGCTCGGGATCGCGGCGACCAGCGCGCGCACGGTCTCGATCTGTTGGTCGGTGACGGCCGGCATCGTCAGCTCCCGGCGATCCGCCCGCGGATGACGTGCGCGGTGTCGGCGGGAAGCGCCTGGGCGACCATGTGGTCGCAGTCGAACTCGGTGAGCGTGAAGTCGCCGCGGTCGGCCAGTCCGGCGAGCAGTTCCTCGGTGACGTAGGGCGGGTCGGTTCGGCCCGCCCGCACCACGGTCACGGGAATGTCGGCGGGCGGCACCGCCATGGGCCGTGCGAGTTCGCTCCAGTACGACATCATCGCCGGAATGCTCATCCGCCAGCCCACCCGTCCGTCGGGCAGCTGCACGAGGTGTTCGTCGAGTTCGCGGTCCAACTCGTCGGGGGCGACATCGCCCCATGAGCCGTGCGCCTTCTCGGCGCGGGCCTCGGCGCGGTCGGTGTAGTCCGGCGAGGCCAGCATGTCCTCGGCGATACCGCGCATCCATTCCCCGTCCAGGCCGACCGCGGGGTCGAGCAACACCAGCGCCGCGACCAGATCCGGTCGGGCCGCGGCGAGCGCGAGTGCCACCGCGGCGCCGAAGGAATGCCCGACCGCCACCACGGCGCCAACCGCCTCGGCGTCGAGCAGGCCGGCCAGCGCGGAGGCGTTGGCGTCGATCGTCCACGGCGCGGCCCACGGGGAACGACCGTGCCCCAGCAGGTCCGGCGCAATGACCCCGACGTCGGGCAGGTGCCGGGCCGCCAACGTCTGCCACCGCAGGCCGTGGCCGGTCAATCCGTGAATAGCCAGCACCTGCGGTGGCGCGGGCGGGCCGAAACGGTGTACATGCAGGCGCCTGGTCACCCCTGTGATGCTGCCAGCAGCGACGATCGGTGGCTTGTCGGACCCCCGTGGTGTCATTCGGAACATGTCCGCGCCGCACACCGAACTGACCCCGACCGCGCTCACCGACCCGGGCCTGCGCGGTGTGGTACGCGTGGTCGGCGGACCGGGAACCGGCAAGACCACACTGTTGACTCAGACCGCGGCCGCGCACATCGCCGCGGGGGCCGACCCGGAATCGGTTCTGCTGCTGACCGGTTCGGCCCGCCTCGGCGCCCACGCCCGCGCCGCGATCACCTCGGCCCTGCTGCAGGCCGGTGACCGGGCCGTCGTGCGTGAGCCGTTGGTGCGCACCGTGCACTCGTATGCGTTCGCGGTGCTGCGGTTGGCGGCGCAGCGCAAGGGGGACCCGCCGCCACGGCTGATCACCAGCGCCGAGCAGGACGGCATCATCCGCGAATTGCTCGCCGGTGACCTCGAGGACGGTGATCGTTCGCCGGTCAAGTGGCCGACGCAGCTGCGGCCCGCGCTGAGCACCGCCGGGTTCGCCACCGAGCTGCGCGATCTGATCGCGCGCTGCGCCGAGCGCGGCGTGGATCCGCTTGAGCTGCAACGCATCGGCCGGCTCTCGGGCCGCCCGGAGTGGTTGGCCGCGGGGCAGTTCGCCCAGGCCTACGAACAGATCATGTTGCTGCGCGCCGCAGTCGGGATGGCCGCGCCCCAGGCGACGGTGCCCGCGCTGGGGGCCGCCGAACTCGTGGGCGCGGCGTTGGAAGCCCTGGCCACCGACGCTGACCTGCTCGCCGGCGAGCGTAGCCGCATCGACCTGCTGTTGGTCGACGACGCCCAGCACCTGGATCCGCAGGCGGGCAGGCTGGTTCGGGTGCTGTCGGCCGGCGCGAACCTCACCGTCCTCGCCGGTGACCCCAATCAGTCGGTGTTCGGTTACCGCGGCGCGGACCCCGCGCTGCTGCGCGGCGAGGAACCGGCCATCACGTTGACGCGGTCGCGCCGCTGCGCCCCGGCGGTCGCGCGCGCGATCACCGGGATCGCCGAGCGGTTGCCGGGCGCCGCCGAGGCCCGTCACCTCGACGGCGCCGACGCGCCCCCCGGTTCGGTGTCGGTGCGCATCGCCGCGTCACCGCACGCGGAGTCGGCGCTGATCGCCGACGCGCTGCGCCGTGCACACCTCGTCGACGGTATGCCGTGGTCGCAGATGGCGGTGGTGGTGCGTTCGGTGCCGCGCCTGGGCGCCGCGCTGGCCCGCACGCTGTCCGCCGCGGGCGTTCCCGTGGATGTGCCCACGCCCACCGCGCCGCTGTCCGAGCAGCCCGCGGTCCAGGCGCTGCTCACCGTCCTGGAGGCGACGGTCTCCGAACTCACCGGGGCGCAGGCGCTCTCGTTGATCACCGGTCCGATTGGGCGCGTCGACCCGGTCTCGTTGCGACAGTTGCGCCGCGCACTTCGCCGCGCCGACGGGTCGGTGCCGCCTCGCGAGTTCGCCGACCTGCTCGTCGACGCGCTGCAGCGCGAACCCGAGGGCCTGTCGGCCGAACATGCGCGTCCGCTACGCCGGGTCCGGGCAGTGCTGACCGCGGCGCGGCGCAGCGCGGCAGGCGACGGCGATCCGCGCTACACCCTCTGGCAGGCGTGGCACCGCTCGGGTCTGCAGCGTCGCTGGCTGTCGGCCGCCGAGCGCGGTGGCACGGCCGGCGTCCAGGCCGATCGCGACCTCGACACCGTCACCGCGCTGTTCGACGTCGCCGAACAGTACGTGAATCGCACCGCGGGAGCATCGCTGCGCGGTCTGATCGACCACATCTCGACGCTGGGGCTGGCCACGCCGCCCCGCGACGAGGGCAATCCGCAAGAGGCGGTCGCAGTGCTCAGCGCACACGCGGCGGTGGGCCGCGAGTGGGACGTCGTCGTCATCGCCGGTGTGCAGGAAGGTCTGTGGCCCAACACCGTTCCGCGTGGCGGCGTGCTGGGCACCCAGCAACTCGTCGACGTGCTCGACGGCGTGGCCGACGCGGGCGAACGTGGCTTGTCGACCAGGGCGCCGCTGATGGCCGAGGAGCGTCGGCTGCTCATCGCGGCGATGGGCCGGGCCCGAAGCAGGCTGTTGGTGACCGCGGTCGACACCGACAGCGCCGACGAATCGATGCTGCCCTCGTCGTTCTGCCACGAGCTGGCCGCACTGGCCACCGACACCGCCCCCGGCCTCGAGATGCCGGTCAGCGCGCCGCGCCTGTTGGCGCCCGCAGCGCTCGTCGGCCGGCTGCGTTCGGTGCTGTGCGCCCCACAGGGGGCCGTGGACGAGAAGGTACGTATCTGTGCGGCGACACAATTGGCACGGCTGGCCGCAGCGGGGGTCGCCGGTGCCGACCCTGGGCAGTGGTATGCCACCACGTCGCTGTCGACCGAGGAGCCGCTGTGGGACGGTGACGGCCATACCGTGACGCTGTCCCCGTCGACCCTGCAGACGCTGCACGACTGCCCGCTGCGCTGGCTGCTCGAACGCCACGGCGGCACCGACCGACGTGACGTGCGTTCGGCGGTGGGCTCGCTGCTGCACGCCCTGCTCGCCGAGTCCGGCAGGACGGAAAGCCAACTGGTCAACGACCTCGAATCGGTGTGGGACAAGCTGCCGTTCGAGTCGGCGTGGTATTCGGCCAACGAACTGGCCCGGCACCGCGGAATGCTCTGGACGTTCGCGCAGTGGCGGACCCAGACCCGTGACGAGCTCACCGAGGTCGGCACCGAGGTCGACATCGACGGCGTCGTCGACGGTGACGGGGCGGGTGCGCAGGTGCGGATCCGCGGACGTGCCGACCGCCTGGAGCGCGACGGGGCCGGACGGCTGGTGGTGGTCGACATCAAGACCGGCAAAAGCCCGGTCACCAAGGACGATGCGCAGCGCCACGCTCAACTGGCGCTGTATCAGCTGGCGATCGCCGAAGGGCTTGTCGAGCCGGAGGCCTCACCAGGCGGCGGCCGGCTGGTGTACCTCGGCAAGACCGGCGCCGGGGGTGCGACGGAACGCGAACAGGACCCGTTGACTTCGGAGGCGCAGGCCCAGTGGCGCGAAGTGGTAGGCCAGGCCGCCGCGGCCACCCAGGGGCCGCAGTTCCTGGCGCGGGTCAACGACGGCTGCACGCATTGCCCGGTGCGGGCGATCTGCCCGGCCCAGACGAATTCGGGGGATCGGTCATGACGGCTCGCTACAGTCCCGCCGAACTCGCCTCCGCACTCGGTCTTTTCGCGCCCACCGACGAACAGGCCGCGGTGATCGAGGCGCCGCCGGGGCCTCTTGTCGTCATCGCCGGTGCCGGAGCGGGCAAGACCGAGACGATGGCGGCCAGGGTGGTGTGGCTGGTCGCCAACGGTTACGCCCGGCCCGCCGAGGTGCTCGGTCTGACGTTCACCCGCAAGGCCGCCGGGCAGCTTCTTCGCCGAGTCCGGATGCGGTTGGCCCGGCTGGCGGGTGCGGGCCTGGTCGCCGACGCGGTGGGCCCGCTCGACGATCCACCGACGGTGAGCACCTACCACGCCTTCGCCGGAAACCTGCTGCGCGAGCACGGGTTACTGCTGCCGGTCGAACCCGAGACCCGGCTGCTGAGCGAAACCGGACTGTGGCAGCTGGCGTTTCGTGTGGTGTGTGAACATCCGGCGCTGGACACCGACAAGACACCGGCGGCCATCACGTCGATGGTGCTGCGGTTGGCCGGCCAGCTGTCCGAACATCTCGTCGACACCGCCGAGCTGCGCGACACCCACGTCGAGTTGGAACGGCTGGTTCACAGCTTGCCCGCGGGGCCCTATCAGCGCGATCGCGGCCCCAGCCAGTGGCTGCTGCGGATGCTGGCCACGCAGACCGACCGCACCCAGCTGGTGCCGCTGATCGAGGAACTGCACCGGCGTATGCGCGCCGACAAGGTGATGGACTTCGGCATGCAGATGGCTTCGGCGGCCCGACTGGCCTCGGCGTTCCCTCACGTCGGTGAGCAACTGCGAGCCCGCTATCGCGTGGTGTTGCTCGACGAGTATCAGGACACCGGCCACGCCCAACGCGTCGCGTTGTCGTCGTTGTTCGGCGGGGGTGTGGACGAGGGCCTCGCGCTGACCGCGGTGGGCGACCCGATCCAGTCGATCTACGGCTGGCGCGGGGCCTCGGCCACCAATCTGCCGCGGTTCACCACCGACTTCCCGCGCGCGGACGGCAGCCCGGCGCCGACGCTGGAACTGCGGACCAGCTGGCGCAATCCACCGAGGGCGCTGCATCTGGCCAATGCGGTGTCGGCGCAGGCGCGCCGCCGGTCGGTGGCGGTGCGGGCGCTGCGACCCAAACCCGACGCCCAACCCGGCACCATCCGGTGTGCTCTGCGGTCCGACGTGGTGGCCGAACGGAACTGGGTGGCAGAGCGATTGGCGGAGATCTACCACGGTGCGCACAGCCGGGGCGCCGCGGCACCCAGCGCCGCCGTGCTGGTGCGCCGGAACGCCGACGCCGCGCCGATGGCCGATGCGCTGGTCGCACGCGGTGTCCCGGTGGAGGTCGTGGGCCTGGCGGGTCTGCTCGCGGTGCCCGAGGTCGCCGACGTGGTGGCGACGCTGCGGTTGGCGGCCGACCCGACCGCGGGCACCGCCGCGATGCGGGTGCTCACCGGCCCGCGCTGGCGGTTCGGGGGACGCGACATCTCGGCGCTGTGGCGGCGCGCGGTCGAACTCGGCCGCGGCGCAGACCCGACGCCGGCCAGTGCGGCGGACCGGATCGTGGCCGAGGCCGCCCCCGACGCCGACACCACCTGCCTGGCGGACGCGATCAGCGATCCGGGGCCCGCGACGGGATATTCGGCGGCGGGGTATGAGCGCATCGGCGCCTTGGCGCGCGAACTGTCCGCGCTGCGCGCCCATCTCACCCATCCACTGCCTGACCTGATCGCGGAGGTGCGCCGGGTCATCGGGGTGGACACCGAGGCCCGTGCCCGGCAACCGGTGTCGGCGGGCTGGTCGGGCACCGAGCATCTGGACGCGTTCGCCGACGTGGTGGCCGACTTCGCGGGCCGTCCCGGCGCGGACATCGCGGCGCTGCTGGCCTACCTGGACGCCGCCGAAGTAGTGGAGAACGGCCTGGCCCCCGCGGAGGTCAACGTCGCCGACGACCGGGTGCAGATCCTCACCATCCACGCCGCCAAGGGGCTGGAGTGGCAGGTGGTCGCCGTTCCGCACCTCAGCAGCAGGGTGTTTCCGTCCACGGCGACGACGCGGACCTGGCTGACCGACGCGGGTGACCTGCCGCCGCTGTTACGCGGCGACCGGGCCACCCTGTCCGAGCACGGGGTACCGGTGCTCGACACCTCCGACGTCACCAACCGCAAGCAGCTGTCCGACACCATCTCCGAGCACAAGAAGAGCCTCGATCAGCGCCGCATCGACGAGGAGCGCAGGCTGCTGTACGTCGCGATCACCCGTGCCGAGGACACCCTGCTGATCTCCGGCCACCACTGGGGCGCCGCCGACACCAAGCCGCGCGGCCCCTCGGAGTTCCTCGCGGAGATCAAGGAGGTCATCGAGCAGTCGGCCGCCGAGGGCGATGCCTGCGGGGTCGTCGACGAGTGGGCACCGGAGCCCGCCGCCGGTGAGCAGAACCCGCTGCGCGACAACGTCACCGAGGCGATGTGGCCGACCGACCCCGCGGGCTCGCGGCGCGACGACGTCACCCGCGGCGCCGAACTCGTCGCGTCGGCGATGACCGGTGGCCTCGACTCCGACCCCGCCGATGCCGACGGCGGCGAGAGCTGGGCATCCGACGTCGAGGCCCTGCTCGCCGAACGCGACCGCGCCGCCGACCGTCCCGCGCCTGCGCTGCCCCCACAACTGTCGGTGAGCACACTGGTGGAGTTGAGCCGTGACCCCGACGGGGTTGCGCAACGGCTGCATCGCCGGCTGCCGACCCGGCCCGACCCGCACGCCCTGCTGGGCACCGCTTTTCATGATTGGGTGCAGCGGTTCTACCACGCCGAGCGGCTTTTCGACCTGGACGATCTGCCCGGCGCCGTCGACCACGACGCCGGCGTGGCCGAACAGCTCGGCGAACTGCAGGCCGCGTTCGCGGTGTCGGTCTGGGCGGCCCGCACCCCCATCGATGTGGAGGTGCCGTTCGACATGGTCATCGGGGGCCGGGTGGTGCGCGGACGTATCGACGCCGTGTTCGCCGACGAGGACGGCGGGGCGACAGTCGTCGACTGGAAGACAGGCGATCCGCCGGACACACCGGAAGCCAAGCAGCACACCGCCATCCAGCTGGCCGTGTACCGGATCGCGTGGGCTGCGCTGCACGGTTGCCCGGTGAACTCGGTGCGCGCGGCGTTCCATTATGTGCGCAGCGGCCAGACGGTGGTCCCCGACCGGCTGCCCGACGCCGAGGAGCTGGCCGAACTGCTGGAGGCCGCCTAGGAGTTGCGGTGGATCTTGAGCGCCTCGACGATCATCGGGATCTGCAGCGGCAGACGGGCGATGGCCACGATCCGCATGGGAAGCGACTTGGCCGGGTCCCTGAACCACAGCCGCACCATGTTCACGTTGGCCGGGAACACCGAGACGAACAGCGCCGCGGCGGCCAGCGCGCCGATCCGCCTGGTCCGACGCACCAGCAGCAGAGCACCGACGGCCAACTCGGCGACCCCCGACGCGTAGGTGTAGAGGCGCGCGCTTCCGGGCAACTCCGCCGGGACGATCTCGTCGAACGGTTTGGGAGCCAGAAAATGCAGGCTGCCGATGCCGAGCAGCATCGCCGCCATCCGGTACGCCCGCGACGGTTTGACGATCTGCTGCAATTCGGCAGGGGGAGAGGCCATGGTTACATAATGACGTGCGCAGACTCGGGCCGATGACGGGTGGCTAAAGCAACGCTGAGGCGTCGACTCCGCCGGTTCGACCAGTCGCTGGACAATCTGCCGGTCCACGCGCTCACCGAGACGGTGCAGATTCCCACCGCCACGGTCAGCCCGACGCAGCGCATCGTGCGCCGGGTCATCTACGCGACGCTGGCGTTGTTCGCCGCCGTGCTGATCGTCTACATCGACCGTGACGGCTACCGCGACGTGCAGGACAACCAGCTGTCCTTCCTGGACTGCCTTTACTACGCGACGGTGTCGCTGTCGACGACGGGCTATGGCGACATCACCCCGTTCACCCCGACCGCGAGGCTGATCAACGTCCTGGTGATCACGCCGCTGCGGATCGCGTTCCTCATCGTGCTCATCGGGACGACGGTCGAAACCCTCACCACACAGTCGCGGCAGGTGTACCAGATCCAGCGATGGAGGAACAAAGTGCGCAACCACATCGTCATCGTGGGCTACGGCACGAAGGGCAGAACCGCCGCGGCCGCGCTGGTCGGCGACGAGGTGGCGCCCGCCGACATCGTGGTCGTCGACGACCAGCCCACCGCGCTGGACCGCGCCAAGAGCTCCGGACTGGTCACCGTCCGGGGTGACGCCACCAGTTCCGAGGTGCTGCGACTGGCCAGCGCCCAGCACGCCAAGGCCATCATCGTGGCGCCCAACAGCGACGACACCGCCGTGCTCGTCACGCTCACCGCCCGGGAACTGGCCCCCAAGGCCAAGATCATCGCCGCGGTACGCGAGACCGACAACCAGCATCTGCTGCGGCAGTCCGGCGCCGACTCGACGGTGGTGACCGCCGAGACCGCGGGCCGGCTGTTGGGCATCGCGGTGCAGACCCCCAGCGTGGTGGAGATGATGGAGGACCTGCTGACCCCCGACGCCGGCTTTGCGATCTCCGAACGCGAGGTCACCCCCAAGGAGGTCGGCGGATCACCGCGTCACCTCACCGACATCGTGCTCGGCGTGGTCCGCGGCGGGGACCTGCTGCGCGTCGACGACGAACGGGTCGACGCGCTGGAGTCCGGCGACCGGTTGCTCTACATCCGCAGCGCGGACGCCGACCGATGAGCTCACGCGATTTCTCGCTGCGCAACGTCCCGCTGCTGTCACGGGTCGGTGCCGACCGCGCCGACACGCTGCGCACCGACGTCGACGCGGCGATCGCCGGGTGGTCCGACGCGCTGCTGCTGCGGGTCGACCGGCGCAATCAGGTGCTGATCTCCGAGGGGCGGGTGGTTCTGGGCGATGCGGGCGTGCTCGGGGACAAACCGCCGCAGAGCGCGGTGTTCCTCGGCCGACTCGACGACGGCAGGCATGTGTGGGCCGTGCGCGCGGAGTTGGCCGCGCCCGAGGACCCCACCGCGGTCACCGAGGTGCTCGATCTGCGCCGGGCGGGCCAGATCTTCGACGACCTGAGCGCGCAACTGGTGGCCACCGCCACCGCGCTGCTCAACTGGCACGACAACGCCCGGTTCAGCACGGTCGACGGCGCACCGACACGGCCGAGCAAGGGCGGCTGGTCACGGGTCAACCCGCTCAACGGCTACGAGGAGTTTCCCCGCATCGACCCCGCGGTGATCTGTCTGATCCACGACGGCCACGACCGCGCCGTGCTGGCCCGCCAGACGCTGTGGCCGCAGCGGTTGTTCTCGCTGCTGGCCGGGTTCGTGGAGGCCGGGGAGTCGTTCGAGTCCTGCGTCGTGCGCGAGGTCGCCGAGGAGATCGGGCTGACGGTCACCGACGTCCGCTATCTGGGCAGCCAGCCCTGGCCGTTCCCCAGGTCGCTGATGGTGGGATTCCACGCCATCGGCGACCCCGAGCAGGAGTTCGCGTTTCACGACGGCGAGATCGCCGAGGCGGCGTGGTTCACCCGCGACGAGATCCGCGAGGCGCTTCAGGCCGGCGACTGGAGCGCGCAGAGTTCGTCGTCGCGGCTGTTGCTGCCGGGCTCGATCTCGATCGCGCGGGAGATCATCGAGTCCTGGGTCGCCGCCGGCTAAGACCCCCTACCCGATTTTTCGCCAAACGGACAAACGGGCGTGAAAGTGCGAGTAGGCCACGCTATTTCGTCGCTCTCGAAGAGCGCACCTATGACGCCAGTTTGGCCTTGACGTCCTTGGGGGTGGGGTTCGTCAGCGTCGACCCGTCGGCGAACTTCAGCGTCGGCACGGTCTGGTTGCCGCCGTTGACCGACGACACGAACTTCGCAGCTTCGGGGTCGGCTTCGATGTCGATCTCGGTGAAAGTGATGCCCTCGGACTCCAACACCTTCTTGAGCCTGATGCAGTAGCCGCACCACGGCGTGGTGTACATGGTCACCTGGGAAGTCACTTGCGTAGCGCTCATAGTGCCTCCAACGTATCCGACCACCCGAACATGCCCGGCCGCACGTCGGTGGATTTGTCGGTCGGCGCTGCCATGATGGAGCCCATGTCGGTAGAGGCGGCGGGCGTGCAGGGTTCACAGATCCTCGACGACCTCGACGACGAGCAGCGCGAGGCCGTCCTGGCCGCCCGCGGGCCGGTGTGCGTGCTGGCGGGCGCCGGAACGGGCAAGACCCGCACCATCACCCGCCGCATCGCCCATCTCGTCTCCTCGGGGCACGTCGCCCCCGGGCAGGTGCTCGCCGTGACGTTCACCCAGCGCGCGGCGGGCGAGATGCGCGCCCGGTTGCGTGCCCTGAGCAGCGACTGGTCCGGGGTGTCGGCCGACGCAGTTCAGGCGATGACGTTTCACGCCGCGGCCCGTCGCCAATTGTCCTACTTCTGGCCGCGTGTCGTCGGCGACACCACCTGGCAGCTGCTGGACACCAAGTTCTCGGTCGTCGCGCAGTCCGCGCACCGGGTCGGCCTGCAGGCCAGCACCGACGACGTACGCGACCTCGCCGGCGAAATCGAGTGGGCGAAGGCCTCGTTGATCACCCCGGAGGGCTATGCCGAGGAGGTCGCGCGAACCGGTCGCGACATCCCGTTCGACGCGCAGAAGGTCGCGGCCGTATACGCCGGCTACGAGACGCTCAAGACCCGCCGCGAGGGCATGACGCTGCTCGACTTCGACGACCTGCTGCTGCACACCGCGGCCGCCATCGAGAACGATCCGGCCGTCGCGCAGGAGTTCCGCGACCGGTACCGGTGTTTCGTCGTCGACGAATACCAGGACGTCACACCGCTACAGCAGCGGGTGCTCGACGCCTGGCTCGGCGACCGCGACGATCTGACCGTCGTCGGCGACGCCAACCAGACCATCTACTCGTTCACCGGCGCCAGCCCGCGCTATCTGCTCGACTTCTCCCGGCGCTTCCCCGACGCCGCGGTGGTCCGCCTGGAACGCGACTACCGGTCCACTCCGCAGGTGGTGTCGCTGGCCAACCGCGTCATCGCCGCCGCGCGCGGCAGGATGGCGGGCAGCAAGCTGCACCTGATCGGCCAGCGCGCGCCCGGTCCGGAGCCCACCTTCGCCGAACACCCCGACGAGGTCGCCGAGGCCACCGCGGCCGCCAAGAGCATCAAGCGGCTCATCGAGGCCGGTACCGAACCCGCCGAGATCGCGGTGCTCTACCGGATCAACGCTCAGTCCGAGGTCTACGAGGAGGCGCTGACCGAGGCGGGCATTCCATTTCAGGTCCGCGGCGGCGAGGGGTTCTTCAGCCGGCAGGAGATCCGCCAGGCGCTTGTCGCGTTGCAGCGGGCCGCCGAACACGACGTCGAGCACCCGCTGCCCGAGGTGGTGCGGGCGGTGCTCGAACCGCTCGGGCTGACGGCCGAGGCGCCGGCGGGCACCAAGGCGCGCGAGCGGTGGGAGGCACTGACCGCGCTGGCCGAACTCGTCGACGAGGAAGTCGCACAACGCCCGTCGCTGGATCTGCGCATGCTGCTCGCCGAGCTTCGCCAGCGCGCCGACGCCCGGCATCCACCGGTGGTGCAGGGTGTCACGCTCGCGTCGCTGCACGCCGCCAAGGGGTTGGAATGGGACGCGGTGTTTCTGGTCGGCCTGGCCGACGGCACCCTGCCGATCTCGCACGCCCTGGCCCACGGCCCCGACAGTGAGGCGGTCGAAGAGGAGCGCCGGCTGCTCTATGTCGGGATCACCAGAGCGCGAAAGCATTTGGCGTTGAGCTGGGCGTTGTCCCGCGCACCCGGCGGGCGGCAGAGCCGAAAACCGTCGCGGTTTCTCAACGGCATCGCACCGCAGTTGTCCGCCGAGCGCGCCCCCGCGCGGCCGCGCCGGTCCCGCGCTGCTCCGCCGCGCTGCCGGGTGTGCAACAGCGCGCTCACCTCGCCACCCGCGATCATGTTGCGCCGCTGCGAATCGTGCCCGTCCGATATCGACGAGGAACTGCTCGGCGCGCTCAAGGAGTGGCGATTACGCACCTCCAAGGAGATGAGCGTGCCCGCCTACGTGGTGTTCACCGACAACACGCTGATCGCCATCGCCGAGACGCTGCCCACCGACGACGCCGCTCTGGTCGCGATTCCCGGCATCGGCGCACGCAAGCTCGAGCAGTACGGCGCCGATGTCCTTGCGATGGTCAAGAGCCGCCAAACGTCGTAAAAATCGTGCCAAATGTGCAGGTCAGAAAATCGCTTGTGCGTCGTGGCTGTTACGCTTATCGTCGTCACCGCACATGTGATTCCGCGTGCGAAAGGAGGGTGTCCGAGATCATGGCCAGCATCAACGCGTTCATCGGCGTAGCCAACTCGGTCGACGGCGTCGCTGCCGGCACTGCGTGGACCCTCCCGGTTGCCGCTGCCCATCCCGCGCGCATGGCGCATGCCGCCGCGGGCGCCGCAGCCGCCATCGCGCCGCCGCGTAAGCGCCGCACCACCGCCGCGACAGGACGGTCCGTGGATCGGGGCACCATCTAGGTAAGCCCCGCAAAAGCCGAAGAGGCCACGGACCCGAAGTCACCGGATCCGTGGCCAGATTCTTTTAGAGGAATCTTTCCGACCTCCGACACCTGGTCACGGATCCCGCAGAAGACAGATGCAATCCGACGACCAGGAAGCAGAGGACTGGCCATGTCAAGCCGGACATGCCGAAAGAAGACGAAGCTGGCGGTGCCGTGTCACATCGGCGATCCCGATCTGTGGTTCGCCGAGAATCCTGCCGAGCTCGAACGCGCCAAGGCGTTGTGCGCTGGTTGCCCGATCCGCCGCGAGTGCCTGGCCGCCGCGTTGGATCGTCAAGAGCCGTGGGGAGTTTGGGGCGGCGAGATCCTCGAGCGCGGCTCGATCATCGCCCGTAAGCGTCCGCGTGGCAGGCCCCGCAAGGACACCGTGGGCAACCCGGCAGCCGCCTAGGGGTGTCGCCGAGACTGCTGAAGAGCAGTCTCGGCGGCCCGCCCGGGCTAGGCGGCTTCTTCGGCGAAACCCGGAATCAGCTCGGTGGCAAGTCTTCTGGCGGGGATGCGCGCATCGAGCTGACAAGCGATCGCGACGTTCGAGGCGATCACCCGCATCGGGATCGCCAGTTTGGCCGGGATGTCCATCTGCCGGGCGGCCTTGATCTGAGACACCGACCGGTCCATGTCGATGGCCGTCATCTTCTGCAACCATCTGCGCGTGTAGTGGAACACCTCGACCTCGAGGGGTTCGACGTACTGGCGCATCATGTCTTCCATATCCCGTTGCGACACATATTCGCCCTTCTGGACAAAACCGATGTGCTGCATGGTGGTCAACAAGTTGTCGTAGTCCTTGTTGAGCGCATAGCGCGTGGCCAGGCCGATCTCGATGGGAATGCCCCCGGGCATCGGCGCCACCGCGCCGAAGTCGATGACGCCCATCTTGCCGTCGGGCAGCAGCATGAAGTTGCCCGGATGCGCGTCGCCGTGCATCATCTCCAGCCGCCGTGGTGCGTCATAGGTCAGCTCGAATAGCCTGGCGCCCATCAGATCCCGCTGTTCCTGGGTGCCCTCGCGGATGATCACCGACATCGGAATGCCCTCGATCCATTCCTGGATCACCACCTTCGGGGCGCTGGCCACGATGTGCGGAACCAGGAAATGCTGATGTCCCGCATAGGCTTTGGCGAACGCGCGCTGGTTGTCGGCCTCCAGCCGGTAGTCCAGCTCCATCTCGGTGCGCTCGATGAGCTCGTCGACCACACCCTGCACGTCGGCGCCGGGGGAGAGCTGCTTGAGCACGCTGACCATCCGCTGCATGGTCTTCAGGTCGGCGCGCAGCGCCTCGTCGGCACCCGGGTACTGGATCTTGACCGCCACCTCGCGTCCGTCCGACCACACCGCCTTGTGCACCTGACCGATGCTGGCCGACGCCACCGGGGTGTCGTCGAAGGACGAGAACCGCTCGCGCCACTTGGTCCCCAACTGGGCGTCCAGCACGCGGTGCACCTTGGCCGCGGGCAGCGGCGGCGCCTCGCGTTGCAGCTTCGTCAGCGCTTCGCGGTAGGGCTTTCCGTACTGCTCGGGAACCGCGGCCTCCATCACCGACAGCGCCTGGCCGACCTTCATCGCCCCGCCCTTGAGCTCACCGAGCACGGTGAACAGCTGTTGGGCGGCCTTGTCCATCAGTTCGGCGTTGACCTCGTCTTTCGACTTGCCGGTCAGCCGTTTGCCGAAGCCCAACGCGGCCCGGCCGGCCATTCCGACCGGCAGGCTGGCCAGCTTGGCGTTGCGCGCGGCCCGGCCCCGCTTGATGTCACTCACGCATCCATCATCCATGACGGCGGTGCGAACGCCGCACCTACTTGGCAACGCGTGTTTTCAACACGAGCAGTGCGGGTGCCGCGACCAACGCCGCGCCACGACCGAACCGAGGTTGACGTCGAACTCCAGGGTGGTGTCCAGCGTCGGCGGCGGCCCAGCCCAATCGGCCCGGCCGCCGACGACCGCGCGGATCACCCGGTCGACCTGGTTGAGCGCCAGCGCGGCCGTCGCCAGCACCGTCGCCCGGTCGGCGCTGCCGACGGTGTCGCGTAGCTGCGCGGCCACGGCGGGCCATGCCCGGTCGCGATCGCTGCGATGAAGGTCCGCGCATCCCAGACAACTGGTCACGCCGGGGATGACCAGCGGTCCGACCAGGCCGGTGCCGTCGCGCACCCGGACGGGAAGATGCGGCACCTGGGCGGCGTGCAGGTCACGGACCAGCCGCGGATCGCACACCAGATAGTCCGCGAGCACCACCAGGTCGGTCGGCTGCGACGGCGCACCGGCGTGGGCGCGGTCGCTGCGGGTGATCCGAGCGCCCGAGCAGCGCAGCGCCCCCGCCAACAGATCCGACAGCGGTCCGCGGCCGTGGATACGCACGCAGGCGGCATGGGGCCGCCGGCTGCCGGTACGCGTGAGCACACCGGCGTCGGCCAGCGCCGTGACCAGGTCGGCGACCGACGCGGCGTCGGCGCCGTCGACGCGCGCCTGCACCTCGGCCAGCGTCACCCCGGTCTGCAACAGGCGCAGCAGCTCGGCCAGCTTGGCGGCGGTCATCCCGGGCGGTGGACGCACCAGCACCGCGCGGCGCGGATCCCACCCCACCTGCACGGCGCCGTCGGGACGCAGCAACACCGGGGTCGCCGGGTTCAGGGCAAACCGCCGCATGCGACGACTCTGCCACTGCGCGGGTCACCGCCGGCGGCAGTTATCCACAGGCTCAGGGCGTGGGGTCGTCGCCATCCTCGGAGCTGCCGGAATCGTCCTTCTCCAGATCGGCGATGGCCTGCTCGATGGCGCTGTCCATGCCGGTCGTGTCGCCGGCGATCATCCGGTCGATGAATCCGGCGGGCTCGTCGAGGTCGTCGGCGCGCGGCAGCAGGTCGGGGTGTTGCCACACCCCGTCGCGCGCATCGGCGCCCACCGCCTCGGTCAGCCGACGCCACAACACCGCGGCCTCCCGAAGCTTGCGCGGCCGCAGCTCCAGGCCGACCAGCGTCGCGAAGGTCTGCTCGGCGGGTCCGCCGGTGGCCCGTCGCCTGCGCAGCATCTCGGCCAGGGCGCCGGTGCCGGGGATGCGCTCACCCAATGCATCGGAGACGACCGTCTCCACCCAGCCCTCGATCAGGGCCAACAGCGTCTCCAGCCGCTCCAACGCGGCGGCCTGCTCGGGGGTGGCCTTCGGTTCGAAGATGCCCTGGTTGAGCAGTTGTTCCAGTTGAGAAGGATCGGTCAGGGCCGCGGGATTGAAACCCTGCGCGAGTTCCTCGATGCCGCTCATGTCGATCTTCATGCCCCTGGCGAACGCCTCGACCGCGTTGAGCAGCTGGGTGGACAGCCACGGCACGTGGCTGAACAGCCGGTGGTGCGCGGCCTCTCGCGCGGCGAGGAAGGTGATGATCTCGCTGCGCGGCTGTTCGAGCCCCTCGGACAGCGACTCGATGTTGTCGGGCAGCAGGGCGGCCACTCCCTTCGGGCCGAGCGGAAGCCCGATGTCGGTGGAGGTCATCACTTCTCGTGACAACTTGCCGAGCGCCTGACCCAGCTGTGAACCGAACGCCATCCCGCCCATCTGGGTCATCATCGACATCAGTGGGGCCGCCATGCTCGTGGCCTCTTCGGGGAGCGCCTGGCCCCACACCGCCGAAATCTGCTCGGCCACCGGATCACACAACCGCTTCCAGGTGTCCAGCGTGTTGTCGATCCAGTCGCTGGGCGTCCACGCCACGGACTTGGTGGTGCCCGCGGGCAGCGCGGTCGCACCGTCGAGCCACGTCTCGGCCAGGTGCACCGCGTCGGCGATCGCCGAGCTCGTCGACTCGGCGATGGGCGCGACGAAACCGATGGAGTTCGACGCGAGTTTGCGCGCCAGGTCGTAGTTGACCGGACCCGATGCCGTGCCGCCGGCCATCGCGCTGCCGGCGCCGCTGAACATCTCGCCGAGTCGGCTGAAGATCTGCCCCAGCTGCGACATGTCGAATTCCGAGCCGCCGGGACCGAACGGATCCGAACCCGACTCACGATCCTTTCGCTTGTCGCGCTCGGGGTCGTCCCCAGGGGAGAAGCCGAAAGGCAGGTCAGCCATGGCCTCAACGGTACTCATCGCGGCCGTCTCATGTGGCTCGGCAGGTCACGCTGAGAGTGAACCCTTACATTGGGCGACGTGAACAGGCGGATTCTGACGCTGCTCGTCGCGATCGTCCCGATCGTGGTGTTCGGGGCGTTGATGTCGATCGGGACGGTGCCCTATGTGTCGCTGGGCCCCGGACCGATGTTCGACACGCTCGGCGAGGTGGACGGCAAGCCGGTCGTCGAGATCGACGGCACCTACGTGCACCCGACGTCGGGACAGCTCAACATGACGACGGTGTCGCAGCGCGACGGGCTGACGCTGGGCCAGGCCATGGCGTTGTGGATGACCGGTCGCGAGCAGTTGGTCCCCCGCGAACTTGTGTATCCGCCCGACAAGACCAGAGACGAGATCGAGGAGGCCAACACCACCGACTTCCGCCAGTCCGAGGACAGCGCCGAATACGCCGCGCTGCACTACCTGGACTATCCGATGGCCGTATCGGTGGAATCGGTCAACGAGGACGGCCCGTCGGCGGGCAAGCTGGCCGACGGCGACGCGATCGACGCGGTCAACGGCACGCCGGTGGCCAACCTGGAGGAATTCCAGGCGCTGCTCAAGGACACCAAACCCGGCGACACCGTGGTGCTGGACTACCGGCGCAAGGACGCGCCCGCGGGTGTCGCCACCATCACGCTGGGCAAGCACCCCGAACGCGACCAGGGCTACCTGGGCATCGGGGTGCTCGACGCGCCGTGGGCGCCGTTCTCGGTCGAGTTCAACCTGGAGAAGATCGGCGGCCCGTCCGCCGGGTTGATCTTCAGCCTGGCGGTGGTGGACAAGTTGACCATCGGCGACCTCAACGGCGGCAAGTTCGTCGCCGGGACCGGCACCATCACCGGGGACGGCAAGGTCGGCCCGATCGGCGGCATCACCCACAAGGTGGTGGCGGCCCAGGAAGCCGGCGCGGACCTGTTCCTGGTGCCCGCCGACAACTGCGCGGAGGCCAGGACGGTCGACAGCAACGGCCTGGAACTGGTCAAGGTGGAGACGCTGGAGCAGGCGGTCGACGCCCTCGAGACGCTCTCCGACGGTGGTGACCGCCCCCAGTGCTGAGCTGTCGCCACCGGATTTGCGTACAGTTCGTTTGCGTACAGTTATGGCACGTCGGGTGGCGGCGTATGAATTGGTGAGACTGGAGTCAATCGAGTGGGTATGCGGCCCGCGGCAGCACGGATGCCGACACTGACACGACGCAGCCGAATTCTCATCGCGGCCGCTGTGGTCGTCGTGGTGTTGTTGTTGATCGGCCCGCGGTTGATCGACGCGTACGTGGACTGGTTGTGGTTCGGCGAACTGGGCTACCGCTCGGTGTTCACCACCGTGCTGCTGACCCGTCTGGTCGTGTTCGCCGTCGCCGCCGTGGTGATCGCGGCGATCGTGTACGCCGGGTTGGCGCTGGCCTACCGCACCCGGCCGGTGTTCGTGCCGACCAGCGGCCCCAACGACCCGGTCGCGCGGTACCGCACCGCGGTGATGACCCGGCTGCGGCTGGTCGGCATCGGCATTCCGGTGTTCATCGGCGTCCTCGCGGGCCTGGTGGCCCAGACCTACTGGAACCGCGTGCAGCTGTTTCTGCACGGCGGCAGCTTCGGCGTCGACGACCCGGAGTTCGGCAAGGATCTCGGGTTCTACGCCTTCGATCTGCCGTTCTACCGTCTGGTGTTGAGCTACCTGTTCGTCGCCGTCTTCCTGGCGTTCCTGGCGAACCTGGTGGGCCACTACCTGTTCGGCGGTATCCGGCTGTCGGGCCGGGCCGGGGCGCTGAGCCGCTCGGCGCGCATCCAGCTTGTCACGCTGGTCGGGGTCCTGATGCTGCTCAAGGCGCTGGCCTACTGGATGGACCGCTACGAGTTGCTCAGCCACACCCGCGCCGGTAAGCCGTTCACCGGTGCCGGGTACACCGACATCAACGCGGTGCTTCCGGCGAAGCTGATCCTGATGGCGATCGCCGTCATCTGCGCGGTGGCGGTGTTTTCCGCGATCGTCCTGCGCGACTTGCGGATTCCGGCCATCGGCGTGGTGCTGTTGCTGTTGTCGTCGCTGGTGGTGGGGGCGGGCTGGCCGCTGGTGGTCGAGCAGTTCAGCGTCAAACCCAACGCGGCGCAGAAGGAAAGCGAATACATCAGCCGAAGCATCGCGGCCACCAGACAGGCGTACGGGCTGACCGACGAGGTCGTCACCTACCGCAACTATCCGGGCAACGCACCGGCCACCGCCCAGCAGGTGGCCGCCGACCGGGCCACCACCTCGAACATCCGGGTGCTCGATCCGACGATCGTCAGCCCGGCGTTCACCCAGTTCCAGCAGGGCAAGAACTTCTACTATTTCTCCGACCACCTCAACATGGACCGGTACCGCGGCCGGGACGGCGAGTTGCGCGATTACGTGGTGGCCGCGCGTGAACTCAACCCGGACCGGTTGATCGACAACCAGCGCGACTGGATCAACCGGCACTCGGTCTACACCCACGGCAACGGCTTCATCGCCTCGCCGGCCAACACGGTGCGGGGCATCGCCAACGACCCCAACCAGAACGGCGGCTACCCCGAGTTCCTGGTCAACGCCGTGGGCCCCGACGGCAACATCAACCAGGGCCCCGCGCCGCTGGACCAGCCGCGCATCTACTACGGCCCGGTGATCTCCAACACTCCGGCCGACTACGCGATCGTCGGCGAGAACGGCCCGCCACGCGAGTACGACTTCGAGACCAACACCGAGACCCGCAATTACACCTACACCGGCAAAGGTGGCGTGGCGGTCGGCAACTGGCTGGCGCGCAGCGTGTTCGCCGCCAAGTTCGCCGAGCGAAACTTCCTGTTCTCCAACGTGATCGGCGAGAACAGCAAGATCCTGTTCAACCGGGCCCCGTCGGATCGGGTGGAGGCGGTGGCGCCGTGGCTGACCACCGACACCACCGTGTACCCGGCGATCGTGAACAAACGGATGGTGTGGATCGTCGACGGCTACACCACCCTGGACAACTACCCGTACTCCCAGCTGACCACGCTGTCGAGCGCGACCGCCGACTCCAACGAAGTGGCGATCAACCGGTTGCAGCCCGACAAGCAGGTGTCCTACATCCGCAACTCGGTGAAAGCCACCGTCGACGCCTACGACGGCACGGTGACGCTCTACGCCCAGGACGAGTCGGACCCCGTGCTGCAGGCCTGGATGAAGGTGTTTCCCGACACCATCAAGCCCAAGAGCGACATCTCGCCCGAACTGCAGGAGCATCTGCGCTACCCCGAGGATCTGTTCAAGGTGCAGCGCGCGCTGCTGGCCAAGTACCACGTCAACGATCCGGTGACGTTCTTCTCGACGTCGGATTTCTGGGACGTTCCGCTCGACCCGAACCCGACCGCGAGCAGCTTCCAGCCGCCGTACTACATCGTGGCGAAAAACCTTGCCACCGAGGATAAGTCGGCTTCGTTCCAGCTCACCAGCGCGATGAACCGGTTCCGCCGCGACTTCCTGGCGGCCTACATCAGCGCCAGCTCCGACCCGGACACCTACGGCAAGCTGACCGTGCTGACCATCCCGGGTCAGGTCAACGGCCCGAAGCTGGCGTTCAACGCGATCAGCACCGACACCGCGGTCAGCCAGGACCTCGGCGTGATCGGTCGGGACAACCAGAACCGCATCCGGTGGGGCAACCTGCTGACCCTGCCGGTCGGCGAGGGCGGCCTGCTCTATGTCGCGCCGGTGTACGCCTCGCCGGGCACCAGCGACGCCGCCTCGTCGTATCCGCGGCTGATCCGGGTGGCGATGATGTACAACGACAAGGTCGGCTACGGCCCGACGGTGCGCGATGCGCTCATCGAACTGTTCGGCCCGGGGGCCGACGCCACCGCCACCGGTCCCGCGCCGGCCGGGACGCTCAGTGGGGCTCCGGAGGCCGCACCCGCCACCGACGGCGAGTCGCCCGCGGCGCAACCGCCCGCCGAGCAGTCCGTTCCGCAGACACCCGCTCCCGCTGCGGCGTCACCGGGCGTCCCGACCCAGCTGTCGGGCGCCAAAGCCGCCGCGCTCCAAGAGGTCAACACCGCCCTCGACGGGCTGCGCCAAGCTCAGCAGGGCGGCAACTTCGCCGAGTTCGGCGAGGCGCTGCAACGTCTCGACGATGCGATGGAGAAATACCAGTCGGCTCGCTAACCCTGCGCGGGCGACCGCTAATGTGCGTCGATACACCGTCGAAGACGCACATTCGGGGTCGCTCGCGCTGCGTTGGAGCCCGCGATTTGGAAGCGGCGTCGGCCTTCGGTAGCCTGGGATTCACCCAACGCGGGGTGGAGCAGCTCGGTAGCTCGCTGGGCTCATAACCCAGAGGTCGCAGGTTCGAATCCTGTCCCCGCTACTAGAGGAGCCGGCCCTCGGAGGAAACTCCGGGGGCCGGTTTCATTGCAATTGCAGTTTCCGCAGTTTCGCCGCAGGCCCATCGGCACCATCTCGGCCCTCGACGCGCTGCGGGGCGAGGTAGGGAGGCGGCCAGGTGCGACACGACGCCCGGACGCCGGTGCTGATCTCGCTGATCCTCACCATGGCCCTGGTCGCGATGGACACCACGATCCTCGCGACCGCCGTCCCGCAGGTGGTCGGCGACCTCGGCGGCTTCGATCAGGTCGGCTGGGTGTTCTCCGTCTACCTACTGGCGCAGACGGTGACGATTCCGATCTACGGCAAGCTGGCCGACCTCTACGGCCGCAAGCCGATCCTGATCATCGGCGTGGTCGCCTTCCTGATCGGGTCGGCGCTGTCGGCGGCCAGCTGGAACATGTTGACGCTGGCGATCTTCCGCGGCATCCAGGGGATCGGCGCCGGGTCGATCTCGGCGACCGTGCAGACGGTGGCCGGCGACCTCTACACCGTCGCCGAGCGCGGCCGCATCCAGGGCTACCTGGCCAGTGTGTGGGGGATCTCGGCGGTCATCGCCCCCGCGCTGGGCGGGCTGTTCGCGCAGTACCTGTCCTGGCGGTGGATCTTCTTGGTGAACCTGCCGATCGGCGTCTTCGCGCTGTACCTCATCGTGCGCGATCTGCATGAGGACGTCGAACGGCGGCCACACCGCATCGACTATGCGGGCGCTGCGCTGGTGTTGATCTCCGCCGGGCTGTTCATCTTCGGTCTGCTGCAGGGCGGGGTGATGTGGCCGTGGAACTCCGCACCGAGCATCGCCACGTTCACCGCGGCCGGACTCGGCGCCGTCGCGTTGATCCTCGTCGAACGCCGTGCCAGCGAACCAGTGCTGCCGACGTGGCTGCTGACCCGTCGGCTCACCGCGGCCTCGTTCGCCGCCACCGCCACCGCCGGGATGATCGTGATCGGGCTGTCGGTGTACCTGCCCAACTGGGGGCAGACGGTGCTGGGCCTGTCCCCGATCGCGGCGGGCTTCGTGCTGGCCGTCATGAGCATCACCTGGCCCATCACATCGGGATTCTCCGCGCGGCTCTACCTGCGCATCGGCTTCCGTGACACCGCGTTGGTCGGCGCGGTCGCCGCGGTCGCCGCCGCGGCCGGCCTGATCCTGCTGGACGCGGAATCGCCCGTGTGGCAACCGGTCGCGTTCACCGCGCTGATGGGTGTCGGGATGGGCCTGCTGTTCTCGCCGTTGATCGTCGGCCTGCAAAACACCGTCGGGTGGGAGCAGCGCGGCACGGTCACCGGTGGGTTGATGTACTCGCGGTTCCTCGGCCAGAGCATCGGCGCGGCAGGTTTCGGCGCCATCGCCAACACCGTATTGCGCCACCACGACGGGCAGTCCGACGCGGTGGCGATGGACGCGGCCACCCACGCCGTCTTCGTGGGCCTGCTGGTGGCCGCCGCGATCACAATCGCGCTGTTGCTCACCGTGCCGCGCAAGTTCCCGATCCACCGCGTCGAGGCGGGGCCTGCCGCCCCGCAAAGCTAGCCGTCCACAGCGAACGCGGATGAGTTAGCTTTAGGCGCGTGAACGTGTTGGCAGCGGCCTTGGCCGATCGGTTGTCCAGCTGCGATAACGCGCTGGTCGTACTGGACGACGGCGATTGGGTGCGCCATCCCTGGCCCGAGGTGCACGCCCGGTCGCAGAACGTCGCCGACTGGTTGCTCGACGACGACGTCGACGCGCTGGGATTGGCGGGCGACCCCTCGGTCGAGCTGATCGCCGCCATCTTCGGCGCCTTCCAGGCGGGCGTCGCGGTGTCGATCGCTCCCGGCCCGGTGCGCGGCGCGGACGCTGTCCAGTGGGCGCAGTCGACGCTGGCGCGGTTCGAGGGCATGGGCGTCAGCCACGTCCTGAGCCGAGGCGCCTACTTGGAGCAGCTGTCGATTGCCGACGCGCGACCACTGGTCAAGGAACTCGACGCAGTGGCGCCGCTGAAGCGCTCGAGCACCTTCCGACCACCGGAGACCTCGCCATCGGTGGCGCTGTTGCAGGGCACCGCCGGGTCGACGGGAGTCCCGCGCACCGTGCAGCTTTCGCCGGATGCCGTGCTGGCCAACCTGCGTGGCCTCAACGCCCGTATCGGGGTGACACCCGAGGACGTGGGCTGTTCGTGGTTGCCGCTCTACCACGACATGGGGTTGAGTTTCGTGCTCGCCGGCGCGCTGGGCGGCGTCGACCTGTGGCTGGCGCCGACGGCGGCGTTTCAGGCCTCGCCGTTTCGCTGGCTGAACTGGCTCAGCCACAGCCGCGCGACGATCACCGCGGCGCCGAACATGGCCTACGGGCTGATCGGGAAGTATTCGCGGCGGGTCACCGACGTCGACCTGGGGCCGCTGCGCTTCGCGCTCAACGGCGGCGAGCCCGTCGACTGCGAGCTCACGGCACGGTTCGCCACCGAGATGGCCCGCTTCGGCCTCTCTCCAGGGGCTTTGGCGCCGTCCTACGGGCTGGCCGAATCAACCTGCGCGGTAACGGTTCCCGAGCCCGGCACCGGACTGGTGGTCGACGAGGCCGGTTACGCCGTGCTCGGCGAGCCGATCGACGGGATGCAGGTGCGCATCGAGGCGAGCGACGACGCGAGCCGCGTCGGTGAGGTGATGATCCGCGGCACCTCGATGATGTCGGGATACCGCGGCGATGCCCCGCACGATCCCGAGGAATGGTTTTCCACCGGCGATCTCGGCTACCTCGTCGACGGCGGCCTGGTGGTGTGCGGGCGGGCCAAGGAACTCATCACGGTGGCGGGCCGAAACATCTTCCCCGCCGAGGTCGAACGCGTGGCCGCCGCAGCGCCCGGGGTGCGCGAGGGTGCGGTCGTGGCCGTCGGCGTCGGCGAGAAGTCGATCCGTCCCGGCGTCGTGGTGGTCGCCGAGTTCCGCGGCCGCGACGAGGCCGACGCCCGCACCGAGGTCGTCGGTCGCGTCGCCTCCGAATGCGGCGTCGTCCCAGCGGATGTGGTGTTCGTCCGGCCCGGCACGCTGCCCAGGACCACGTCCGGCAAGCTGCGCAGGCTCGAGGTCAAACGCGGCCTGGACGCCGGCCAGTTCTAGCCGCGACGTTTCGTGCGCGGTCACCGCATTTTGACGACGACCTTGCCCTTGGCGGTGCGGTCCTCCAGCGAGGCGATCGCATCGGCGGCGCGCTCGAGCGGGTAGACGACCGGCTCGGGCGCGGACACCTTGCCCGACGCCAGCAGCGGTTCCAGCTCCGCCCACTGCTCGTGCAGATATCCGGGATGGGTCAAACTCCATGCGCCCCAACCAACTCCGACGGTGTCGAGGTTGTTCAGCAGCAGCCGGTTGACCTTGACCGTGGGGATCTCGCCGCCGGTGAAGCCGATGACCAGCAGCCGCCCACCCGGTGCCAGCGACCGTAGCGAGTCGGTGAACCGATCGCCGCCGACGGGGTCGACGACGATGTCCACGCCGCGCCCGTCGGTCAACTCCTTGATCGCGTCCTTGAAGCCGTCGGCCAGCACCACGTCGGAGGCGCCCGCCGCCTTGGCCACCTCGACCTTGTCCTCGGTGCTGACCACCGCGATGGTGCGCGACGCCCCCCACGCCGGCGCCAGCCGCAGCGTCGAGGTGCCGATCCCGCCCGCGGCGCCGTGCACCAGCACGGTTTCGCCCTCGGCCAGCCGGCCCCTGGTCCGCAGCGCGTGGTGCATGGTGAGGTCGTTGAACAACAGCCCCGCGCCGGCCTCGAACGACACCCGGTCCGGCAGCGTGAACACCCGGTCGGGTTGCAGCGCGACCACCTCGGCCATCGCGCCGCACAGCATGGTCAGCCCGCACACCCGGTCACCCGCGGCCACGTGCGCGCCGTCGGGCGCACTGCGCACCACGCCGGCGACCTCGGCGCCCGGCGTGTACGGCAACTCCGGCTTGTACTGGTAGAGCCCGCGCGACTGCAACGCGTCGGGAAACGCCACACCGGCGGCGTGCACGTCGACGAGCACCACCCCGTCGCCGTCGGGTTCGTCGAGTTCGACGACCTTGGCCGCCTGGGGACCGTCGAGACTGGCAATCTGTATCGCGCGCATAGCGGCCCTTTCTGAGGTGGACTGCCCCCATTTAACCCGTCGCCCGGCACGACTCACGACGAGGTGGTGACGCCCGTGCTGGTCGAGGCGCTATAAGCTCACTTACGCGGCAATGTCGCCGGACGGAATGGGAGCGCGCATGGGTCGTGGTCAGGTCGCTCGGGTAGCAGCGAAAGGGTTCGCCGCGGCGTCGCAGTTGCCGCCCGGCAGGCCCGTGCAGGTGCGCTCCAAGGACGGGCTGCGCCTGCACGCCGAGGTGTTCGGTCCCGAGGACGGATACCCCATCGTGCTCGCCCACGGCATCACCTGCGCGATCCGGGTGTGGGCCTGTCAGATCGCCGACCTGAGCCGCGACTACCGCGTCATCGCCTTCGACCACCGCGGCCACGGCCTCAGCGCGGCGCCGCGCCGGCGTCGCGACTACACGCTCGATCACCTCGCCGGTGATCTGGACGCGGTGCTCGACGCCACCCTGGCGCCCGGTGAGCGGGCGGTCGTCGCCGGGCACTCGATGGGCGGCATCGCGATCTCGTCGTGGGCCGAGCGCTACCCCGAGCAGGTGGCCGAGCACGCCGACGCCGTCGCGCTGATCAACACCACCACCGGCGACCTGCTGCGCCACGTGCAGTTGATCAACGTGCCCGCGCCCCTGGCCGGGGCCCGGGTGCGCGCGGCGGGCGCGCTGCTCAAGACGTTCGGCGCGGCGCCGCTGGTGCGTGCGGTGGACCGGCCCAGTCGCCGGCTGGTGTCGATGATGGCGGTGGGCCGCGACGCCGACCCGGCGATCGCCGAGTTCGTCTACGAGCTGTTCACCGGCACGCCCGCCGCGGGCCGCGGCGGCTGGGCCCGCACGCTCGTCGAGCATCTGGGGCCAAGGCACATCGGGCTGCACAATCTCACCGTGCCCGCGCTGGTCATCGGCAGCGAGAAGGACCGCATCCTGCCGATGGTGTCCTCGCGTCGCATCGCCGAGGAGGTGCCCAACCTCGCGCAGTTCGTCGAGATGCCCGGCGGGCACTGCGCGATCCTCGAACATCCCGACGAGGTGAACAAACACCTGCGCCGGCTGGTCGAGTCGGCGGGCGTGCAGCGTCGCGCCAGTTCCTAACCGCCCGCGGCAAGCTCGCGGTGTACCTCGTCGGCCGCGCGTCGCCCCGACCGGATCGCGCCGTCCAGAAAGCCCGTCCACTGGTCAGCGGTTTCGGTTCCGGCCCAATGGATCCCGTCGACCGGTCGGCGAAGCCACGGCCCGTAGGTCGTCCACGATCCGGGCGGCACCGCAGCGGTCGGACCCCCTGGGGCGAAATCCTCTGCGCTCCAACGATGGTCGAGATAATCGATCGGCTCCAGCGCCGCCTCGCCGAACAGCTCGGCGAAGCCGGCCAGCGCGCGCTCACGGCGTTCGGCGGGCGGTAGCGGGTCAAACCCCTTCGCGTCGACGAAACCCAGCAGCACCCCTGGCCCGTCTTCGGGGCTGACGTCGAAGGTGATGAACACCGGTCCCTGATCGGAAAGCGCTTCTCCCGAGCAGCCGTTCGCGCGCCAGAACGGCGTCGAGTAGGCCGCGTACGCCTTGCTCAGATTGCCCTGCGGCCAGTGTTGTGCGAGCTTGCCGTACTCGGGCGGCAGGTCGGGCACGAATTCGATGCGGCCGCGGTGCTCGGGCGGTATCGCGACGACGACGGCCTTGGCGGCGAGAGCCCCCTTGTCGGACACGACGGTGAACGAGCCGTCGGCGTGCCGTTCGATGCTGCGCACCACCGCGTCGAGCACCACCCGCGGACCCAGTTCCTCGGCCATCCGCACCGCGATCTGCTGGGTGCCGCCCGGAAAGCGGTCCTGCTGTGCACCGCCGGCCACATCCAGCATCCGGCCCAGGCCGCCGGCGGCCTTGACGTAGCGCACCGCATGCAGCATCGACACCGCGTCGAGCTCACATCCCCACGTCACCCGCGTCATGATCGCCATCAGGTCGCGGGTGCCGGCGCTGGCGTGCACCGACTTCAGCCACCCGTCCAGCGATTCGGCGTCCAGCGCGTCGGCCCCGGGCGCGTTCCACGGTTCGTCGACCGGCACTCGCCGACAGACCCGCTCGAAACGCCACTGGATGCGGGACACGTCGAGCAACTCGATGATCGACAGTCGCGGGATGGTGCTGCGATACGACCGCACCCGGCCCCGCCAGCGGATCAGGTTCTTTCCGCGGCTGTAGGTCGGCACCGTCGGGCAATTCAGCTCGGCGGCCACCTCGAGCACGGCGTCCTGGGTGGGACCGACGAACGTCGCGCCCAGGTCCACCGGGACGCCGGCGATCGTCGTCGTCGACGACCGGCCGCCGACGCGGTCGCGGCCCTCGAGGATCACCACTTCGTGGCCGCGTTTGACCAGGTCGCGGGCCGCGGCAAGCCCCGCGAACCCGGCTCCGACGACGACGACGTCGGTACGGGGTGGGATGCTCACGCGATTAGGCTCTCACGACATGCAGGTCATGACGGCGTTGTTCGGGCCGACGGATGCGATCGATCGGACCCGCGCGCTGCGTGAGGCGGGCGCCTGTGGCGTGTTCACCTTCGAGGGGCCACACGACGTGTTCACCCCGCTGACGCTGGCTTCCACCGTCGGTGGCATGGATCTGATGACCAACGTCGCGATCGCGTTCCCGCGTAACCCGATTCAGCTCGCCCACCAGGCTTACGACCTGCAGCTGCTGGCCGAGGGCAGGTTCACGCTGGGGCTGGGCACGCAGGTGCGCGCCCAGATCGAGAAGCGCTACGGCGCCGAGTTCGATCGCCCGGTCGCGCGGATGACCGAACTGGTCGCGGCGCTGCGGGCGATCTTCGCGACGTGGCACACCGGCGAGCGACTGGACTTTCGCGGCAGGTACTACCGCCACACCCTGATGACCCCGACGTTCAACCCGGGGCCCAACCCGTATGGGGCGCCGCCGATCTATGTGGGCGCGCTCGGCCCGGTGTTGACGCGGGCGACCGCCGAGGTCGCCGACGGGCTGCTGGTCATGCCGTTCGGGTCCAAGCGCTTCCTGCACGAGGTGACGATGCCCGAGGTGCACAAGGGACTGGCCGCCGCCGGACGCGACCCGGCCGACTTCGCGGTGATCCCCGAGGTCATCGTGTCGGTGGCCGGAGAGGACGTCGACCACGCCGCGGTGCGTCGCCTGCTGGCGTTCTACGGCTCCACCCCCGCTTACCGGCCGGTGCTCGACGCCCACGGCTGGGGGGAACTCCAGCCCGAGCTGAACGCCTTGTCCAAACAGGGTCGCTGGGACGACATGGCCGGGCTCATCGACGACGAGGTGCTGCACACCATCGCGGCGTGCGGCACGCCGGCCGAGGTGGCCGCGCACATCCGCGACCGCGTCGCGGGGGTCTCCGAACGGATCTGCCTCTACCAGCCCGGACCGATCGCGGTGGACTCCCTGGCGCAGATCGTCGACGCACTCGGGTCCTGACCCATATCGTGGTACTGAGCAGGACCAAGGAGGTTTCGACATGGGTGGCCAGAAGCGAGCGGACAACGGTGAGTACTTCGATGTCCTGATCATCGGGGCCGGCATCTCGGGCATCGGGGCCGCGTACCGCATCAAGGAGAAGAATCCGAACCTGTCGTATGCGGTACTGGAGCGACGGGCCCGCATCGGCGGCACCTGGGATCTGCACACCTATCCGGGGATCCGCTCCGACAGCGACATTTTCACCCTGAGCTTCCCGTGGGAACCGTGGACCCGTCCGGAGAACGTCGCCGACGGCGAAGACATCCGCGAGTACCTCACCCAGACCGCCCGCAAGCACGGCATCGACCAGCACATCCGGTTCGACACCTACGTCACCTCTGCCGACTGGGATTCGGCCACCGACACCTGGACGGTGCAGACCGAGACCGACGGCACGCCGAAGACCTACCGCGGCCGGTTCCTGTTCTTCGGCACCGGCTACTACAACTACGACGAGCCCTATCAGCCGGATTTCCCCGGCCTCGACACGTTCGAGGGTGAGGTCGTGCATCCGCAGCACTGGCCGGAGTCGCTGGACTATGCCGGCAAGAGACTGGTCGTCATCGGCAGCGGCGCCACCGCGGTCAGCATGATCCCGACACTGACCGAGCGGGCCGGCCACGTCACGATGCTGCAGCGCTCGCCGACCTACATGCTCTCGGCGCAGCGGATCAACCCTGCGGTGCAGGCGATCCGCAAGGTGTTGCCGGGCAAGATCGGCTACCACGGCGCCCGGCTGTACAACACCATCTTCACGGTGCTGCTCTACGGGATCGCCAGGGCCTTTCCGAAGTTCTCGCGCTGGTTCATCCGCAGCGCGGCCAAGCGCAACCTGCCCCGCGGCTATCCCGTCGACGTGCACTTCAACCCGCACTACGACCCGTGGGACCAGCGGTTGTGCGCCATGCTCGACAACGACTTCTTCGAGGCCGTCAGCGACGGCCGCGTCGAGGTGGTCACCGACCACATCGACCACATCGACGCCACCGGCATCGTGCTGCGGTCCGGGCGGCGCCTGGACGCCGACATCATCATCACCGCGACCGGTATCCAGTTGCAGGCGCTGGGCGGGGTGCGGTTGAGCATCGACGGCGCCGAGGTCAAGCCGCAGGAGCGGTTCGTCTTCAAGGAACACATGCTCGAGGACGTGCCCAACGCCGCGTGGTGCATCGGCTACATCAACGCCTCGTGGACGCTGCGTGCCGACCTCACCGCGCGCGCGGTGGCGAATCTGTTGGCCCACATGGATGCTCACGGCTACACCCACGCGTATCCGCACCTCGGTGACAAGCCGATGGCCGAGAAACCCGCGTGGAACATCAACGCCGGCTATGTGCAGCGCGCCCTGCATGCGCTGCCCAAGTCGGGCACCGAGCGGCCCTGGAACGTTCGGCACAACTACGTGCTCGACGTCGTCGACCACATGGTCGCCCCGATCGACGAGTCGATGGTGTTCGGTCGGGTCCCCTCCGTGATTTCGGCGTGACGGGTCGCGGTGAGCGCGACTGCGCACGCCGAAATCGCACGGTAGCGGGTTAGCGCACAGGAGGTTGCCGTTGCCGTTGCCGTCATCTTGATCGTCGGCGTGTTCTTCGCGGGGATGGGGTGTTACGCGCTGGCCGCCCCGGCGGCGCTCGTCCACCCGTTCGGCGTCACCCTCGACGGAGCGACCGCACGCGCCGAGGTCCGCGCGGTCTACGGCGGGTTCGGTCTGGCGATCGCGGGGGTGCTGGGATACGCGGCGGTCACCGGCGGTGACGTCGGCGCCGGGATCGTGCTGGCCGTCGGTGCGGCGCTGGGCGGGATGGCGTTCGGCAGGCTCGCTTCGGCGGTGCTGGACACCCGCACGAAGTTCTACCCGAACTGGTTCTACTGCCTGGTCGAAGTCGTCGCGGCCGCCGCTCTCCTACTTGCGATTTAGGCGTGACGGGTCGCGCTGAGCGCGACTGCGCACGCCGAAATCACTACTACTACGGCGCGACGGTGAGCCAGTCGGCGAAACCCGACGGGTCGTGGCGGCCCAGGGCGCCGTGCTCGAAGAGCCCCCAGCCCTCGACGGACTTCCCGCCTTCGGTGCAGATGGCGTGGCCGACGTGGTCGATGACGCCGAAGCCCGCACGCCCGACGATCGCCGGGTCGGTCATGTCGTAGGTCAACCGCTCGGTGAACTTCTCGCCCTTCCACATGCCGTGCAGCCAGTCCGAGTCGCCGCCGTAGCCGCCGCCGACGTGGATCGGGACCGCCAGCTTGGAGGTCACGTCGAAGTGCACGGGGGCGCCGTCGGGGGTCGTCGCGTCGATGGTGGCGCCCGTCGGGATCCGGGTGCCCGACGTGTAGTGGATCTTCACCCGCGGCCAGCCCAACTGCTCGACGCGGCCGTCGCGCCAGATTCGGGTGCAGTCGTTGAGGCTGCGGAAACCGCTGGGTTCCTCCTGGATGATCAGGCAGATCGCGAAGTCGTCGAACGCCATCGGCACGTACAGCCACCACATGCCCTCGAACGGCGGATGCGCGGGCCGGCCCGCGGGTTCGGGTTCGCCGACGGGCCGGATGCCCCACGACCGGTCGCGGGTGCCGATCCACACCTCGGGATCCACGGCGATGTCCTCACCGTCGATCGCGATGACCCCGCTCCAACTGCCCACCTGCGCGAATCGTTGCGCGTCCAGGGTGACGCGGGTGCCTGAGCGCAGCACGTGGCGTTGTTCCTGGACGGCGTCGAACAGCCCGTTCCAGGTCAGGTCGACGGCGATGCCCTCGGTTTCCTCGAGGATCACCCGAAGCTTGCGCAGCGGTTCGCTGACCTCCACGCGGTAGCCCAGCACGTGCTGGTTGAGGCGGTCGGAGTCGATGGCGTCGGACAGGTGCACCGCAGTCTGGGTGTCGTCGCGCCGCACGAGCACGAACGCGTCCTTGACCCCGAGGTTGGGGTAGTACCCGATGCCGGTGATCACGAAGATGTCGCCGGTGCGGTCGTGGGCGTTGAGATAGGCCCGGTCGTAGAAGTTGCGGTCGGATGACCCTGGCCACGAGATCGGCTGCGGTAGTTGGTGTATCGGGAACTCGTCGGTGGGTCCGAGCATTAGGCGTCATCTCCAATGAGTCGGTTGAGCAAAGAGCCGTGATAGAACAGCGATTCGACGTCGTCGGGTTTCTCGATCTCGCCGAACCGCACCCGCCTGGCGCTGGTCCTCATGAACACGCACGCCCAGATCACCCCGGAGTAGACGTAGAACCAGTGCAGATCGCCCAACTCGACACCGGTGCGGGCGGTGTAGGTGGCCCTGACGTCGTCTTCGCGCATGAAGTCCGGCAGGCCCGGTAGGCCCGCCAACCCGGCAAGCTCCTGAAAGACCATGTGCGCAAAGATCATCCACGCCGCGTCCATTTCACGCGGCCCCAGTGTGGCCATCTCCCAGTCGAGTACGGCCGCGGGCCGGTAGCCGTCGTACAAGACGTTGCCGACGCGGGAGTCGCCCCAGATCAGGACGGGGTCCGCGGCGGCGGTGTCGGTCGGCCAGTTGGCCTCCAGCCACGCCAGCGCGCGTTCGACCAACGACGACCGGCCGATGTCGGGTACCGCGAAGTCATACCAGGACGTCAGCCAGTTCAGGTTGCGCCGCAACGCGTTTGAATCCGATCCGTCGTCGAGGAATGCGAACGCGCGTTCGGGTTCGGGTATGGAATGCAGCTTCGTGATCACCTCGACGGTGAGGTCCTGCAGCTCGCGTTGCCGGTCGGCGGGGGAGTCGGCGAACCAGTTGTCGCCGAACGTGTACGGCATCACGTCGGGTGGTACGCGGCCCTCGACGTAGTCCATCAAAAAGAACTGGCTGCCCAGAACCTTGCCCGTGGGCTCCAGCCACCGCACCGTCGGCACCGGGACATCGGTGCGCTCGCCGACCAGCCGGATCACGTCGAACTGGTGATCCATTCGGTAGGACTCGAAGACCGGGACGTCCTGGGCGGTGGGGGCCACCCGGGCCACCCACTTCTGCTCGTGCGGCCGGCCGTCCTGCTGCCAGCGCCCCGACAGGATGATGGTCTCCGACGACATGCCGTTGGCGTCGACGCCGCTCTCGACGGTGATCTGCGGGGTCGCCCCGCCGGGCAGCACCGTCGACAGCCACCGCGACATCACCGCGGGCAGCGTGCTGAGGTCCCGACTCGATTGCTCCAGACGGCTGATGTCTTCGACAGCCGGTTCGCTTGCCATCAGTACTGTTCCTTCGGCCGATAATTACGATACGGTGGGTAGCGATATGAAAGCAGACCCGTCATCGGTTGACAAGCCCGAGGCGCACAAGCCGGCCAGTTCGGCCGGGCGGCCCCGCGATCCGCGTATCGACGCTGCCATTCTGCGCGCCACGGCGGATCTGCTCTCCGAAATCGGCTATTCCCACCTGACCATGGCCGCGGTGGCCCAGCGCGCGGGCACCACCAAGACCGCGCTGTACCGGCGGTGGTCGAGCAAGGCCGACCTCGTGCACGAGGCCGCCTTCCCGGCCGCGCCTACCGCGATCGAGACGCCGCCGGGTGACATCACCGCCGACATCCGCGCGATGATCGCCGCGGCCCGCGACGTGTTCACCAGCCCGGTGGTGCGTGCCGCGCTGCCCGGCTTGATCGCCGACATGGCCGTCGACGCGCAACTCAACGCCCGGGTGATGGACCGATTCACCGGGCTGTTCGTCGCGGTGCGTACCCGACTGGCCGACGCCGTCAGCCGCGGCGAGGTGCACGGCGGCGTCGATCCCGACCGCCTGCTCGAGGTGATCGGCGGTGCGGCCCTGCTGCGGATCCTGCTGCGCCCCGACGAACCCCTTGGTGACGACTGGGTCGACCAGACCACCGCCATCGTGGTGCACGGTGTGGTGGCATAGCAGGCGATGACTCGGATACAGCGGTTCCCCTCGGACTGGACCAGGGCACTGGTTCTGGTGCCCCATCCCGACGATCCCGAATACGGTTGCGCGGCGGCGGTGGCCAAGTGGACGTCTTCGGGCAAGGCCGTGCACTACGCGTTGGCGTCGAGAGGCGAGGCGGGCATCGCGGGCATGGCGCCCGAGCAGGCCGGCCCGATCCGGGAGCAGGAACAACGGCGCTCAGCGGCCATCGTCGGTGTCGAGGACGTGCGGTTCTGGGACTTTCCCGACAGCGAGATCCGCAACACCGCGCAGTTGCGCGCGAAGATCGCCGCGACCATCACGGAGTTGGCGCCCGACGTGGTGATCACGATCTACAGCGGACCGCAGTGGGCACCCGGTGCGCCCAATCAGCGTGACCACATCGAGTTCGCGAACGCCGTTGCGCAGGCCTATGAGTCGTTGCCGGTTCCGCCGCGGTGGTTGTTCGAGAACGGCCCGCAGATGACGCACGGGGAGACCGTCGACGGGTTCGTGGAGGCGGCGGTCGCGTCGCTGGCCGCACACGAGGTCTACCTGTCGGTGCTCGACCCCGACACCCCGGTGCAGACCCAGGCGCGTAAGCAGGTCGAGATGGCCACCCCGCCGTGCGAGGAGTTCGGCGGCGCGCCCACCGTCGGCTTCATCCTCATCTCCGGCGCGAGCGTGCGCGTCTGAGGGCGACACGCCGCGAAAAATACGGAGAGCACGCACGCTCGCGGCAAAGCGTCAGCGTTCGATCTGGCTCTTGTTGCGCTCGCTCACCGCCCGCAACTGCTCGCTCAAACCGGCGAAGTCACGAAGTTGGGCGTAGGCGATCGTCTCCTCGGCCGCCAGCGCCGGATCGATCACCGGGGCCGCACCGGTGGTGTAGATGTCCTTCAGCCCCAACATGATCGGGGCCGGCACCTCGGCGATCTGGCTTGCCAGTTCGATGGCCCGCTCGAGCAGTCGGTCATGGGCGACGACCTCGGTGACCAGCCCGATGCGCTCGGCGCGTGCCGCGTCGACGACCTCGCCGGTCATCGACAGTCGACGGGCGGTGCCCAGGCCCACCAGCCGGGGTAGACGCGCCGTCATCCCGCCGCCGGGCAGGATCCCGACGCGGGCGTGGGTGTCGGCGAAGACGGCCCGTTCGGAGGCGATCAGGAAATCGCAACCCAGTGCCATCTCGAGGCCGCCGGTGAACACCGCGCCGTTGATCGCGCCGATGATGGGCGTGCGCATGGCGGCGGTGGCCGCGATGCAACTCTGCGACCGGAACTCGTCGAAGTACGCCGCGCCGCCGCGTTGGGCCTCCTTGAGGTCCACACCCGCGCAGAACGCCGGATCGGCCCCGGTGAGCACCACCGCACGCACCGACTCGTCGGCGTCCGCCTCGGTCAACGCGGTGTATGCGGCGCGCATCAGCCCACCGCTCAACGCATTTCGCGCTTCCGGTCGGTTGAGCGTGAGCAGACGTACGGGGCCGTGGTCGTCGACGAGGACGAGTGATCCGGTGGTCATGGATTGAATGTAGCGGGCCGGCGCCCGGAGGCGTACATTCTATTACGAGACCGTATCGTAAATGAAGGGGAGCAGGCGTGGACGATGTGCTGGTGGTGGGGGCCGGTCCAGCCGGCCTGGCGACGGCCTGCGGGCTGCGCAGCCACGGGGTACCGGTCCGGGTCATCGACAAGGCGGCCGGACCGGCCACCACCTCCCGGGCGAACTTCCTGCACGCGCGCGGATCGGAAGTACTCGACCGCCTGGGCGCGCTCGGTGACCTGCCACAGCGATCGGTGCGCGCGATGTCCATCACGACCTATCTCGGTGACAAGCCGGCCATGCACATCGAATTCGGCGATCCGGGCATGCGCACGGCTGCGCCGCCGATGGTCATCTCTCAGGCGGAAGTGGAAGCGGCGCTTCGTGACCGCCTGGCCGAACTCGGCGGCACGATCGAGTGGGACACCGAACTGGTCGGCGTGAGCCAGGGTGACGACGGGGTCAGCGCCGCCACTGGCGGCGGGACGATGCGGGCGAGGTGCCTTGTCGGATGCGACGGCGCCGCGAGCACCGTGCGACGCGCGGCCGGCATCGAGTTCCCCGGGGTCAAGCTCAGCGAGCGGTTTCTGCTCGCCGACGTCCGCCTCGACTGGGATCTCGACAGATCCGGCACGACGGGCTGGATCCACCGCGACGGCATGCTCGGGGCAATGCCGATGCCCGGCGGGCTGTGGCGCATCATCGCCTACGACCCGGCCGAGGCGCCCGAGAAGTCAACCGACGCCGAGATCATGGCGAGGTTGGCGGCGATCCTGCCGGAACGCACCGGGCGCGAGGTCCGCATCGACGACGCCGTGTGGCTGTCGATGTTCAGGGTGCACCGGCGACTCGCCGCGACATACCGGCGCGACCGGGTGTTTCTGGTGGGCGATGCGGCCCACACCCACGCGCCGTTCGGCGGGCAGGGCATGCTGACCGGACTCGGCGACGCCGAGAACCTCGCGTTCAAGCTCGCCCTCGTGCTCGACGGTCGCGCCGACCCGGTGTTGCTGGACACCTACGAAAGCGAGCGCAGGCCCCTTGCCACCGAGGTGCTGCGCAGCACCAGCGCGGTCACCAAGGTCAACATCGCCCAGGGTCCCCTCGGCCGGTTCATCCGCGACCGCGTCGTCGTGCCCCTGATCAGCCGCCCGCGGGTACAGCGCTGGGTGACGTTTCGCACGTCGCAGTTGTGGGTCAGCTATCGCCGCGGCCCGCTCGCCGAGCGGTCGTGCCGCAAGCCCCGGCCCGGTGATCGTGTGACGGGACTGTCTGGTGCGATGCTGCGCGGCGGGTGGGGTCTGGTCTCCCGTGACGACACGCTGTGGCGGTGCGCGACCCGGCACCTGGGGGACCGAGTCGCCGTCCTCGACCACCCCGCGGGCGGCGATGCGCTTCTGGTACGCCCCGACGGCCACTTGGCTTGGCGCGGACGCGATCCCAAACGTCTCGACCGATGGTTGCAGCGGGCGCTACGCACCGGCAGGGTGCGATGAGCGGTCCGGCGCCCGCCCGCGGACGTCCACGCGACCCCTCGATCGACCGCGCCATCCTGGCCGCCGCCCTCGACCTGTTCATCGAACGCGGCATCACCGGGATGAGCATCGAGCAGGTGGCCAAGCGGGCCGGCGTGGGCAAGCCCACCGTCTACCGGCGATGGTCGAGCAAGGAACAGTTGGTGGCCGACGCGATAGAGGCCCATGTGGGCGCGGATCTGGACTGGCCCGACCGCGACGAGATCGCGACAGTCCCGCCGAAGTTGTTGGTCAGGCGCAACATCGCCGCGGCCGCCGCCACTGCCGCCGATCCGAAGTTCCGCGCCCTGGTCGCGCAGATCTTCGGGTCCGCGGTGACCCATCCGCTGCTGATGCAGACCTATTGGGACCACTACATCGCGCCGCGCCGCGACCTCACGATCGCGATGCTGAGGCGCGCCGCAGCCGACGGCGGCGTCGACGAGGACGCCGACCTCGACGTGCTGGTCGACATGCTGGCAGGCGCAATCACCTACCGGGTGCTGCAACCTGATCCGCCGACGGCGCGGCAGATGCGTGGCTATCTGGAGTCAGCCTATCGACAGGTCGGCCTACTCGATTCCCGGTGAGCACAACCGGAGTCAGCGCAGGAACTGGTCGGCGTTGTTGGCCAGATCCAGCAGCGGCTGCGGCAGCGCACCGAGCGCGAAGGTCACCGCGGCGGTGACCGTGACCACGGCGGTGCTCAGCACGCTGGGCATCACCACGACCGGGGCGTCCTCGGGCGGGTCGGTGAAGAACATCATCACGATCACCCGCACGTAGAAGTACGCGGCCACCGCGCTGGCGATCACGCCGATCACCACCAGCGGTATCGCGCCACCCTCGCCTGCGGCCTTGAACACCGCGAACTTGGCGACGAAGCCACTGGTCAACGGGATACCGGCGAAGGCGAGAAGGAACAGCGAGAATACCACTCCGACAACGGGATAGCGACGGCCCAGGCCGGCCCAGCGGGCCAGACCCGTGTCCTCCTCGCCGAGGCGGTTGCGGACCAGGCCCACCACCGCGAACGCGCCGACCGAACTGAACCCGTAGGCGAACAGGTAGAACAGCGTCGAGGACACACCGGCCTCGTTCACCGCGATCATGCCGGTGAGGATGAACCCGGTGTGCGCCACCGCCGAATACGCCAGCATGCGCTTGACGTCGGTCTGCGTCACCGCGCTGATGGTGCCGACCACCATCGTCAGAATCGCGATGCCCCACATCACCGGAAGCCAGTCGCCGCGCAGTTCGGGCAGCGCGACGTAGAACACCCGAAGCAGCGCGCCGAATGCCGCGATCTTGGTTGCCGCGGACATGAACGCCGTGATCGGCGTCGGAGCGCCCTGGTAGACGTCGGGAATCCAGGAGTGGAACGGTACCGCGCCGACCTTGAACAGCACGCCCACCAGCAGCATGCCGGTGCCCATCAGCGCCAGTGAGGTCTTGCCGGAACCCTGCACCACCGCATCGGCGATTCCGCCGAATTCGAAGGTTCCCGCGTAGCCGTAGAGCAGCGCCACCCCGTAGAGGAAGATCGCCGACGAGAATGCGCCCAGCAGAAAGTATTTCAACGCCGCTTCCTGCGACAGCATACGCCGCTTACGAGCCAGCCCGCACAGCAGATACAGCGGCAGCGACAGCACCTCGAGTGCGATGAACAGCGTCAGCAGATCGTCGGATGCCGGGAACAGCAGCATGCCGCCGACGGCGAACAACGTCAGCGGGAAGACCTCGGTCTGGATGACGCCGGCCTTCTTGGCCACCTTCTCGTCGACCGATCCCGGCACCGTCGAGCCCTGCGGGGTGAACCCGTCCAGCCCACCGGCATGGTCGACTTCGTCGGCGCCCGCCGGGATGCGTCGTTCGGCGATGAGCAGGATGCCCAGCACGCCGATGAGCAGGATCGTGCCTTGCAGGAACAGTGCGGGCGCGTCGATGACGATCGAGCCCATCACCGCCGAGAATCCGACCGCGCCGTCTTCGAGGTCTCTGGCGATCAGCACCACCGCGACGAACGCGGCGGTCAGGCCGCCGAGACTCAACACGAGTTGAGTGGTGTATCGATGTCGCCGGGGGAGCAGCGCCTCCACCAGGACGCCGGCGACGGCTGCCCCGAGGATGATGAGCATCGGGGACACGAGCCCGTATTCGACGACGGGCGTGGGGATATTCATCGCGTCGGACCCTCCGCGATCTTCGGTGTCGGGTCGGGCTGGTCAATTGTGGTCAGCGTGTGGGTGACCGCGGGGTTGATCACGTCCAATGCCGGTTTGGGATAGACACCCAACACCAGCAGCAGCGCGATCAGCGGTGCGACGACGACGAGTTCGCGCGGCACCAGATCGCGAATCCTGTTCTCGCCCTCGGCAAGCTCGGCGGGCACCGGCCCGGTCATCATCCGCTGGTACATCCACAGGATGTAGACGGCGGACAGCACGAGCGCGGTGGCGGCGAACACCGCGAACACCGGGTAGCGGGTGAACGTGCCCATCAGCACCAGGAATTCGCTGACGAACGGCGCCAGCCCGGGCAGCGACAGCGTTGCCATACCGGCCACCAGGAAGGTGCCCGCCAGCACGGGCGCGACCTTCTGCACGCCCCCGTACGCGGCGATCAGGCGACTGCCTCGGCGCGATACCAGGAATCCGGCGATCAGGAACAACGCGGCCGTCGACAGGCCGTGGTTGACCATGTACAGCGTCGACCCGGACTGGCCCTGGGTGGTCATCACGAAGATGCCCAGGATGATGAACCCGAAGTGCGAGATCGACGTGTAGGCGATCAACCTCATCACGTCGGTCTGGCCGATCGCCACGATCGCGCCGTACACGATGCCGATCACCGCCAGCGTGATGATCAACGGCGCGAAGTACTTCGACGCGTCGGGGAACAACTGCAGGCAGTAGCGCAGCATGCCGAACGTGCCGACCTTGTCCATGACGGCCATCATCAGCACCGCGCTGGCCGGGGTCGCCTCCACCGCCGCGTCGGGCAGCCAGCGGTGGAACGGCCACAGCGGCGCCTTGACGGCGAACGCGAACATGAAGCCGAGGAAGATCATGTTCAGCACGGCCGGGTTGACGACGAACTCACCGGCCGACACCGCCGCGACGATCTCGCGGAAGTCGAAGGTGCCCGCGGCGAAGGCATCGCTCTGTGCGGTCACCACGTACAGGCCGATCACCGCGGCGAGCATGATCAGGCCACCGAACAGGTTGTACAGCAGGAACTTCACCGCCGCCTTGGACCGGCCGGAGCCGCCGAAGCCACCGATGAGGAAGTACATCGGGATGAGCATCGCTTCGAAGAAGACGTAGAAGAGCAGAACGTCGAGGGAGATCAGCGACATGATGACCATGCCCTCGACGGCCAGCGTGAGCGCGAAGTAGGCGTGCGTAGAACGCCCACCCCAGCCCAGCTTGTCGCCGACGTCGTTCCAGCCCGCGATGATCAGCAGCGGCACCAACACCGCGGTGAGCGCGACGATCGCCAGCGCGATGCCGTCCAGGCCCAGCACATAGCCGGTCCCGAACGACGGTATCCACCTGTGCGATTCGACGAACTGGAACTGCTCGCCACCCGGTTCGAAATTCACCGCGAGCACCGCGGTGATGACCAGCACCAGAATCGACACCGCCAGCGCCAGCCACTTGGACAGGACGCGCAGCGACGCGGGCAGCAGGATCACCACGGCCGCACCGACCACCGGGACGGCCCACAGCACCGTCAACCACGGAATTGAAGTCACCACAGTTGCACCGCCAGGATCGCGGCGACCACCAGGACGGCGCCGACCAACATCGACAAGGCATACGATCGCGCGTAACCGGTCTGCAGCTTTCGGGTCGCGGTCGACGCGCGCGAGACCATGGTGGCCAGGCCGCTGCCCGCGCCGTCCACGACCTCTTCGTCGATCTCGACCAGTCCCGCGGCGACCAGTTGGCCCGGCCGCATGAACACGTGCTCGTTGAAGGCGTCCCCGTACAGATCGCGGCGGGCCGCCTCGGTCAACCCCGAACCGGCGGGCGGCTCTTCGGGTATCGGTCTGGTGGCGTACATGCGGTAGGCGATCGCGATGCCCACCGCGACGACGGCCAGGATCACCGTGGTCACCACCCACACCGGGGCGACGTGGTGGATCTCGTGGGCGCCCACGACCGGTTCCAGCCAGTGTTCGAGCGTCCCGCCGATCGCCAGCGCGCCGCCGGAGACCACCGAGCCGACCGCCAGCAGCACCATCGGCCACGTCATCACCTTCGGCGACTCGTGCGGATGCGCATCAGGAGCCCAACGTTTCTCACCGAAGAACGTCATCAACATGACCCTGGTCATGTAGAACGCGGTGATCCCCGCGCCCAGGATGGCCGCGCCGCCGAGGATGATTCCCTTCGCCCCGCCCGCGCCGAGTGCGGCCTCGATGATCCCGTCCTTGGAGAAGAAGCCCGCCAGCGGCGGCACCCCGATGATCGCAAGGTAGCCGAGCCCGAAGGTGGCGAAGGTGACGGGCAGGGCCTTGCGCAGACCGCCGTACCGGCGCATGTCGACTTCGTCGTCCATCGCGTGCATCACCGATCCGGCCCCGAGGAACAGCCCCGCCTTGAAGAAGCCGTGGGTCAGCAGGTGCATGATCGCGAAGGCATAGCCGGCGGGGCCAAGGCCCGCCGCCAGCATCATGTAGCCGATCTGCGACATCGTCGACGCGGCAAGCGCTTTCTTGATGTCGTCCTTGGCGCAGCCGATGATTGCGCCGAACAGCAGTGTGACCGCGCCGACGATCACGACGCCCAGCTGAGCGCCCGGCGCGAGGTCGAACACCGGACCGGACCGCACGATCAGATACACACCCGCAGTGACCATGGTCGCCGCGTGGATGAGCGCCGAAACCGGTGTCGGGCCCTCCATCGCGTCGCCCAACCACGACTGCAGCGGAACCTGCGCGGACTTGCCGCACGCCCCCAGCAGAAGCAGCAGGCCGATGGCGGTCAGCACGCCCTCGCCGACGTCGGGTGCGGCGGCGAAGACGCCTTCGTAGGAGATCGAACCGATCTGGGCGAACATCACCATCAGCGCGATGATCAAGGCCATGTCACCGACACGGTTGACGACGAACGCCTTCTTCGCCGCGGTGGCGGCCGACGGCTTGTGCGCCCAGAACCCGATCAGCAGGTAGGACGCCAGACCGACGCCCTCCCAGCCGACGTACAGACCGAAGTAGTTGTCGGCGAGCACCAGCAGCAGCATGGCGGCCAAGAACAGGTTCAGGTAGGCGAAAAACCGGCGCCGCCCGGGATCGGAGGCCATGTAGCCGATCGAGTAGATGTGAATCAGCGATCCGACGCCGGTGATCAGCAGGACAAAACACATCGACAGCTGGTCGAGTTGCAGACCGAAGTCCACCTGCAGCCCGGCCGCGGGCACCCAGCTGAACAGCGCCTCGTGCATCACGCGGTGCTCGGCGGCGCGGCCCAGCATCCCGACGAACAGCACCGCGCCGACGACGAACGAGCCGATCGAGGCCGCACAGCCCAGCAGGTGTCCCCAGCGGTCCGTGCGTCGCCCGCCCAGCAGAAGTATCGCCGCTCCCAACAGTGGGAGGGCGATCGTCAGCCACACAGGAGTTGTCATCGCGCCCTTAGTGTTTGAGCAGGTTGGCGTCGTCGACCGAGGCCGACCGGCGCGTGCGGAAAATGGTCATGATGATGGCCAGGCCGACCACCACCTCGCAGGCGGCGACCACCATGGTGAAGAACGCCACCACCTGGCCGTCGAGTTGGCCGTGCATGCGGGAGAACGTGACGAACGCGAGGTTGCAGGCGTTGAGCATCAACTCGACACACATGAACATGACGATGGCGCTGCGGCGCAGCAAGACTCCGGCCGCGCCGATGGTGAACAACAGCGCGGACAGGTACAGGTAGTTGTCGGGATTAATGTCGTGCTCCTCGCATGCGCCTCTCGATCACCTCAGTGTCACTCCTCGTCGCCACCGGTGTGCTCCACGATCCGCATGTGCAGCAGTGGGCTGACGGACAGCTCGGCCGGCGACCCGTCGGGGAGTCGGGCCGCCAAGTCGACGGCGTTGTTGCGCGCGTAGACACCGGGATTGGGCAGTGTGGTGGGATGCCCACCGGCCCGGAAGCGCTCCTCGGCGAGTTCGCGCTGGGTCTTGCGACCGCCGATGCGTTCGCGGTGTGCCAGCACCATGGCACCGAGGGCGGCGGTGATCAGCAGCGCCCCGGTCATTTCGAATGCCCACAGGTAGCGCGTGAAGATCAGGGCCGCCAGCCCCTCCACGTTGCCGTTCTCGTTGGCCTGCGCCAACCCGGTGAACCCGGCCTGCGACACGTTGCCGATCCCCGCGATGACCAGCACGCCGAAGCCCACCCCGACGACGATCGCCGCAACCCGCTGGCCGCGAATGGTTTCCACCAACGACTCCGCGGAGTCGACGCCGATGAGCATCAGCACGAACAAGAACAGCATCATCACCGCGCCGGTGTAGACCACCACCTGCACGACGCCGAGGAACAGCGCGTCCTGCGCGATGTAGAAGATCGCCAACATGATCATCGCGGCGGCGAGGAACATCGCCGAATACACGGCTTTCGGCGAGGCCACCACACCGATCGCGGCCAGCACCGCGAGGCTGCCGAGAATCCAGAACAACACCGCTTCCGACGTGGTGGTCTGCCCAGCGGTGTCGGCGGCCATCGCCGCCAGCAACCCCACGCTCACCGGGCGTCCTCGGTGATCGGCTTGATGTTGCCGAGGTAGTAGTCCTCGTCGGTGCTGCCCGGCGCCATCGGATGCGGCGGGGCCTGCATGCCCGGCTCCAGCGGGGCGAGCAGTTTGTCCTTGCCCCAGATCAAGTCGGCTCGGTTGTCGTCGGCCATCTCGTATTCGTTGGTCATCGTCAGCGCCCTGGTCGGGCAGGCCTCGATGCACAGGCCGCACCCGATGCACCGCAGATAGTTGATCTGGTAGACGCGGCCGTAACGCTCACCGGGCGCGTACCGCTCCTCCTCGGTGTTGTCGGCGCCTTCGACGTAGATGGCATCTGCCGGGCACGCCCACGCGCACAGCTCGCAGCCGATGCACTTCTCCAACCCGTCGGGATAGCGGTTGAGTTGGTGTCGGCCGTGATAACGCTTGGCGACCGGCCCGGGATTCTCCGGATACTGCTCGGTGACCGGCTTTTTGAACATCGTTGAAAAGGTGACCGCGAAACCCGCGATCGCATCGAAGAACTTACGCATCGGCTCTCTCCTTTGTGGGCCCTGCGTTGTGATGACCGCCGGCCTCCCGCCCGGGCAGAGGCGGCACCGGGAACGTTCCGGAGTCCAGGGCTTGGGTCGGGATCTTCCGAATCGTTCTGGCCCGCGCCACCCGCCAGGCTGTGAGCAGTGCGATCGAGACGACGACGATGCCCGCTGTGATCAGCCAGGTCACCGCCTCGTCGACCCCCTCGTTGCGCATGCTGCGGGTGATCGAGACGATCACGATCCAGGCCAGGGCCACCGGAATGAGGATCTTCCACCCCAACGCCATGAACTGGTCGTAGCGCATCCGGGGCAGCGTGGCGCGCAGCCAGAAGTACATGAACAAAAACATCCACACCTTGGCGACGAACCACAGCAGCGGCCACCATCCGGTGTTCGCGCCGTCCCACATGTTGATGGGCCACGGGGCGTGCCAGCCGCCGAGGAACAGCGTGGTCACCAGCGCCGAGACCGTCGTCATGTTGACGTATTCGGCCAGCATGAACATCGCGAACTTGATCGAGGAGTACTCGGTGTGGAAGCCGCCCACCAGTTCGCCCTCGGCTTCGGGCAGATCGAAAGGCGCGCGGTTGGTTTCGCCGACCATCGAGATCACGTAGATGACGAACGCGGGCAGCAGCGGGAAGACGAACCAGAGCCCGTCCTGGGCGGCGACGATGCCCGACGTCGACATCGTGCCCGCGAAGATGAAGACGGCGACGAACGACAGCGCCATCGAGATCTCGTAGGAGATCACCTGCGCGCTCGACCGGATACCGCCGAGCAGCGGATAGGTGGAACCGGATCCCCAGCCCGCCAGCACGATCCCGTAGACGCCGATGGAGGTGGCGGCCAGGATGTAGAGCACCGCGACGGGCATATCGGTCAACTGCAGCGCGGTGCGGTGCCCGAACACCGTCACCTCACCGCCCATCGGGATCACCGCGAACGCGATGAACGCGGGCACCGCGGCGATGACCGGTGCGGCGAGGTAGACGAACCTGTCCACATTGGCCGGGATCAGGCCCTCTTTGAGCGCCAGCTTGACACCGTCGACCAGCGACTGCAGCAGCCCCATCGGGCCGACCCGGTTGGGCCCGAACCGCATCTGCATGCGGCCCAGCAGTTTGCGCTCGATCAGGATCGCCGCCAGCACGGTCAGCATCAGGAACGCGAAGATCCCGACGGCCTTGATGACGATGAGCCACAACGGGTCGTGGCCGAACAGCGTCGGATCCGGATGCGTCATGAGCCGGCCCGCCCGATCGCCACGACGGCGCCGATGGTGACGCCGAGTTGTGAGTGCACCGCCGAACCGGGGGAGTTCAGCGGCAGCCACACCACGCGGTCGGCCATCTCGGTGATCTGCAACGGCAGCGTGACCTCGCCCCGCTCGGTGCGGATGCTCACCAATTCGCCGTCCGCCGCGCCGATTTCACCCGCGGTGGTCGCCGACATCCGCGCGGTCGGCCGCTGGGCGGTACCGGCCAGATGCGGTTCGCCATCCTGCATACGGCCCGCGTCGAGCAGCATGCGCCACCCGGCGAGCACGGCTTGACCCTGCCCGGGTTGGATGGGCGAGGCCGCATGCACCCGTGGCCCGTCGGGTCGCTGACCCGCCCAGAACCCGAGCCGGGCCATTTCCTCCCCGACAACCTCGGCGCTGGGCACGTTGAGGTCGACGCCGAATTCGTCGGCCATGATCTGCAACACGCGGCGGTCCGGTATGGCGTTGGTCTCCAAGGACGGTTCGAACGGGCGGATCCGCCCTTCCCAGTTCATGAACGCGCCGCTTTTTTCGACCACCGGCGCGACGGGGAACACCACGTCGGCCCGTTCGGTGACCGCGCTTTCGCGCTGTTCCAGACTCACCACGAACGGCGCGGCCTCGACGGCCGCCAGTGCGGCGTCGGGGTCGGGCAGGTCGGCCAGTTCGACACCGCCGACGACGAGCGCCCCGAGCTCACCGCCGCGGGCCGCCTCGATGATGCCCGCGGTGTCGCGGCCGGGGGTGCTGGGCAGGTCGGCGACGTGCCAGGCCGCGGCGGTCTGTTCACGCGCGGTGGCGTCGTCGACGGGTCGGCCGCCGGGCAGCAGGCCGGGCAGCGCACCGGCCTCCAACGCGCCGCGCTCGCCGGCCCGCCGCGGGACCCACGCCAGCCGGGCGCCCGTCGCGGCCGCCAATCTGGCTGCGGCCGAGAGCGCCCCGGGTGAGGTGGCCAGTCGTTCACCGACCAGGATGACGGCGCCTGCCATCTTGAGCAGGGGCTCGTCGGACAGGCCGTCCAGCGCCGCCGACTCACCGCCGGGCGCACTTGCGATCAAGCGCCCGCTCATCTTGGCCAGTCCGCGGCTGGCGAACGGGGCGACCGACAGCACTTGAAGCGCGTTCTTGCGCACGGCCTTACGCAGCCGCAGGAACACGATCGGCGATTCCTCTTCGGGCTCGAACCCGGCCAACAGCACCGCGGGAGCCTTTTCCAGGTCGGTGTAGGTGACCGTCATCGGCTTGCCCGCGACATGCGCGGCAAGGAACTCCGCCTCCTCGGCGCTGTGCGGACGCGCGCGGAAGTCGATGTCGTTGGTGCCCAGCACCATCCGCGCGAACTTCGAGTAGGCGTAGGCATCCTCGACACTGGCCCGTCCGCCGACCAGCACACCCGCGCTGCCGGCGGCCGCGGTGAGGCCGGCGGCCGCCACGCTGATCGCCTCCGACCAGGAGGCCGCCCGCAACTTGCCGTCGTCGTCCCGCACCAGTGGCGTGGTGATGCGGTCGCCCTGGGTGGTGTAGGTGAACGCCCAGCGGCCCTTGTCGCAGTTCCACTCCTCGTTGACCTGTGGATCGTCACCGGCCAAGCGCCGCATGACTTTTCCGCGCCGGTGATCGGTGCGCTGCGCGCATCCCGACGCGCAGTGCTCGCACACGCTGGGGCTGGACACCAGGTCGAACGGCCTGGCCCGGAACCGGTAGGCCGCGCCGGTGAGCGCGCCGACCGGGCAGATCTGCACGGTGTTGCCGGAGAAGTAGGACTGGAACGGTTCCCCGGGGGCGATGCCGACCTGCTGTTGCGCACCGCGCTCGAGCAGGTCGATGAACTGGTCGCCGGCGATCTGGTCGGAGAACCGCGTGCAGCGCGCACACATCACGCAGCGCTCCCGGTCCAGCAGCACCTGCGTCGAGACGTTGATCGGTTTGGGGAACGTCCGTTTGACGTCTTCGAACCGTGTCTCGGGCCGGCCGTTGGACATCGCCTGGTTCTGCAGCGGGCACTCGCCGCCCTTGTCGCACACCGGGCAGTCCAGAGGGTGGTTGATGAGCAGGAACTCCATCACCCCCTCCTGCGCCTTGTCGGCGACCTCGGAGGTGAACTGCGTACGCACCACCATGTCGTCGGTGCACGTGATGGTGCACGACGCCATCGGCTTGCGCTGGCCCTCGACCTCGACCAGACACTGCCGGCACGCGCCCACCGGATCGAGCAGCGGGTGGTCGCAGAACCGCGGGATCTGCACGCCGATCAGCTCCGCCGCGCGAATGACCAAGGTGTCCTTGGGCACAGTGACTTCGACGTCGTCGATGGTGAGGGTCACCATCTCGACGGGTGGGGCGTCTCGAGTCGGATCGGTCACCGTCATCGTGTGAGCCCCTTCTCTGCTCGCGCAATGAACGCGTGTGTCGTCACACGCCCACCCCCTCGGTTGCCATCAGCGTCGACGCGTGCGGATCGAACGGGCAGCCCCCCGACAGGTGTGCGACGTACTCGTCGCGGAAGTACTTGATCGACGAGATGATGGGCATGGCAGCCCCATCGCCCAACGCGCAGAACGCCCTTCCGTTGATGTTGTCGGCGATGTCGAGCAGCTTGTCGATATCGGCGGCGGTGCCCTTACCCGTCTCGAGGCGCTCGTAGATCTGCGCCAGCCAGTAGGTGCCCTCCCGGCATGGCGTGCACTTACCGCAGGACTCGTGGGCGTAGAACTGAGTCCAGCGGCGCACCGCACGCACCACGCACGTGGTGTCGTCGAAGATCTGCAGCGCCTTGGTGCCGAGCATGGACCCCACGCCTGCCACGCCCTCGTAATCCAGTGGCACGTCGAGATGTTCGTCGGTCAGCAGCGGGGTCGACGAGCCACCCGGCGTCCAGAACTTCAGGCTGTGCCCGGCGCGGACCCCACCGGCGTACTCGAGCAACTCGCGCAGCGTGATGCCCAGCGGCGCCTCGTACTGCCCGGGCCTGGCGACGTGGCCCGACAGCGAGTACAGCGTGAAGCCCGGGGACTTCTCGGTGCCCATCGACCGGAACCAGTCCACCCCGTTGAGCAGGATGGGAGGCACGCTGGCAATGGATTCGACGTTGTTGACCACCGTCGGGCATGCGTACAGACCGGCCACGGCGGGAAACGGCGGGCGAAGCCTCGGCTGGCCGCGACGGCCCTCCAGCGAGTCCAGCAGCGCGGTCTCTTCGCCGCAGATGTAGGCGCCGGCGCCCGCATGCACCACCAGTTCCAGATCGAAGCCCGATCCCATGATGTTCTTGCCGAGATAACCCGCCTGGTACGCCTCGGCGACCGCGGCCTGCAGCCTGCGCAGCACGGGCAGCACCTCACCGCGCAGATAGATGAACGCGCGGTGCGCCCGGATCGCGTAGGCCGCGATGATCACGCCTTCCACCAAGAAGTGCGGCGTCGTCAGCATCAGCGGAATGTCTTTGCACGTGCCGGGTTCGGACTCGTCGGCGTTGACCACCAGGTAGTGCGGCTTGGCTGCGGCGCCGCTGTCGCCCTGCGGGATGAACGACCACTTCGTACCCGTCGGGAAGCCGGCCCCGCCCCGGCCCCGCAGGCCGGAATCCTTCACCGTCGCGATGACGTCGTCGGGATCCATGCCGAGGGCGCGCTCCAGCCCGCGGTAGCCGTCGTGGCGACGGTAGGTCTGCATCGACCATGGCTCTGGTTCGTCCCAGAACCGGCTCAACACGGGAGTCAGTGGTGTCATTCAGTCGAATCCGTTGCGTTCGGGTCGGTTTCGGGTGTGTTCGATTCGGGCGGGACATTCGCTGACGGTCCCGGGGCGCGCTGATCGCGCGTCGAGTCCACGGCCACCGCCTCGGTCGCCTCCCCGGCCGAATCCGTGGCGGCGCCATCGGTGACCGGTGCCGACATACCCTTCTCCCGGGCGGTCCGCAGTCCGACCAGCGTGGCGTCGCCGGGGTTGCCCTGCCCGGCGTCGGCGCCGGCTTCGTCGAGGCCGGCAAGGATCCTGGCCGTTTGTTTGAACGTGCACAGCGGTGCGCCGCGCGGCGGCACGGGTGGTTGACCGGCCCGCAACTCGTCGACGAGTTCGCGCGCCGACGCTGGCGTCTGGTTGTCGAAGAACTCCCAGTTCACCATCACCACCGGGGCGTAGTCGCAGGCGGCGTTGCACTCGACGTGCTCGAGGGTGACGCGGCCGTCATCGGTGGTCTCGCCCACGGGGATGCCCAGATGGTCTTGTAGCGCTTCGAGAATCGCGTCGCCGCCCATGATCGCGCACAGCGTGTTGGTGCAGACCCCGACGAGGTATTCGCCGGTGGGTGTGCGGCGGTACATCGAATAGAACGTGGCCACCGCGGTGACTTCGGCGTCGGTAAGCCCCAACTGGGCTGCGCAGAACGCGATTCCGGCCGGTGTCAGGCAGCCGTCCTCAGCCTGGACCAGATGCAGAAGGGGCAGCAGCGCCGAGCGCGCCTCGGGATAGCGCCCGATGACCTTCTCGGCGTCGCCCGTCAGACGTGCGGTGACGTCGGCCGGATATGTCTTGGGCCCGTGGATCGGTGGACCGGGCTCGTCGGGACGCTGGCCCAGTTCCAGAAACACAGTCACCGGTGCCGTCTCCTCTTCGCGCAAGCGCTCATCAGCGTTGTCTCCTCTTCGCGCAAGCGCTCATCAGCGTTGTCTCCTCTTCGCGCAAGCGCTCATCAGCGGTCCACTCCGCCCATTACCGGGTCGATCGACGCCACCGCGGTGATCAGGTCGGCGACCATGCCGCCCTCGCACATCGCGGCAACGGCCTGCAGGTTGTTGAACGACGGATCCCGGTAGTGCACCCGGTACGGGCGGGTGCCGCCGTCGGAGACCATGTGCACGCCCAACTCGCCGCGCGGCGACTCGACCGCGACGTAGGCCTGGCCGGGTGGGACGCGGATGCCCTCGGTCACCAGCTTGAAGTGATGGATCAGGCCCTCCATCGAGTGCCCCATGATCTTGGCGATGTGCTTGGGCGAGTTGCCGAAACCGTCGGGCCCGACCTCCAGGTCTGCGGGCCAGGCCAGCTTCTTGTCCTCGATCATCACCGGTCCGGGCTTGAGCCGGTCCAGGCATTGCTCGACGATCTTCAGCGACTCGTGCATCTCCTTGACCCGGATCAGATAGCGGCCGTAGGAGTCACAGCCGTCGTCGGTGATGACGTCGAACTCGTAGTTCTCGTAGCCGCAGTACGGCTGCGCCTTGCGCAGATCGTGGGGCAGGCCGGTGGACCGCAGGCACGGACCGGTGATGCCCAACGCCATGCACCCCGCGAGGTCCAGGTAGCCGATGCCCTGGGTGCGGGCCTTCCAGATGAGGTTCTCGTTGAGCAGGTCCTCGAGGTCCTTCAACCGCGTCGGCATCAGCTTGAGCAGGTCACGGATCTGGGGGATGGCCTCGTCGGGCAGGTCCACCGCCACCCCGCCGGGGCGGACGTAGGCGCTGTTCATCCGCAACCCGCTGACGGTCTCGAAGACGTTGAGCACCAGTTCGCGTTCCCGGAAGCCGTAGAACATCGCGCTCATCGCGCCCAGTTCCATGCCGCCGGTGGCCAGCGCCACCAGATGCGACGAGATGCGGTTGAGCTCCATCATCATCACCCGGATGACGCTGGCCCGCTCGGGGATCTCGTCGGTGACGCCGAGCAGCTTCTCGACGCCGAGGCAGTAGGCCGTCTCATTGAAAAACGGTGAGAGGTAGTCCATTCGGGTCACGAAGGTGACACCCTGGGTCCAGTTGCGAAACTCCAGGTTCTTCTCGATACCGGTGTGCAGATAGCCGATGCCGCAGCGGGCCTGCACGACGGTCTCACCGTCGATCTCCAGGATCAGCCTCAGCACTCCGTGGGTCGATGGGTGCTGCGGACCCATGTTGACGATGATGCGTTCCTCGGCGCGCGCTTCGGCGTTCTCCCGTGCCGCGGCCACGACCTGATCCCAGTCCTGGCCACCGACCACGACCACCGTTTCGGTGCCGCCCGACCCCGAGGGGTTCGACGGCGTGGGGGATGCGCTCATCAGTTGTAAGCCCTCCGCTGATCGGGCGGCGGAATCTCGGCACCGTGGAACTCCACCGGGATGCCGCCCAACGGGTAATCCTTGCGTTGTGGGTGACCCACCCAGTCATCGGGCATTTCGATGCGGGTCAGGGCGGGATGTCCGTCGAAGATGATGCCGAAGAAGTCGTAGGTCTCCCGCTCGTGCCAGTCGACGGTGGGATAGACCCCGAACAGCGACGGGATGTGGGGGTCGGCGTCGGGGGTGGCGACTTCCAGGCCGATGCGACGGTTGTGGGTGATCGACATCAGCGGGTAGTAGGCGTGCAATTCGCGCCCGCTGTCGCCGGGGTAGTGCACCCCGCTGACGCCCAGGCACAACTCGAAGCGCAGTCCGGGGTCGTCACGCAGGGCCTGGGCGACGGTGGGCAGTTGGCCGCGGTCCACCTCCAGCGTCAGTTGCTCGCGGTAGACCACCACCCGCTCGATGGACTCGGCGTAGGTCTCCGGCCCGAGGGCGGTCTCCAGCTTGTCGACGACGTCGTCGAAGTAGCCACCGTAGGGCCGGGGTGAACCGCCCGGCAGCGCCACCGGGCGCACCAGGCGGCCGTAGCCCGACGTGTCGCCGGTGTCGGTGTTGCCGAACATGCCGCGGCGCACGCCGATGACCTCGGACGGTCCGATATCGGCCTGCGGGCGGTTTCCGTTCGCGCCCATGGTCGTTGGATCATCGCTGGTCATCGGAGCAACCCTTTGAGCTCGATGGTCGGGGTGACCGCCAGCGCTGCCTCCTCGGCCGCCCGGATCGCCTCTTCGCGGTGGACGCCGAGCGGCATCTCCTGAATCTTGTCGTGCAACTTCAGGATTGCGTGCAGAAGCATCTCGGGACGCGGTGGGCAGCCCGGCAGGTAGATGTCCACCGGCACGACGTGGTCGACGCCCTGTACGATCGCGTAGTTGTTGAACATCCCGCCCGAGGACGCGCATACCCCCATCGCGAGCACCCATTTGGGCTCGACCATCTGGTCGTAGATCTGCCGCAGCACCGGTGCCATCTTCTGGCTGACCCGGCCCGCGACGATCATCAGGTCGGCCTGCCGCGGGGTGGCCGAGAACCGCTCCATCCCGAAGCGCGCGATGTCGAAACGCGGACCCGCGGTGGCCATCATCTCGATCGCACAGCACGCCAGCCCGAAGGTCGCCGGCCACAGCGAGCCCTTCCGGATGTACCCGGCAACCGTTTCGACGGTGGACAGCAGGATGCCGCCGGGCAGTTTCTCCTCTATACCCATTCCAGGCCTCCCCGGCGCCACACGTACGCGTAGGCCACAAACACCACGACCATGAACAACAGCATCTCCACCAGCGCGAACAGCCCGAGACTGTCGAAGGCCACCGCCCACGGATAGAGGAAGACGATCTCGATGTCGAAGATGATGAACAACATCGCGGTCAGGTAGTACTTGATCGGGAACCGCTGGCCGATGGGCTGACCGGACGGGCCGCCGTGGGGTACCGGCTCGATACCGCACTCGTAGGCCTCCAGCTTGGCGCGGTTGTAGCGCCGCGGCCCGACCAACAACGCGATGCCGACAGACCCGACGGCGAACGCAGCAGCGATCGCGCTGAGCACCAGTATCGGCGTGTACAAATCCATACCTAGCAAACGCTCCCTCGTGGGCTGTCCTTGTGAGCTTACCCACACCCTATCGGGCAATGAAACGCACGCCACATATTTTGGTTAGGATCGCTACTGACCGGGTGCGGCGATGTTGTCATGCCTTGAACAGGCAAGCGTCGCACCGAATTTGGCGTTTTCGGTTACTGCACGGGCGCGCGCAAGAGGGCCACCACGGCCTCGCCCAACCGGATCGGGTCGATCGGATGGGGAACTGCGGCTTCGGCGCGTGACCAGTGGGCCAGCCAAGCGTCGTCGGCCCGTCCGGTGAGCACCAGCACCGGTGGGCAGTCGGCAATCTCGTCCTTCAACTGCTTGGCGATCCCCATGCCGCCGACGGGTGCGGCCTCCCCGTCGAGGATGGCCAGATCGAAACCGCCCTCATCCATCTTCCGGATCACCATCGGACCGGTGGCGACCTCTTCGTAGGTCAGCTCGGGCAAATCCGGGTGCACCCGCTTACCGAGCGCCAGTCGCACTTGCTCACGGGTTCGGGGATTGTCGCTGTAGACGAGGATCCGCAAGCGACGCGATGACTCGACCATGCGCTGATCGTACGGGCACCCGGTCGGAGGGAACATGACGTCACCCGAGATCGTCGGGTCGCCTCAGGTGGGAACCCGCTCGGGCATCGTCGATCCCGACGTCTACGACTCGAGCAGCGGCTGGATCTGGGCGGGGTCGAAGTACTCGTCGATGCGGCTGATCAGCCCGTCGGCGTCCACCGCGATGACGATGCACACCCGCATCGCGATCGACCCGCCGTTTCTTCCGTTGGCGTGCAGGATGTGCTGCTGCACGAACCCGCCGTCGAACATCCGGCGGTCGAGGATCTCGTAGCGGCGGTCGGTGGTCGTGGCGACGAACCAGTCGATGATCCGCAGCGCCCGGTCCTTGTCACGGTCCCGGTCGGCGACCTTCCAGACCACGACGTCGTCGCTCCACATCTGCCGCACGGTCGCGATGTCGCCGCGTTCGATCGCGGCGAACAGCTGGTCGGCGACCTCGGTGATCGCGATGCCGGACATCTGGTGATCCTCTCTTGACCTCAAGTCGGGTTGAGGTGCCAGCCTGGTCTGCATGGACGCCACCCCCACCTTCTCCCGATTCGACGACGCCTACAAGACCCGCACCGCACCGTGGGTCATCGGCGGGCCCCAACCCGCGGTCGTCGCCCTCGAACGGGCCGGCCGGATCAGCGGCTCGGTGCTCGACGTCGGTTGCGGCACCGGCGAGCACACCATCCTGCTGACCAGCCTGGGTTACTCCGTGCTGGGCGTCGACGCCGCGCCGACCGCGATCGCGCAGGCCCGTCGAAACGCCGCGGACCGTGGCGTAGACGCCCGTTTCGAGGTCGCCGACGCGATGGACCTGGGCGCCGGCCAGCGCTACGACACCATCGTGGACAGCGCGCTGTTTCACATCTTCGACGACACCGACCGGCCCCGCTACGTCGCGAGCCTGCACGCCGCGTGCCGGCCCGGTGGACTGCTGCACGTGCTGGCGCTGTCGGACAAGGGCCGCGGGTTCGGCCCGCAGGTCAGCGAACGGGTGATCCGCGAGGCCTTCGGCGACGGCTGGGTGCTCGAGGCGCTGGACCAGACCACCTACCGCGGCGTCGTGCACGAACCGCACGCCGAGTCGCTGGGGCTGCCGGTCGGCACGGTGGTCGACGAACCCGCATGGCTGGCTCGCATCCGCCGCCGATGAGATCACCGGTAGCCGGGGTGGGCCACGTCGAGCCGGCGGCCCACCAGCGTGCGCAGGCACGCCAGCACGTCCTCGGGTCGCCCGTCGAGGTCACCCGCGCGGATGGCCGCGGCGAGTTCCTCCTCGGTGGAGTAGCCCAGCGCCGCCAGCGCACCGGTGACCGCGGCCGACGCATCGTCGAGCAGTTCGCGCTCGACGATGCGCAGCACGTTGGCGGCGACGCGGGCGTGGAAGTTCAGCTGACCTTCCACGCTGCCGCGCACGTCGTTGTCGAGGAAATCGGCGACCGCGGCGACCAGTTCGGCGGCGGTCGGACGTCCGTACACACCGGTCATCGCGGTCCGCCTCCGTCCAGCAGATCCAGCACGTCCCACTCGGTTTCGGCGACGCGCCTGCCGATCGCGGCGAGCTCCACCGATCGCGTCTGGCCGGACAGATGCCGCTCGGCCTGGAACCGGCAGATGACGCCCCAGCGCAGCGTGGCCACGGTCAGCCACCAGCGGAACACGTCGCGGTCCAGTGTGATGCCCGCGGCCGCCTCGTAGGCCGACAGGAAGCTCTCCACGCTGCCCAGCCCGCCGGCGCCGAGTTCCTCGGGTGCGCCGAAGCGCCAGGCCCTGATGCAGAACCACGCGAGGTCCTCGTACACCTCGCCCAGGTGGACGAGCTCCCAGTCCAGCACCGCGGCCAGCCCCGACTCGTCGACGATCAGGTTGCCCATCCGGAAGTCGCCGTGCACGAGCACCTGCGACGAGGTGGGCGGGCGGTGGGCGCCGAGCCAGCGAAACGCCCACTCGAATGTCGCTGTGGTGTCGCCCATCTCGTCGAGCCGGTCGCGCCAGTCGTCGAGTTGGTCGGATACGGCCAGCCCCACGTCCGTCGGGTCGGCGCGGTGGATGGCCGCGAGTGCCTGCGCGCACTGCGCCAGGAGCCGTTGCCTACCGTCGTCGTCGAGTGAGCGCTGGATCCTGCGGACGATCGTCTCGCCCCCGATCGCCTCACAGATCAGATACGGGTTGCCCAGTGCGGCAGCGGAGTTGTCGGCGGTGACGATGTGGGGCACGGGCGCACCGGCGGCCGCGGCGCGCTGCTGTACGCGCGCTTCCAACTCCATGCTGGCGTGCACGTCGTCGGGCGGGCCGGTGCGCAGGATCAGCGCCCGTCGCTCGTCGGCGCCGACGACGGCGTCGAACGCCCACGTGGTCCTGCTGGCGCCGCCGGTGAGCGCGGTCAGATTCTCGACGACGACCTCACCGCCCAGCGCCGGCCGCAGCACTGATTCCAGGCCCTGTTTCACTTTCGGCCGAACCCGAAGAGCCGCTGCGCGACTCGGCGGATCTGGATCTCCTCGGCACCCTCGGTGATCCGGTAACGGCGGTGGTGACGGTAGATGTGTTCGAAGGGCTCGTGGCGGCTGTACCCGACGCCGCCGAGTACCTGCATGGCACGGTCGGCGGCCTCGCACACCAGGCGGTTGGCCCGATAGTTGGCCATCGAGACCTTGTCGGAGACCTCCATGTGGTGATTGCGGTCCAGTTCCGAGGCCGCGTAGCGCACCAGCAGTCGCACCATCTGGGCCTCGGTCTGCAACTCCACCAGCGGCCACTGCACGGCCTGGTTGACCGACAGCGGCTTGCCGAACACCTTGCGCTCGTTGGCGTAGGCCACCGCGCGGTCGATGCAGTGCTGGCCGGCGCCCAGGCTGCTCGCCGCCTGCCGGATCCTGTTCTCGTGCAGGAAGGTCTGGCCGACCTCCAGACCGCGGTCCACCTCGCCGAGTACGGCGTCGGCGGGGACCCGGACGTCCTTCAACTCGACCTCGCCGTGGTCGGTCGGCATGTTGAACGTCCACCAGTAGTACGGCACCGTGAAACCCGGGGCGTCGGTCGGCACCAGGAACGCGGTGATGCCGCGGGCCTGGCCCGGCTCCCCGGAGGTGCGCGCGAAGATCAGATCGTGGGTGGCGCGGTGAACACCGGTGTTGAACCGCTTGGCGCCGTTGATGATCCAGTCGCCCTTGCCTGAGCTGTCGCGCACCGCGGTGGTCTCCAGCCACGTGGCATCGGATCCGTGATTGGGTTCGGTCAACCCGAACGCCATCGACCGCTCGCCGGTGATCAGCGCCTCGGTCCATTCCTGCTTCTGCGCCTCGGTGCCGAACCGGTCCATCATGATGACCTGCGGGAAGTTGCCGACGATCGACGATTCGTCCTGCAGATCGTTGTGCAGTCCGAGTCCCTTGTGCGCCAGATGTTCCCGGATGACCGCCATGTCGATGTTGCTGCCGTCGCGACCACCGAAGCGCGACGGTAGCCCGTAGCGCAGCCAGCCCGCCGCATCTGCGCGTCTGCGCATCTCGGCGAGCAGGTCCTCCCATTCCCGTCGCGGGATGCCGCCGTTGTCCCAGTCGGTGCGGGCGTGCTCACGCCTGTGGTCGAAGTATTGGATGTGTTCGCGTTCCAGCGGCTTGATCTCGGCTTCGATGAACGCGTCCATCTCGGCGAGCAGCCCCGGAAGATGGTCGGGAAGGGTGAAATCCATGACTTTCCTTTCAAGCGGGTGGCGTGGGCGTCAGCTTCCGTACAGCGTCCTCTTCCAGATCGTCGACAGGGTGGCGATGGCGTCCTCGTCGCTGATCTCGATGCCGAGCCCCGAGTTGGCGACGAACACGGTGGTGAAGTTCTCGAACAGCAGCGCGATGGCCGCCGCGATGTGTCGGGGATGCAGGTCGGCGCCGTAGCCCTGCTCCTGGGCGCGACGCACCGAGGCGGTGACGATGTCGATGCCGAACCGCCGAAAGTCGTTCTGGACCACAGCGAACCGGGGCTGAGTCGTGGCAAGCTGGGCGACCGCGATCATGATGCCGATGTTCTGCTTGAACATGTTCCAGTAGCCGGTGACCACCGCGCGAAAGAACAGGTCGTCGTCGGGGGAGTCCGGCAGGTCCAGGCCCGCCCACGACGGCGCGACGACCTCGTGCAGAAACGACTGAGCCAGCGCGGCGAGCAGGTCTTCCTTGTCGGCGAAGTAGCGGTAGAACACCGCGGGCGACTTGCCCGCCGCCGAGGTGATGTCAGCCAGTGTGGTGCCGTGAAAGCCGCGCTCGGCGAACAGCTTGCGGGCCGCCTGCTCGATGGCCTGCCGGGTTTGGCGGCCCTTGGCGCTGAGCGTCCCCGACGATGCGCTGGGCACGTTATCGGTCAAGGATCCGGTCGCCGGCACGCAACAGCGAGCTCGGAAGATCGTGTCCCACGGCGTCCTGGGCCACCCGCGCCGCCGCGATCGCCGCCGCCAGATCGACGTCGACGGAGATACCGCTGTCGCGCAACAGGTAGACCAGGTCCTCGGTGGCGATGTTGCCGCTGGCGCCGGGCGCGAACGGGCAACCCCCGAGCCCGCCGACCGACGCGTCGAGCCGGCTGACACCGGCACTGACGGCGGCGTAGGCACTGGCCAGTCCGGCGCCGCGGGTGTTGTGGAAGTGCGCGCCGAGCGGCAGACCGCCCACCAGCGGGCGGATCGTCTCGACCAGGTCGCTGACCCGCCGCGGCGTGGTGGTGCCGATGGTGTCGGCGATGGCGATCCGGTCCGCCCCGCCGTCGCATGCCGCGGCGACGACGTCCATCACCCGCTGCGGCGGCGTCGGCCCGTCGAACGGGCAGTCCCACGCGGTGGCCACGATCACCTCGACGGACACCTCGCTGTCGCGGGCGATCGCGACGATCTCACCGATCAGCGCCGTGGCCTCCGCCGTCGAGCGGCCGACGTTGGCGCGGCTGTGCCCGTCGGCAGCCGACACCACGTACTCGATCGAGCGCAGCCCCGCCGCGATCGCGCGTTTGGCGCCGTTGGGGCTGGCCACCAGCGCCGAGAACTCGATGTCGGGGAAGTTGTGCAGTTCGGCGGCGAGTTCGGCCGCGTCGGCCAGCGCGGGCACCTTCGAGGGCGAGACGAACGCCGTCGCCTCCATCTCGCGCACGCCGGTGGCCGCGACGGCGGCAAGCAGTTCGAGCTTGGCCGACAACGGGATCGGGTCTTCGATCTGCAACCCGTCGCGCAGCGACACATCACGAATGTCGACATGAGTCACCGTGGTCATAGCACGCCCTCCGAACGCAGCGCGGCCAACTCGTCGTCACTCTTGCCGAGCAGACCGCGGTAGATCTCCTCGTTGTGTTGTCCCGGACGCGCGGGGCCGGCACTGCGCACGGTGCCGGGCGTCTCGGAGAGCACCGGCACCACCCCCGGTCCCAGCACCGGACGTTCGATGCGTTCGTCCCAATGCTCGACGAGCATTCCGCGCGCCCGCAACTGCGGGTCGGCCACCACTTCGGCGACGGTGTTGATGGGTCCGGCGATCACCCCGGCCGCGGAAAGGGTTTCGATGATGTCGTCGGGTTGCCTGTCGGCGGCCCAGTCGCCGATGATCTTGTCGAGCTCGTCCTGGTTGTGCCCTCGTGCGACGTGGTTGGCGAACCGGTCGTCGGAGCTGAGTTCCGGACGTCCCATCGCCTCGCACAGCCTGCGGAACACCGTGTCCTGATTGGCCGCGATCACCACCCAGCTGCCGTCGGCGCTGCGGTAGATGTTCGACGGCGCGATGCGTTCGAGCCGGGTGCCAGACGGCCCGCGGACCACCCCGCCGACGTCGTAGTCGGGGATGGTGGATTCCTGGATGGCCAAGCATGATTCGGTCAGCGCCGCGTCGACAACTTGGCCCTCTCCGGTGACCGTGCGCCGGTACAGCGCGGCCAAGGCGCCCTGTGCGGCGAACATCCCGGCCAGACTGTCGCCGAGCGACAGCGCCAGCCGCGGCGGCGGCCCGCCCGGAAAACCGTTCATGTGCCGCAGCCCGCTGGCGGCCTCGGCCACCGAGGCGTAACCGGCCTTGTGGGCCTCCGGGCCGGTCTGCCCGTAGCCCGAGACGCGTACCAGGATGATGCCCCGGTTGCGTTCGCGCAGCACGTCATAGCCGAGGTTCCACTTCTCCAGCGTGCCGGGCCGGAAGTTCTCGACGATGATGTCGGACCGCTCGACGAGGTCGAGGAACAACTCGCGGCCCGCCGACTGTCGCAGATCGAGGGTGACCGCCTTCTTGTTGCGTGCGTGCACGGTCCAGAAGAAGTGGTGGCCGTCGAGTTCGGCCTGCCCCCAGGTGCGCAGCGGGTCCGGCGCGCCCGGCGGTTCGACCTTGATGACCTCGGCACCCATGTCGCCGAGCAGGCGGCCTGCGAAGGGGCCGGAGATCAGCGTGCCGACCTCGATCACGCGGATGCCGTCCAGCGGTCCTGCCACACTCATTGCGCCCCGTCCTGAGATGCGAACCCGTGCCGGGTGAGCCAGTCGGTGACGATTCCGACGGCCTCGCGCAGCTTGTCGCGCTGGTCGGGCCCGCTGTAGTAGTGGTTGGCGCCGGCGATCTCGTGCAACTCCTTGTCCGGATGGCCGATCGCCTCGAAGAGCCTGCGGGTGTGGCTGGGGGTGCAGGCGTCGTCGGCAAGGTTGCCGATCACCAGGGTGGGCACCGCGATGTCGGGTCCGGCCTTGACCGCGTCACCGTTGGCGTCGTCATAACTCCACTGCGACAACCAGCTTCGCAGCGTGCAGAACCGGGCCAGGCCGACCGGTCCGTTGTTCACCACCGCAGGATCGCCCAGATAGCAGGTCTTCGGGGCGCGTTCGTTGGGATCGACGGTGGGATCCAGCCACCGCGGGTCGGCCATGGTGCCGTGCACGACGAAGGCGAACTCGTCTTCGGGTCGACCGGCGGCCTTGAGTTCGGCCAGTTTGTCCTTGACCCACTTCGTGATTCGTCGGTTCCGGTCGATCTGGGCCTGTCGGTAGCGGTCCAGGAACTCCTGGGTGTACGGCGGCTGGTTGGGGTTGTCGGGGTTGTACAGGTCCAGCTCCGGGTCCCGCTGGGTGGGGTCGGACTCGTCGAGGATGGACGCGTCCAGCCACTCGGTCAATGTGCCGTGCCGACTGACGTGGGCGGCCAGCAACATGACGCCGTCGGCGGGGATCAGCCCCAGCTTGGTCAGGTCGGGGCCGTCACCGGACGGGCTGGCCGTCACCGTCGGGTGCTGGGCCTGCTGCTGGTAGAACACCGACAGCGAACCGCCGCCGCTCCAGCCGGCCAGCACCACCTTTGAGTAGCCCAGCCGGTTCTTGGCGTCCTTGATGCACTCGCCCAGGTCCTCGACGACCTTCTCCATCAACAGCGCCGAATCGGTGCCCCGAAATCGGCTGTTGCAGTAGATGACATGGTGGCCGGCCCGCGCCAGGCCGTTCATCATCGGCAGATAGGCGCCGCCACCGATGGGGTGCATGAAGACCAGCACGGTATCCGAGGGCTTGTCCTTGGGCCGCAACAAGTGGCTTTCCAGCACCACCAGTTCGGCCACCCCGCCGTACACGTCGCGTACACCCGAATTGTTCTGGAAAGCAACAAGATAGGGGATACGGTCGTACTCGTGCCGCACAGTCGTTGTCATGAGTGCTGCCCCAGGTCGTTCGCGATGACCTCCGCCGACGGCACCAGCCGCCGCCGGGTGTCGATGGCGATCACCTTCCAGTCCACGCTGTCGTAGTCGTCGAACTTGCGCCGCGCCCGTTCCCGCGCCTTCTCCGGCGCCCCGTGGTGAACCCCCTGCGGCGCATGCGAGATCAGCCCCGGCGGCATCGGAATCCCGTAGAGCGATCCACCGTGGAAGAAGGCGATCTCGTCGTAGTCGACGTTGCGGTGATACCACGGTGTGCGCTCGGTGCCCGGCACGCCCTCGGCGGGTTTGGGCAGAAAGTTCATCACATAGACGCCGGTGGCCTGCATGAACAGGTGCACGGTCGGAGGTAGGTGCACGCTGTTGGAGGTGACGACGTTGTAGTCGGCGATGTTGAACGTGAACGCGAAGTTGTCGCCCTGCCAACCCTCGACGTCGAGCGGATGGTGTTGGTAGTACAGCATTGTCGGCCCATCGTGGTGCATGAGCCGAACCTCGTACTCACCGTCGCGGAGCGGGCCCTCGCCGTCGTCGATGGCCGCCGGTTCGGGCACCGTCGTCTGCGACGGATCGAACGGGAAGTGTCTGCCCAGCGGGCCCGGCGGCGGCACCCGGAACTCGTCGGTGGCCTCGACCATCAACAGCGTGGTCTCCGATTCGGGAATCTGGCGCCACGTACCTGCCTTGGGCAGATAGATCCAGTCGCCCTCACGGTAGGAGAGCGGGCCGAACTCGGTCTCGAGTCGTCCGGCGCCCGCGTGCACGAAGCAGAGCAGGTCGCCGTCGACGTAGCGCACGTAGAAGGGCATCGCCTCACTGCGGCGGCTCAGATGCACGCGGCAGTCCGGGTTGCTGAACAGCAGCATCGGCGTGCCCGCCGCATCGCCGGCATCGCCGGGTTTGAGCTCGCTGGACAACACGTCGAGGGGACGCAACGGGCCGACCGAGCGGTACGCCGTCGGGTCGTTGCGGCGGTAGAGGCTGGCCGTGCGGCCGGTGAACCCGCCGCGGCCCAATTCGTCGTCCTTCAGACCGTCGAGGTCGGCGTGCAACCGTCGCGGTGTGCGGCCTTTGCGCAGGTGAACAAATGATTCCATGGGGCCTCCTCGCCGGCCGCGCAAGCTGAAGTAAAACTGACTTTAGTTTTACTTCGGTGTGCGAGCGAAAGTCAATCGTCCAGGTCGACGCGGATGGTCAGCAGATTGCTGCCGAACGTCCGCACGCCCATGCTGTTGAAGCGCGGTAGCGAGCGCAGTCGCTCGCGCGGGTCGTCGTCGGGCACCGGGTGGGCGGTGCCGCTGTGCCACTTGCCCTTGAGCCGGACCCGCACCCTCGGATTGGCCGCGATGTTCTTGACGTACTGCGATCGGTCGCCGAATTCGGAGACGAACCAGAACTGATTGCCCTCCCGGCGACCGTCCAGCGGTGTGCGCCGGGGCTGACCCGACTTGCGTCCGATGGTCTCCAGCAGGGTCTGAAACGGCAACAGCCGCATCACCGGATTGGCGACGTGCTTCTGGAACGCGGTGGTGATGCGGTCGCGCAGGTCGTCGGCCATCAAAGACTCCTCTGTCGGGACGAAACGGTCACACCATGGCGGTGTAGGGGACCTTCATACCCAGTGTGAGCGCCCCGGCGAGTTCGCGACAGGTGTCGTAGTCGAACACCACGTGTCCGGCCAGCACGTCGACATCGCGTTTGATGCGCTGCAGCGGGTTGTCGAGGAAATGCGCGCTGGCCCCGGACGCCTCGAGCAGATCCCCGATCACCGCGCGTGACTCGCGCACGATGTGCGCCGCCGCCAACCGCGCGTCGGCCCGCAGCGGTCGCGGCACCGGTTCTCCCGACGCGACCGCCGTCTCGATGTCGGCAACGGTCGCGCTGAGCAGCCCGCGCAGCGCGCGCAGCCGCACCTGCGCCTCGGCCAGCCCGGCCTGCGCGATCGGTTTGTCCTTCTGCATGCGTCCCTCGTAGGCCAGCACCCGGGTGCCCAGCCGGTCGGCGTAGATCTCGGCCACCCGTTCGGCGCTGCCCAGCGCGGGCATGGCAGCCAGCAGCGCCAGTGCGGGCACCATCGGCCACCGGTAGGTGTCCGAGTCGTGCAGGCCGGCGCCCGGGGCGGTCCCGGTGTAGATGTCGACGACGCGCACCAGTCGGTGGGCGGGGACGTATGCGTCGTTGATGACGACGTCGTTGGACCCCGTCGCGCACATGCCGTCGGTGTGCCAGACGTCCTCGATGGTGACGTCGGAGATCGGCAGCAGCGCGAGCGCCGGGTAGATGGCTGCCGGATCGTCGTCGGGCCCACACAGGGCGCCGACGATGATCCAGTTGCCGTCCATCACGCCGGTGGCCCACGACCACCGGCCCGTCAGCCGGACCCCGGTGTCGACGGGTACCCCTCGACCCGTCGGCGCCAGGGGAGCCGGAGCCAGAAAGGGACGCGACGCGAACGCCTCCTCCTGGGCCCGCTCGTCGAACAGCGCCAGCATCCAGTTGTGCAGGGCGTAGAAGCCCAGGGTCCACGCGCTGGAGGCACATCCGTGCGCCATCCGCCGGACAGGGTCGAGAATCGCCGCGAACGGGGCCTGCCGGCCGCCGAAGCGGGCGGGCACGAGAAGTTCGGTGAATCCCGAGGCGACCAGGTCGGCGACGGTCTCCGGTGGCAGCCGACGCATCCGTTCGGCCTCGTGGGCACGCCCGGCCAATCGGGCGACGAACTCGGCATCGATTGCCGTGCTGGCCGAAACCGCGGTCATGTGCCGAAGCTACCAAACTTTTTAGTATGGAAACGCGGGCCGACTCAGCGTCGCAACATGAGGTCGAGGAAGCGTTGCCGCTGCGCGGTGGCCTTCGGGTCGGGCCTGGATCCGGCCAGGTGCAGAAACCCGATGCCGGCGGCGAAAGTGGCGTTCGCGCGCAGTTCGGCGTCCTCGGGCGTGAAGCCGTAATCCACGAACGCCTGGCGCACCGCGGCCAGCACCTTCTGGTCGGCGGCCCGCACACTGGCCGCGACCCCGCGGTCGGTGCGGGCCCACTCCCGCATCGCCCGCTCCAGGGTCCACTGCCGCGGGCTGACCAGCGCCGACATCATCTTCAGCAGCCGTTCCCGGGGCGGTAGGTCGGCGGCGGCGACGTCGGCGACCTGGCGCCGCGACTCGTCGTGCGATTCGGCCCAGGCGGCCACCAGTGCCGCCCGATAACTGCCGATGTCACTGAAATGCCAGTAGAAGCTGCCCTTGGTGACCCCGAGACGCCCGCACAGCCGGTCGAGTTTGAGGGCCTTGATGCCCTCTTCGGCGAGGATCGCGTAGCCCACCTCGATCCAGTCGTCCGCCGACAGTCGGGTGGCGCGGGCCGGTGCGGAGTCCGCTGCCATGGTCGGCAGCCTACGGCCCGCGATACCACACACTCTGACGTAGTCGTTAGTTTTCAATTGGGACTCGAATGCGGATATCCGCGCCCGTCGGGGTTTGTCCTGCGCTGGACACATGTTTTACTGCTCACGCGACAACTGAAATTTTCTCGGTCCGCTCGACGGCCCCGGGCTCAGTCGAGCGGGCGCGACAGCGCAGTGAAGACATCGCTGCGCTGCCGATGGCGGTCGCTTGATCGTCGGGGAGAAACGCGGACACCGGAAGATGGATGGATTTGCAGTATGAGGCTCTTTGACAAGATTCGTGGCCCCTGGGCACGCCGGTTGACGGTGGTCGCCGCAGTAGCGGCCCTGCTGCCTGGACTGGTGGCGCTCTCCGGACAGACGGCCACCGCCGGGGCCTTCTCCCGGCCCGGCCTGCCGGTGGAGTACCTGATGGTGCCGTCGCCGTCGATGGGCCGCGACATCAAGGTGCAGTTCCAGAAGGGCACCGGATCGCATGCGGTCTACCTGCTCGACGGCCTGCGTGCCCGCGAGGACTACAACGGCTGGGATCTGGAGACCCAGGCCTTCGAGTGGTTCTACGACACGCCGCTGTCGGTCGTCATGCCGGTGGGCGGCCAGTCCAGCTTCTACACCGACTGGTATGAGCCCGCGTGCGGTAACGACGGCTGCAGCACCTACAAGTGGGAGACGTTCCTGACCGCCGAGCTGCCGCAGTGGCTCGAGGCCAACCGGGGCGTGTCGAGCACCGGCAACGCCGCCGTGGGCCTGTCGATGTCCGGTAACTCGGCGATGATCTTGGCCGTCTACCACCCGGACATGTTCGTCTACGCGGGCTCACTGTCGGCGTTCCTCAACCCGTCCGAGGGCATGTGGCCGGGCCTGATCAACATGGCGATGGGCGACGCGGGCGGTTACGAGACCGGGCCGATGTGGGGTCCCGCCGAGACCGATCCGGCATGGAAGCGCAACGACCCGATGGTGCAGATCCCGCAGCTGGTGGCCAACAACACCCGCCTGTGGGTGTACTGCGGCAACGGCACGCCCAACGAGTTGGGCGGCGCCAACCTGCCCGCCGAGTTCCTCGAGGGGCTGACGATCCGCACCAACATCACGTTCCGCGACAACTACATCGCTGCGGGTGGTCACAACGCCGTGTTCAACTTCCCGCCCTACGGCACTCACAGCTGGGAGTACTGGGGCGCAGAGCTGCAGGCGATGAAGCCCGACATGATCTCTTACCTGGGCTGAGCCCTGCGTTCTCCTGCGCGAGCAGACGCAAAGTACGGCGAAAAGCGGCGTGTCGCGCGCCATTTGCGTCTGCTCGCGCAGAGAAGGGGTTACTTCAGTTCCGAGGACGACAGGCCCAGCAGACGGCGGGCCACCACGAGCTGCTGGATCTGTTGAGTGCCCTCGAAGATGTCGAGAATCTTGGAGTCGCGGGCCCACTTCTCCAGCAGCGACTGCTCGGAATAGCCCACGGTGCCTGCCAATTCCACGGCCTTGAGCGTGATGTCACTGGCGACGCGGCCGGCCTTCGCCTTGCCCATCGACGCTTCCTTGGAGTTCGGGATGTTGTTGTCGGCCTGCCAGGCGGACCGCACCATCAGCAGATAGGCGGCCTCCCAATCGGATTCCATCCGGAGGAACTCCGCGGCGGGCGCGCTCTGCGCGTGTGACGGCTTGTCGTAGGAGATCTCCACACCGGCCTCGGTGAGGATCTTGCGCAGCTCCTCGAGCGCGGCGCGGGCGATCCCGACCGCCATCGCGGCGACGACCGGGCGGGTGTTGTCGAAGGTCTCCATGACCCCGGCGAAACCCTTCTCCACCTCGATCTCGGGGCTGCCGAGCAGGTTTTCCTTGGGGATCCGCACGTTGTCGAAGCGGATCACTGCGGTGTCGGAGGCCTTGATGCCCAGCTTGTCCTCGAGGCGTTCGACGGTGACACCGGGGTGTTCGCGCGGCACGATGAACGACTTGATCGCGGCGCGCCCCTTCGACTTGTCCAGCGTGGCCCACACGACGATGTGGGTGGCTCGCGATCCCGCGGTGACGAAGATCTTCTCGCCGTTGATGACGTACTCGTCGCCGTCGAGGGTGGCCGTCGTCGACACCGCGGCGGAGTCCGAGCCGAAGTCCGGTTCGGTGATCGCCATCGCGGCCCAGACGTCCTTGCCCAGCCGCTCGAGCTGTTCGGGTGTGGCCACGCTGCTGATCGCGGCGTTGCCCAGGCCCTGGCGTGGCACCGAGAGCATCAACGCGACGTCGCCCCAACTGATTTCCATCACGTTGAGCACCGCCGACATGTTGGCGCCGTTGTGGTTGGCTTCCTTGCCCTCGTCGCCCTCACGGAACGCCTCGGCGCCCGCGAACGCGATGGTCTTGGCCTCCGAGATGCCCTCGAACAGCGTGGCCAGTGTGTCGAGTTCGACCGGGTACTCGTGTTCCCGCAGATCCCACTTTCGGGAGATGGGACGCAGCATCTCGGCGGCGCCCTGATGAGCCTTTTCGATCACCGCTTCGAGCTTGCGGGGAAGTTCCAGATTGATTGCCATGGTTCGACTTTCGTTCGCTAAACGTGACGGCTCAGATAACGACGACGCCCTCGGCGACGCCGATCGCGCGCAGGTCGCGGTACCACCGCTCCACCGGGTGCTCCTTGGTGTAGCCGTGGCCGCCGAGCAGCTGCACGCCGTCCAGACCGATCTGCATGCCCTTGTCGGTGCCCAACCGCTTGGCCAGCGCCGCCTCCCTGGCGAACGGCAGGCCCTGATCGGCCCGCGACGCGCCGCGCCAAGTGATCAGCCGCAGCCCGTCGAACTCGATGGCCATGTTCGCGCACATGAACGCCACCGCCTGCCGGTGGGCGATGGGCTCACCAAAAGCGTGTCGTTCCTTGACGTATGGCACCACGTAGTCGAGCACCGCGTGTGCGGTGCCGACGGCCAGCGCCGCCCAGCCCAGCCGCGACAGCGCGATCGCCTCGGAATAGTCCTGGTCGCTGGCGCCGTCTTCGCCCAGCCGCGCCGACAGCGGCACCGTCACGTTGTCGAACGCGACCTGGCCGAGCGCGGCCGCGCGGATGCCCATGCTGGGGTCCGGTGTCACGGTCACCCCGCGTGACGAGGACTCCACGATGAACAGCGCCGGCTTGCCGTTCAGTTGTGCTGCCACGACGAACAATTCGGCGCTCGTGGCGGCCGGTACCAGCGACTTGACGCCGTCGAGGCGGTAGCCGCTGGGGGTGCGCACGGCCGTCGTCTTCAGTGCGGTCGGGTCGAACAGCGGGCGCGGTTCGGCGATCGCCAAGCACGCCTGCGGAACGTTCTCGCCCGCGAACTCGCCCAGGTACGTCGCCTGCTGGTCGGCGCTGCCCCAGTGGGTGAGGGCCGACGCGACACCGGCGGGCGCGAGGATGGGCAGCGCCAGACCCATGTCGCCGTAGGCCAGCGCCTCGGCCACCAACACGTTGGTGACCGCCGCGCGGTGGGCGGCGATCCCCTCGAAGTCCTCTGGGACGTTGATCGCGGTGATACCCAGCTCGGTGGCCTTGCCGACGAGGTCGTCGGGGTAGGTGGCGGCGTCGTCGGCTTCCCTGGCGACCGGGCGCATCACCTGATCGGCGAACTCGGTCACGGTGTCGACGATCATCTGCTGTTCGCCGTCGGGGGTGAGGTCGAAGTAGTCCGAACCGCTCCTCTTAAGCCTGGTGGGCCCGCTCTGTGCGCCGGACACCCGCTTGAACTGGCGGCTGGCCGCACCGGCGGCGGAGAACACCTGCTTGACGCCGTACTTGAGGCCGCGGTTGAGCGGGTCGCGCAGCTTGTACCGATCGAGGAACTCCTGACCGACAAGCGGGGTGACCAGGGCCAGCCCCAGATCGGTCGCGGTGCGCTTGTGCTTGCGAAGTCCGACGGCACTCTCCTTGTCCGCCCGGCTTTTCGACGGCAGGGTGTTGGTCATCTCGACTGCCTCGCTTTGTGGATTGTCGTTCCGCCTCCGGAACTGACTCTAGAGTAAGGTACTGAAACTGACCTTAGAGTAAGTTGTAGCGCACTTCACAGCGCCCCACCCCACACCATCCGGCCGAACACCGTCATCAATTGATGACACCCCCAGCTCGACACCCACCTACCCGGGATCGTCGGGCTCGATACCCCTCGATATCGAAGGGGCGTCAGGGTGGGGGATACAGGCTGGTCAGCACCGTGTCGTGCAGCCATCCGTTGGTGGCCACCGCGCTGCCCCCGTGCGGTCCGGCCTCGCCGTCGAGGCTGCTGAACAGCCCGCCGGCCTCACGCACCAGGATGTCGAGCGGGGCCAGGTCCCACAGCGACACCTCGGGTTCGGCGGCGATGTCCACCGCGCCCTCGGCGACCAGGCAATAAGAGAAGAAGTCGCCGAAGCCCCGCACCCGCCAGACCGTGTCGGTCAACTCGATGAAGTTCTCCCGCAGGCCCAACTGCGCCCAACCCGACAGGCTGGAGAACGACAGGCTCGCCGCGGCCACGTCGGCCACCGAGGACACCGACAGCCGCCGCGGGTCACCGCCGGCCGCCGTCGCGAACGCGCCCTGGCCCTCGCCGGCCCACCAGCGCCGCTGTAATGCCGGCGCACTGACCACTCCCACCACCGGGACTCCGTCGCGCAACAACGCGATCAGCGTCGCCCACACCGGCACCCCGCGCACGAAGTTCTTCGTCCCGTCGATCGGATCGATCACCCATTGCCGGCCCGCGAAAGTCGCTGTGCCGCCATACTCTTCACCGAGCACCAGGTCAGCCGGGCGCTGCTCTGCCAGTGTCGCGCGCAACACCCGTTCGACCGACTGGTCGGCGTCGGTGACGGGGGTGAGGTCCGGTTTGGTGTCGACGCGAAGATCCAGTGCGCCGAACCGGTCCGTCGTCAGGGCATCGGCCTGGTCGGCCAGCAGCAGAGCCAGCTCCACATCGTCTGCCACGTTGTTCGAGACGTCGTCACGGACCGTGTTCACGCTTGTCGTCCTACCATGTCGGGATGCTGGAAATCGTGATGGTCCTGGTGCTGCTGGGCGCGCTCGCCATCCTGCTGGCGCCGTGGATCAGGCGACGGCGTGGTGTCGGCAGCGACTGGGTGCACGGCACGCTGCTGGTCACCGGGGTCAGCCCGCGCCCGGCCGAGGCCGGCGAGCAGTTCGTGACGATCACCGGCGTCATCAACGGTCCCACGGTCAACGAGCACGTGATCTACGAGCGGCTCGCGCTCGACGCCGCGAACTGGCCCACGATGGGACAGCTGTTCGAGGTGACGTACTCGCCGAAGAACCCCGACAACTGGGCGTTCGCCGCCGCCGCGCCGCCGGCCCCGCCGACGTCGGGCGAACCCCCGCCCTACACCTGAGCCCGCGCACACCTCAGCCCGGCTCAGCCGTGGCCGATGCGCAGCAGTTCGGCGACGCTGGTCAGCTTCACCCGTGGCCGCTGGCCCTTCCCGGCCGTGCGTTCGTACTCGTCGATCACTTTCCAGTGCTCGTTGGTGACCAGTTTCGGCTGCCGTTCCAGCAGCCACCGCATCACGTCGTCGGCGTGGTCGGGTCCGATGTCGGCCAGGTCGGCGCCGCGCAGATCGGAGATCAGCGTGTCGACGGTCTCCTGCGAGTCGCTCTTGTTGCTGCCGATCACGCCGGTGGGTCCGCGCTTGATCCAGCCGACGACGTACTCGTTGCGGCTGCCCTCCACGCGGCCGCGGGTGTGTGGGATGGTGCCGCTGCGCTCGTCGAACGGCAACCCGGGAGTGGGCACACCGCGGTAGCCGACCGCCCGCACCACCAACTGGGCGGGCACCTCCTCGCGCTCGCCGGTGTCCTTGGCGACCACGCGGCCGTTGTCGTCGACCAGTTCGTTGCGGCCCAGCACGATCGATTCGACCCTGCCCTCGCCCTTGATCTCCACCGGCGAGGTGCGAAACCGGAACACGATCCGCCGGGCCGCGCCCTTGGGTGCGGTTTCGGCGTAGCCGCGCAGCACCTTGATGTTGTTGCGGACCGTCTTACCCGCCGCCTCCAGGTCCTCGTCGGAGATGTCGGCGAGGTCGGCGGGGTCGACGATCACGTCGACGTCCGCGAGACCCTCAAGATGGCCGAGCTCACGCAGCTCCAGCGTGGTGAACGGGGCCTGCAGCGGACCGCGGCGACCCACGATCAGCACCTCTTCCACACCGCGGTCGTGCAGGGACTTCAGCGCGTGGTCGGCGATGTCGGTGGCGGCCAGCGCGTCGGTGTCGGTGACCAGGATGCGCGCCACGTCCAGCGCCACGTTGCCGTTGCCGATGACCACCGCCCGCCCGGTCGACAGGTCCGGCGTCACCTCCTCGAAGTGCGGGTGGGCGTTGTACCAGCCGACGAAGTCGACGGCGGGCACGCTGCCGGGAAGATCCTCACCCGGGATGCCCAGCGCGCGGTCGGACTGCGCGCCGACGGCATAGATCACCGCGTCGTAGCGTTCGGCCAGTTCGGCGGGATGCACGTGCTCACCGACGGTCACGTTGCCGAAGAACCGGAACCGCGGATCGAGGGCCGTCTTCTCGAACTGGGCGCTGATCGACTTGATCTTCGGGTGGTCGGGTGCCACCCCGGAGCGCACCAACCCCCAAGGGGTGGGCAGCATTTCGAGCATGTCGACGCGGATGTCGGCGTGCTCGTCGGATTCTCGGGCATCGGCGAACTTCAGCAGCGACGCCGCGGCGAAGTAACCCGAGGGTCCCGAGCCGACGACCGCCACGTGGTAAGGACGCATACACAGCTTTCTGTCGCTTTGCCGACCACGCGCAGGGGGCTGTCGCGTCGCGGCCGGGCCGGTTACCAACCCCGATGCTAAACGCGCACGCCGGTTCGCTGCCGCAAGACCGGCCGAACGGCGTCGCCGGTAGGCTGAACCTCCGTGGATCCCGACCGTCAAGCCGACCTCGCCGCCCTCGATTCCACCCTGACGACGGTGGAGCGGGTGCTCGACGTCGAGGGGCTGCGCAGCCGGATCGAGAAGCTCGAGCACGAGGCGTCGGACCCGAAGCTGTGGGACGACCAGGCCCGCGCCCAGAAAGTCACCAGCGAGCTGTCCCACGCGCAGAACGATCTGCGCCGGGTGGAGGGCCTTCGGCAGCGCCTCGACGACCTGCCCGTGCTCTACGAGTTGGCGGCGGAGGACGGGTCCGAGGACGAACTCGCCGAGGCCGACGCCGAGCGCGCCAAGCTGCGCGAGGACATCGAGGCGATGGAAGTGCGCACGCTGCTGTCGGGTGAGTACGACGAACGCGAGGCGCTGGTCACCATCCGCTCGGGCGCCGGCGGCGTGGACGCCGCGGACTGGGCCGAGATGCTGATGCGGATGTACATCCGCTGGGCCGAACAGCACGGCTACCCCGTCGAGGTGTTCGACATCTCCTACGCCGAGGAGGCCGGCATCAAGAGCGCGACGTTCGCGGTGCACGCGCCGTTCGCCTACGGCACCTTGTCGGTGGAGCAGGGCACCCACCGGTTGGTGCGAATCAGCCCGTTCGACAACCAGAGTCGCCGCCAGACCTCGTTCGCGGAGGTGGAGGTGCTGCCGGTGGTGCAGACCACCGACCACATCGAGATCCCGGAGAGCGACGTGCGGGTGGACGTCTACCGCTCCAGCGGCCCCGGCGGGCAGTCGGTCAACACCACCGACTCCGCCGTCCGGCTCACCCACGTCCCGACCGGGATCGTCGTCACCTGCCAGAACGAGAAGTCGCAGTTGCAGAACAAGGTGGCGGCGATGCGGGTGTTGCAGGCGAAGTTGTTGGAACGCAAGCGGTTAGAGGAACGTGCCGAGCTGGACGCGCTGAAGGGTGACGGCGGCAGCTCATGGGGCAACCAGATGCGGTCCTACGTGTTGCACCCGTACCAGATGGTCAAGGACCTTCGCACCGAATACGAGGTCGGTAACCCGGCCGCGGTGCTCGACGGCGACATCGATGGGTTCCTCGAAGCCGGAATCCGCTGGCGCAACCGGCGCGATGACGAATAGCTACCTGATCGCGCAGTCGGCGTCCGACCGCTGGCAGGGCTTCTGGCAGGGCAACATCGGCACCTGGATCCTCGAACGCGGCGTGCCGATCGCGATGTTTCTGGTCGGCGGGGTGCTGGCGGCCCGGTTCATCAGCTGGTCGGCACGGCGCATCGTCAAGAGCATCGACGCCGAATATCAGGAGAGCGACCAGTTGGTGCGCTCGGAGAGCGCCAAGCACCGCCAGGCCGTCGCGTCGGTGATCTCGTGGGTTTCGGTGGCGCTGCTGTTCATCGTGGTGGCGGTGCAGATCACCGACATCCTCGCGATTCCGATCGGATCGCTGGTGGCGCCGGCCGCGGTGCTCGGTGCCGCACTGGGCTTCGGCGCGCAGAAACTGGTGCAGGACCTGCTGGCCGGGTTCTTCATCATCACCGAACGCCAGTACGGCTTTGGTGATCTGGTGCAGCTCAGCATGGTCGGGGCGCCGGAGGAGTCGCTGGGCACCGTCGAAGAGGTGACGCTGCGGGTCACCAAGCTGCGGACGCCCGAAGGGGAGATGTACACGATCCCCAACGGCAACATCGTCCGCTCATTGAACCTGTCCAAGGACTGGGCGCGCGCGGTCATCGACATCCCGGTGCCGACGTCGGCGGATCTCAACGCCGTCAACGAGGTCCTGCACGATGTCGCGGAGAAGGCCAGCGAAGATCCGGATCTGAGCGCGCTGATCCTCGACAAGCCGCAACTGATGGGCGTCGAGAGCATCGGCCTGGACACCCTGAACCTGCGGATGGTGGCGCGCACGCTGCCGGGCAAGCAGTTCGAGGTCGGGCGACGCATCCGGTTGCTCGTCATCGCCGCCCTGCGCCGATCCGGCCTGGTGTCCCCGTCCGATGCCCCCACCCCGATGGTGGAGGCGCTGGTGCACCCGGCCACCGCCGGCGGCGCCGAGGAGGGCACCCAGGGCCCGCAGGCGGACCGGAAATGACCCCGCCCTGGTTGACGGCGCGGCTGGGCCGGATGAGGATCTCGACGATCGTGCTCATCGTCGCGTTCGGCGCGCTGTTCTGGGTGAACCAGACCTTCCACCCCGCGCCGACGCCCGAGGAGGCGCCGCCGACCGCGGTGGTTCCGCCCGGTTTCGTGCCCGACCCGAACTACACCTGGGTGCCGCGGACCAACGTCCGGCCGAAGGAACCGAGCTACACCACGACCAGCCCGTCCGAGGCCACGCCGACCACCACCAGTCCGACGACCAGCCCCACCGACACGTCGCCGACCAGCCCGACGAGCCCGGCCGGATCCACCCCCACCACCACGGTCGTCGACCCCGACGGTTCCGGCCCGCTACCGCCGCAGCCCCAGACCGCGGCACCCGAGTCGCCGCCCACCACTCCGCTGTTCGGGCCGCCGCCGACCACCACCGAGCCCAACTAGCCACGCGGGCGTTGTCGCTGGTCGGCCGCGCCCGAATTCCCCCGCTACACTGGCGTGCCGTGATGATCACCCTCGACCGCGTCTCCAAGCAGTACAAGTCTTCGGCACGCCCGGCACTCGACAACGTCTCGGTCAAGATCGACAAGGGTGAGTTCGTCTTCCTGATCGGACCGTCCGGATCGGGCAAGTCGACGTTCATGCGGTTGCTGCTGGCCGAGGAGTCACCGTCGGCCGGAGACATCCGGGTTTCCAAGTTCCACGTCAACAAGTTGGCGGGCCGTCACATCCCGGGCCTGCGCCAGGTCATCGGGTGCGTCTTCCAGGACTTCCGGCTGCTGCAGCAGAAGACCGTCTTCGAGAACGTCTCGTTCGCGCTGGAGGTCATCGGCAAGCGTCCCGAGGTGGTCAATAGGGTGGTGCCCGACGTGCTGGAGATGGTCGGCCTGTCCGGTAAGGCCAACCGTCTGCCCGGCGAGCTGTCCGGCGGCGAGCAGCAGCGCGTCGCGATCGCGCGCGCGTTCGTCAACCGGCCGCTGGTGCTGCTGGCCGACGAACCCACCGGAAACCTGGACCCCGAGACCAGCAAGGACATCATGGACCTACTCGAGCGCATCAACCGCACCGGGACGACGGTGGTGATGGCGACCCACGACCACCACATCGTCGACTCGATGCGCCAGCGCGTCGTGGAATTGGAGTTGGGCAGGCTGGTGCGCGACGAACAGCGCGGCGTGTACGGAATGGACCGCTAAGTGCGCTTCGGATTCCTCGTCAACGAGGTCCTCACCGGGTTTCGTCGCAATGTGACGATGACGGTCGCGATGATCCTCACCACCGCGATCTCGATCGGCCTGTTCGGTGGCGGCCTGCTGGTGCTGCGGTTGGCCGACCAGTCGCGCGACATCTATCTGGACCGGGTGGAGAGCCAGGTCTTCTTGACCGATGACGTGTCGGCCAACGACCCTGACTGCGACGCCGATCTGTGCAAGGCGCTGCGCGCGAAGATCGAGGATCGCGACGACGTGCGCTCGGTGCGGTTCCTCAACCGCGACGAGGCCTACGACGACGCCGTCAAGAAGTTCCCGCAGTACAAGGACGTCGCGGGCCGCGAGGCGTTTCCGGCGTCGTTCATCGTCAAACTCGAAGATCCCGAACAGCACAAGGACTTCGACGAGGCGATGGTCGGCCAACCCGGTGTGCTCAACGTGCTCAACCAGAAAGACTTGATCGACCGGCTGTTCGCGGTGCTCGACGGTTTGTCCAACGCGGCGTTCGCCGTGGCGTTGGTGCAGGCGATCGGCGCGGTGTTGTTGATCGCCAACATGGTTCAAGTCGCCGCCTACACTCGGCGCACCGAGATCGGCATCATGCGATTAGTCGGCGCCAGTCGCTGGTATACGCAGTTGCCGTTCCTGGTGGAGGCCGCGCTCGCGGCGCTGATCGGTGTGGTGATCGCGGTGATCGGGTTGATAGCCGTGCGGGCGCTGTTCCTGGAGAAGGCGCTCAACCAGTTCTATCAAGCGAACCTGATCGCGCGCGTCGACTTCGCCGACATCCTCTACATCGCTCCGATCCTGTTTTTCGTCGGCGTGGCGATGGCCGGCGTCACCGCGTATGCGACGCTGCGCCTTTACATCCGTCGCTGATCATGGCGAAGAAGAAGGCAGACCCGTCGCGCTCCCCGAACAACAAGGTCATCGCGACCAACCGTAAAGCGCGGCACAACTATTCGATCCTGGACACCTACGAGGCCGGGATCCAGTTGGTCGGCACCGAGGTCAAGAGTCTGCGTGACGGTCAGGCCTCGCTCACCGACGCGTTCGCCACCGTCGACGACGGCGAGGTGTGGCTGCGCAACCTGCACATCCCGGAGTATCACCACGGCACGTGGACCAACCACCCGCCGCGGCGCAACCGCAAACTTCTGTTGCACCGCAAGCAGATTGACATGCTGGTCGGCAAGATCCGCGACGGCAACCTGACCCTGGTCCCGTTGTCGATGTACTTCTCCGACGGCAAGGTCAAGGTCGAGCTGGCGCTGGCCCGCGGTAAGGAGGCTCGCGACAAGCGCCAGGACCTGGCTCGCCGCGACGCCCAGCGGGAGATCACCCGTGAGCTGGGCCGCCGCGCCAAGGGCATGCCCTAGCGGTCGCTCGCGGACAAGTTGTCTAGAGTCAGCGGGTGCTCAAACTCAAGATCGGAGTGGCCGTCGTCGGCCTGCTGTTCTCGTTCGCGCCGTCGGTGACGGCGCAGCCGGCGGCCAGTCCCGGTGGCGCGCACATCACCGGGGTCGAGCAGGTCACCGATCGATGGCAGAAGATCTCGGTGTATTCGCCGGCGATGGACAAGGTCATCGTGAACGACGTGTTCCGCGCGCCCGACGATGCCAGGGCGCCGATCTTCTACCTGCTCAACGGCGCCGACGGCGGCGAGGACAACAAGGGTTGGTTCGGGCTCACCGATATCCCGGGCTTCTTCGGCGACAAGACCGTCAACGTGGTCTCACCGGTCGGCGGTCGGTCGAGCTTCTACACCGACTGGATCGCCGACGATCCCACGCTGGGCCGCAACAAGTGGCAGACCTATCTGACCCAGGAACTGCCCCCGCTGATGGACGAGGAACTGCGCAGCAACGGCCTCAACGCGATCGCCGGGCTGTCGATGAGCGGCGGTGCGGCGATCGACCTGGCGATCCAGGCGCCCGGCCTGTACAAGGCTGTCGGTTCCTACAGCGGCTGCCCGGCGACCTCGCAGGGCAAGCAGTACACCCAAACGGTGTTGACGGTGCTCGGCGGGGGCGGAAATGCCGCGAACATGTGGGGTCCGGAGGGCAGCCCGCAGTGGCGTGCGCACGACCCGTCACTGAACGCCGAAAAGCTCAAGGGCACCGCGGTATACGTCGCCGCCTCGGCGGGCGGGGTGGGCGCCGTGGACAATCTGCCGCCGGACTTCCCGAACCCGGTGGGTGGGCTGCTGGTGGAGGGCATCACGCTGGACTGCTCCCGCCAGTTCGTCGACGCCGCGCAGGCCGCGGGTGTGCCGGTGACATTCATCGAGCGGCCGGAAGGCGCGCACACGTGGGGGTTGTTCGACTCGGAGATGCGCGAGTCGTGGGACCTGGTAATCGGTCCGGCATTGGGGGAGTGACATGGCGCGAGTTGTGACGATTCTCGACAAGCCGACGGTGTTGGCCGGGCTGTTCGCGGTGTGGGACGACATCGCCACGCTCGGCGACGGTCTGGGTCACGCCCAGTGGCGGGCGTCCACGGCGCTGCCGGGCTGGACCGTGCACGACGTCGTGGCGCACCTGATCGGCGTGGAGTCGATGCTGCAGGGAGTCGACACCCCCGACGCCGACGTCGACGTGTCGACGCTCGAGCATGTGCGCAACGACATCGGCGCGCTGAACGAGCGGTGGGTGCGCAGGCTGCAGGACATCGGCAGTGACGAACTGCTCGAGAGGTTCCGCGCCGTCACGGCCGAGCGCCGTGCGGCATTGAGCGCTCTGCCCGACGAGGAGTGGAACGCCGTCACCATGACACCGGCGGGCCCGGACAGCTACGGGCGGTTCATGCGGGTGCGGGTCTTCGACTGCTGGATGCACGAACACGACATCCGCGACGCCGTCGGCCTGCCGGCGTCGGCCGAGGAACTCACCGGACCCGCGGCCGTGCTGTCGCTCGACGAGATCGCGGCCAGCATGGGATTCGTGGTCGGCAAGCTCGGCGGCGCGCCGGAGGGGGCGCGGGTGTCGATCGAGTTGACCGGCCCGCTGCAGCGCACGATCAACGTGGCGGTCACGGGTAGGGGACAGGTGGTCGACAACTTCGGCGGCCAGCAGCCCACCTCGACGATCCGGCTCGACGGCCTGCTGTTCACCCGGTTGGCGGGCGGGCGCACGCCGCTGGACCACGCCGCCATCACCTACGGCGGCGACGAGGCCGTCGGCCGGCGTATCGTCGAACGCCTCAACTACGTGATCTGAGCGCGCGGCCACGGCGCCGACTGTGCGACCAGGGCGGGGTCTGGACCGTTTTCCCCGCCGCCACCGCACACTCGATGCGGCGCCCCGGGACTAAAGCGCTGGAGTGCGGTGTTGATCAGGGCGTATCATGGGGAGTCCTGCCGAACGGCAGGTGTGATGTTTCGACAACTAGACATGGGGCTGAACGGTTTCGACTTCGCGCGTCGAATCAAGGGAAGCGTGCCGGTGCAGGCAAGAGACCACCGTAAGCGTCGCTGCAACCAATTAAGCGCCGATACTAATCAGCGCGACTACGCTCTCGCTGCCTAAGCGACAGCTAGTCTGTCAGCCCGGGAGAGCCCTCGACCCGGTGTCTGGCATCAGCTAGAGGGATCCACCGGTGAGTCCGGTCGCGGGACTCATCGGGACATCAACAGCGACTGGGATCGTCATCTCGGCTTGTTCGCGTGACCGAGAGATCCGAGTAGAGACATAGCGAACTGCGCACGGAGAAGCCTTGAGGGAACGCCGTAGGACCCGGGTTCGATTCCCGGCAGCTCCACAACATCGCGGGCCAGGTCGAAAGACCTGGCCCGTTTCGTTCGCGCGCAACAAGTCATGCGTCGGTGAGGGCAGCGCTCAGTCCCCGGGTGACCGACGCGAGTTGTTCTCCCATCCGACCGACCTCGGCGCCGCTCAGCGGCCCGTTGCTGGGCACCAGGCTGATCATCAGCGCGATGCCTCCCGGTCTGAGGATCGGCGAGTCGATATGGCTGACCTCGTAGGTGCGGTCCGGGTCAACCCTGATCGGAAACCATTCCTCTTGCCGGATCAATTCGTCGGTCAAGGCCTGCGCCAGTTGGCTGAGCCGGGTGGACCGGACTTCGGCACTGCGGACGATCAGCGCCAGTTCCTGCAGGCGTAGATCGGGCAGGAGATGAAGCCCGACCGCGTAGCCACGCTGCCGGGTGGCGGCGATGGCCTCGCGGTATCGATCGCGCACGTCCCCGGGCAGCGCGGCCAGCCAACCCTCGCGCACTTCCTCTTCTCGCCAGGCGACGATCGATGCGCCATAGGGCGGGCGGTGGGGAAACTGAGTGCCGATCGGCATCGGGTGGCCGCCGCCCAGACGGCTTCGAACTTGATCGACGACCGTCGAGTGGTCATCGCCGACCGCGAAGGCGACACAGTGTGCCCCGGTGGTGGCGGACAGTTCGACCATCGCAGAGCGGGCGATCGCGAGGGCCGGATAGTGGCCGGCCGCCTCTCGGCCGAGGCGCACCAGCGCCGGGCCCAGGTGGTAGGTCTTGCGCAGGGGGTCGCGGAGCAGCCAACCGGCCCGCAGTAATTCCGACAACATCGAGTGGCAGCTCGCCTTGTGCACGTCGAGCCGGCGCGACACGTCGGCCAACGTCATCCCTTGACTCCCGTCATCTGCGAGGTGCTCGAACAGGTTCACCACCCGCTCGGTCTGCGGGGAGGGTCGCGGAGCCACGATGGCAATGGTCGCATAGTGCGACTCGTTGCGGTGCTATACGCGACCATGTGACGATGCCCACAATGCACGATCTTCGAGACAAGGTGGCCGTCGTCACCGGCGGTGCCGGTGGGATCGGGCGCGCCATGGGCAGGCGGTTCGGTCAAGCAGGAATGAAGTTGGTGTTGGCCGACGTTCTCGCCGAGCCGTTGGAGGACGCGACCCGGGCCCTGACAGATCAGGGGATCGAGGCAATCGGAGTAGTCACCGATGTCACCGACTACTCCTCGGTCGACCTGCTCGCCAAGGCGGCGCTCGATCGCTTCGGGGCGGTGCACGTCGTGTGCAACAACGCGGGCACCGGTGCGGTCTCCGAGGGCTACATGTGGGAACACGACCTCGCCGACTGGCGCTGGGGGATCGACGTCAATGTGCTCGGCGTCATCCACGGCATCAAGGCCTTCGTGCCCATCCTGCTCGAGCGGGGCGAAGGGCACGTCGTCAACACATGTTCGGGCAACGGTGGATTCGCCCCCATCGCGCGGGGCGCGATGGGTGGGCCGGCCACGGCTGTCTATCCCATGACCAAGGCCGCAGTGCTCTGCCTGACTGAGAGCCTCTACACGCACCTGCAGATGACGGGGACCGGCGTGCGGGCACACGTCCTGTTCCCCGCGGGCTTCCTGAACACCGGCATCTGGGAGTCGTGGCGTCACCGGCCGCAGCAGTACGCCTCCACGCAGGAACGCCGTACCCCCAACCAGACCCTGGCGAAGGTGGTGGACCGCTTCGAATCCGCCGGTGCGCACATCGAATTCACGCCTCTGGAGACGGTCGCCGATCAGGTCATCGAGGGAATACGGACCGACAGATTCTGGATGACCGGCCCGCCCACGCCGTCTGATCAGGTGGTGAGCCAGAAGGCGGCATCGATCCTGGCCCGTGGCGAGCCCGACTACCTGGTCGACATCCTGGGCACGACCGCCAAGAACGCCTCGGAGACCGAAGAAGGGAAGCCATGAGCACCAACACAGTTCGCTATGGCCCTCGCCCGCCCGAGACTCGAGTCGACCACGAGATCGACGCGACCAAGGCGCCGATCGCCACCGAGGCGATCACCGTCACCTACCTCACCGATCCGGACATCGTCGCCGCTGTCCTACCCAGGCCTCTGGCGCCGGCCGCCGAACCGTTGGTACGCATCCAGCTGCAACGGGTCCGCATCGAGGGTCGGCCCCCGTTCGGCTCGGCGGTGTTCTCGGTGACGGCCCGACACGGCGACCTCCACGGCGACTATCCGCTCTTCATGCCGCAGTCCACCGAACAGTCCGTCACCGGTGGACGCGAAACCTTCGGCGAGCCCAAGAAACTGGCCGACATCGCCGTCGACCGTGACGGAGACGCGGTCACCGCGTCCGTCTCCCGCCTGGGGTATCGCCTGATCACCGTGAACGGTCGCATTACCGCGCCCGCCGAGGTGCCACCCGATCAGGTGAACACCGAGTTCTACTTCAAATTCTTGCGCGCTCCGGACGGCGACGGCATCACCGATCCCCACCTGGTCTACGGCGAATACCATCGGCACTACGAGCTGCTGGAGAACATCGACGGGACTCTCGCGTTGGAGGAGTCGCCGCTGGACCCGGTGGCCGACGTCGTCGTGCGTGAGATCACTTCGATCACGTGGTGTCGCCGGCGCACCGTACAGGTGGGTCGGATCGCCGAACGGGTACCGCAAGAGTGGCTGTTGCCGTATGTGCATCAGCGTTACGACGACGTGGCGCTGCTCGCCGCACCGAGGCCGGAACCGACACGGGTATAGCGCATGGATTGCTACACCGTGATTTCGGCGGACTGCCACGCGGGTGCCGACTTGCTCGACTACCGCGAGTACCTCGACCCGAAGTTCAGGGACGAATTCGACCGCTGGGCCGAGGCTTACGTCAATCCGTTCGAGGACCTTATCGATGGCGACGCCGAACGCAACTGGAACAGTGACCGGCGCAACGCCGACTTGGACAAGGAAGGCATCGCGGGGGAGGTCATCTACCCCAACACCATCCCGCCGTTCTTTCCGTCGTCGAGCCTGGCCGCGACCCCACCGGAGACCGCAGGAGAGCTCGAGTTGCGCTGGGCCGGTCTGCGCGCGCACAACCGCTGGTTGGCTGACTTCTGCTCTCTGTCGCCGCAGCGGCGTGCCGGGGTGGGACAGATCATGCTCGAGGACCTCGACGAAGCGGTCGCCGAGGTGGCGCGGATCGCGAAACTCGGTCTGCGCGGCGGGGTGCTGCTGCCCGGAATCCCGCCGGGCAGCGCGATTCCGCAGCTGTACGCCGAGCACTGGGAGCCGCTGTGGGCGGCGTGCGCCGAGGCCGGCCTCGTGGTCAACCACCACGGCGGTAACGCGGGACCGAGTCCGCTCGACGGATGGGGCAGCTCATTCGCAATCTGGGTGTACGAAACGCACTGGTTTGCCCACCGAGCGTTGTGGCACCTGATCTTCAGCGGTGTGATGGATCGGTATCGCGATCTCACCGTCGTCTTGACCGAGCAAGGGGCCGGGTGGATTCCGGCGACCCTGGACTCACTGGATGTCGCGGCAGCACGCTATGCACGCGAGGGTTCGGCGATCGCGCGCTTCGCCGGTCCCACCGCCGGGTCGCTGAGCCTCAAGCCGAGCGAGTACTGGAGTCGGCAGTGTTACGTCGGCGCCAGTTTCATGCGTCCCGTCGAGTGTGCCGAACGGCATGCCATCGGCGTCGACCGCATCATGTGGGGAAGCGACTATCCCCATCAAGAAGGTACCGGTTTATTCACGCGAGAAGCGTTGCGCTACACCTTCAGCGGCGTCCCAACGGACGAGGTGGCCGCCATGCTCGGCGGAAATGCGACCCTGGTCTACGGGTTCGATCTCGCGGCCCTGCGGCCTCTGGCCGACCGGATCGGTCCCACAGTCTTTGAGGTCGCGCAGCCGCTGGACGCCGTACCGGAAGGTGCGAGCAGCACCGTCTTCGAGCCCGACCCGATCCGGACCTGGTAGCGAAAGGACCAACGTGGACCCTTACATCATCATCTCCGCGGACACCCACGCCGAGCTTCCGACCGAGCGGTACCGCGACTACATCGACCCCGAATACCGCGAAGACTTCGAGACCTACCTCGCGGAGAAGATCGCCGCGTCGCAGGCCGGCGGGTTCATCGACGAGGATTTCGCCGAGCAGTGGTTCTCCGAGAACGGCGAAGGCATCGCCGGCGGATGGGATGTCGCACAACGAGATAAGGAGCTCGACGGCGACGGTGTGGTCGGAGAGGTCATCTTCCCCGACGCCGATGCGGTGACCGGAGTCGCGGGGGCGCCGTTCGGCGCCGGGCTGGGCCAGTCGGGCGACCTTGATCCGGGGCGGGCGATGGCGGGAGCGCGGGCGCACAACCGGTGGCTGGCCGAACTCTGCAGTCACAGTCCCGAGCGACGCGCGGGAGTGGCGGTGGTCCCGATACTGGCCGACGTCGACGCGGCGGTCGTCGAGATCACGCGGGCGGCCGAGGCTGGTCTTCGGGGCGGCATCATGATCCCGGTGCTGTGGGGTGACTATCCGCCGTATCACGACCGTCGCTACGACAAGGTCTGGGCCGCGTGTCAGGACCTGCAGATGCCGGTACACACCCACGTGGGGGCGGCACCGAGTGAGGAGTATGGACCGCACCTGGGGATCTACACCACCGAGGTGAGGTGGTGGGGAGCCAGGCCATTGTGGTTTGCCTTGTGGGCCGGTGTGTTCGAGCGGTTCCCAAACCTGCGGTGGGGCGCCACCGAATGCGGTGCGTTCTGGGCCAACGACCTGCTCTGGCTGATGGACACCCGCTTTCTGCGCGAGCACTCGGCGAAGAAGATGAGCAAGCTGCTCGAGGGCGAGCTGACGATGCCGCCGTCGGCCTACTTCGACCGCAACTGCTTCATCGGGGCGACCACGACAGAGCGTCGAGAACTGGCGCGACGTTACGAGATCGGTGTCTCGAACATGCTGTGGGGCAACGATTACCCGCATCCGGAAGGAACGTGGCCGAACACCCGTGCATGGCTGCGGCAGGCGTTCTGGGACATTCCCATCGAGGAGACCCGCCAGATGCTCGGGTTGGCCGCGGCCGACATCTACAACTTCGATCTGGCGGCGTTGGCGCCGATCGCCCAACGGATCGGCCCGTCGCCCGCAGATCTCGGCCAGGACGACTCGGTGAGCATTCCCAAGTGGGAGGCGGCAAGAGAGGCCGGGCGTCACTGGCTGACGGGGTCGGAGCCCATCCCCGACCTGGCGGAGAACTGACACGGGGACTCTGCGTATCCCGTTGCCGTCGACAGCGCCGGTCGCCACCTCAGGCGGGCGTGAGCCGGATCGGCAGCCGGGTGGGTCCGCGTAGCGAGCTGTGGGTCGACCATTTTGTCGGGCCCGCCGGACTGATTCGCGCGACGCGGGTGACGAGTTGGCGTAGCACGGCCTGTGCTTCCATGCGGGCCAGCGGCGCTCCCAAGCACATATGTGCCCCGTAGCCGAAGGCGATGTGCTTACGCGGGTCGCGGTCCGCGCGGAACTCGTCGGGTTCGTCGAAGACGGTGGGATCGCGGTTCGCCGCGCCGAAGGACAGCAGCACGCGTGAACCGGCGGGGATGACGACGTCACCGATACGGTAGTCGGCCCGGGTGTAGCGGTACAGGTTCTGGATCGGTGTGGTGAACCGTAGGTGTTCCTCTACCGCAAGCGGAATCAGCTCCGGGTTGGTCCGAATGAGGTCGTACTGACCGGGGCGATGGGCAAGGGTGTCGAACATCCCGCCCAGGAGGTTGGTCGTGGTCTCGTTGCCGGCGATGAGCAGATGGATGGCGATGAGCAGAAGCTGCTGGTCGGTGAGGCTGCCGTCGGTGTTGTGCTCGAGTAGCCGCCCGAGGACGGTGTCCGATCCCTTGAGCCCGCCCGCCGCGAATTGTGTTCTGAAGTAACGGTGCAAGGCCGCCATCGCCACCACGGATCCGGCCGCGTCGGCGATGCCGGCGAGCGTGGGCTTGAGCTCCATGAGGCCGACGCCGCGTTCCGACCAGCGGCGAAAGTCGTCGAGGTCGGTATCGGGAACGCCGAGGATCTTGGCGATCAAACGGATCGGCATCGGTATCGACAGCCGTTGCACGACATCGCAACCGGGGTTGTCCAGCAGGTCGGTGACCAGTTCCACGGCGAGCTTCTCGGTGATCTCTTGCCAAGATTCCATGGCGCCCCTGCTGAACCCCGGTTGCACCTGTCTGCGCAGGCGGGCGTGTTCATCTCCGTCGGTGAGCACTGCGAGCGGCGCAGAAAACCTCAACCGCGTGACGCCCTGGGTGCTGGTGACCTGGTCGGTATCGTGTAGCGCGGCCCGCACGTCGTCGAGGCGGGCCACGATGAAGGTGGCACGTCGTGGGTTGTAGTGCACCCGGCCGCCGCGATGCAGAGCCCGGTACGCGTCGAAGGGTTGTGCGGCAGTGTCCGGGTCCTGTGGGTCGTAGTCGGTGTTGATCGCGCCGGTCCAACCGTCATGGGCGCGCCGGCGCGTGCGGACGGCGGCGGCGACGTTCATCCGGATCGCATGGCCGACCAGCTTGATGGTCTGGCCCGTCTGATCGGTCTTGGTCATTGGCGCCCGCGATGGCCGGAAAGTTGCGCGAGGACGATCGCAACCGTCAGATAGGTAACGTAGCAAGCGGATACGGCCATCGACAGCCGGCGGGTGCGGGGAACCGCCATGAGGAGTCCCAACAGTGTTTCGAGCCCGCCGTTGACGTAGGTGAAGGTGCGGGCGCGGGTGGGGAAGCCGAGACGATTCACGGGATCGAACAGGCGTGGCACGACGAAGTGGGCCGCACCGATCAGACTCACCATGAGGCCCAACAGTTGTCGTGAGCGCGCAGTGTCCACGTCGGTCATCACGCACCCCGATCTTGCGGCCGCAATAAATACGAGAATTGTTTTCTCGTTAATCGTGCTACGTGCCGGGGCGGTTGTCCAGAGCCTCTACCGTGTTCGTGTGAGCCAAACCCGGCGAGGGCGACCGCGCAGCGCGGCCGTGCACGAGGCGATCCTGGACGCCACGCGGACGCTGCTGGCCGAATCGGGCTACCGCGGGGTATCCATGGACAGGGTCGCTGCGATCGCAGGCGTTGGTGTCCAGACGGTGTATCGGCGTTGGCCGTCGAAGGCGCCGTTGGTGGCCGAGGCGGTCATGCGGGCGTACGACCAAGCCGAATTCACGCTTCCGGACACCGGCGATACCCGCGCGGACCTGACGACGTGGATGCACATGTACGCCGAAATCGGTTCGACCGCCGAGAACGTCGCACTGGTTCGCTCACTCGCCGCCGCCGCTGCCGAAGACCTGCACGACCGTGACACCCTCTACCGGCAACTCACCAGCCGCTTTCATGACGCTGTGGTGGACCGGTTGCGCATCGGTGTCTCGGCGGGCCAGATTCGCGACGACGTCGACATCGAAGCCGCCACCGACGCGTTGATCGGAGCGACGCTGTACCGAACGCTCAGCGTGACGTCCTCCGCGCGCGAAACGACCAAACGCTACCTGGCAGTGATAGATGCCCTGCTGCGAGGCATCGAGCGCTGACGCCTGGCCGGGGATACTTCAGGCCGGCAGCATCGCTGAAGTAGCCGCTGATACCGGTCGGCGACGAATCCGAGTCGCACGTCGCGGCCGCAGGGGGCGCGAGAAAGGACCGCCCACCCCATACCAGGCCAGAACGGCAAGCGCGGCACTGCCGGGGGTCAGATGCGCTGGGCCACAGGCTCAGGAACGCCACCAGCCCGAACATCCACCAGCGCCGCGGCAAGAGCCGAGGCCGGGAGTCGTCGAGACGTGGACCATTGCCCTCACCGATCCGATCGAAGCATTCCCTTGCGGTTCAAGATCGATCGAGGTCCCACTGGCCGAAATCGGCTGCCAGCACCTCGTTCTCGTCGACTTGGGTGCCGCCCATGGCGATGCCCGTATCAGGTCCGGTCACGACCACGGCCTGATACAGCACGGCACGCGGTTCGCGCGCACCGCCCGACCACGCCCTGGTCTGCCACGCCCACCAGTGCCCGTCGGTGGTGGACGGTCCGATCACCCCGTCCTCGATGGCCCACGCGCATGTCCGCGAGTGCCCGTAGACACCGGTGCGGCTCACCCCGAGAACCGAGTTGATTCCTCGAAGCCAGTCCGCGGCAACGGTATTCCACGTGTCGAGGTCGATATCCTCGTCGATGCTGAAGAAGATCGGCGCCGCGGGCGGACCCCCGGCCGCCGAGTGAAGCTGCTGCGCCGTCTGCGCGTCCGCCACGCCGCCGTCGTAGCCGCGGGTGTAGTCCGACGGTGTCGGCCAGCCCGGCTTGCCGTACTGATAGCAGCTCACGACGTGTAGACCCGCCGCGCGCAGCGAATCGGCGTACTGGCGCGTGACGGGTTTGAAATCGAAATCCGCACCCGGCCGCAGCTCGGATACGTAGACCAGCGCCCCGTCGTAACCCGCAGCCTTGATCTCGTCGGCTGCCACCAGGCGGTGTGTGAAATCCACCAATCGCAACGGCCGCGCTGACGCGGTCGGCCCGGACAGTGTCGCCCCGGCCACCAGCAGCACCGGAGTGGCTGCGGCGAACTTCAACATGTCGCGGCGTGACGGTGTCCGGTCAGGCACGGCGCGATGCTAACAACCGCGGCCCTATCCTGAGTGCCGAAGCGCCGCATCGCACGCACCCTCAATCCGACGAGGTGGCAATGGTCAGGTTCCTCGAACGACCTGCGTGGAGGGCGGTTGCCCTGGGCGCTGCCGTACTCACGCTGGCAGGGGTGGCGTCGTGCGCTGATCCGGCCCCGCCGGAAAGGGAGGCGTCGCCCTCGAGTCCGGTGGCCACGCCGCACGCGAAACCGCCACCACCTCCCCGGACGCCGGTCAACACCCCGATCGGTGATCTTCCGGCGGTTTCCCGGCTCATCGACGACGCGATCGCGGCACATCGGCTGCCCGGGGCGGTGGTGCTGATCGGGCACGGCGGCGAGGTCGTGCTCCGGCGGGCCTACGGCGTGCGCAAGCTTGCCGGGCAGCAGGGCCTCGACGGCTCACCCACGCCCGCCGAACCGATGACGGTGGACACCGTCTTCGACATCGCGTCGTTGACGAAGCCGATCGCCACCGCGACGGCCGTCATGCAACTGCACGAACACGGCGATGTCGACTTCGACGCCCCGGTTCAGGGCTACCTGCCGGAGTTCAACCCGTCGAACGATCCGCAGCGAGCCCGGGTGACCGTGCGCATGCTGCTCACCCACACCTCGGGATTACCGGGAGATCTCGACCTGCGCGACCCGTGGGGGCTCGAGCGCGCCGACAAGGCCGAAGGGCTTCGCCGCGCGTTGACCACGCCCTTGCAGTCGGAACCCGGCGCGGTGTTCCGCTACTCCGACATCGGCTTCGTCCTGCTCGGGGCACTGATCGAGCGGCTCACCGGCCAGACCGAAGACGTCTACGTGCAGTCAAACGTGTTCACACCGCTCGGAATGGACGACACCCGCTACCTGCCACCGTCGAAAGCCTGTGGGCCGCACCAACTCAGGGGATCGGCGGTGGCGTGGGCACCCGCACGCAACGGCCACCCCTCCGCATGCCCGCCGGGCACCTGGAGCACCGATCTGCTGGCGCGCATCGCACCGACAGCACTCGACGAGGAGGGCAGAGCCGACCCGGTTAAGAACCCCGACCTCGACCACTTGCTACGGGGCACGGTGCATGACCCGACGGCGCGTCGCATGGGCGGCGTGGCCGGTCATGCCGGGGTGTTCTCCACTGTGCACGACGTGGGCCTGTACGCGCAGGCGCTGCTCGATCGGTTGGCGGGCCGCCCCAGCGCGTTTCCGCTGACGCCGCCCACGCTGGAGTTGATGACGACTGCCCAGCAGCCCGGCCGGGGACAGAATCTGCGCGGTTTCGGCTGGGACATCGACACCTGGCATTCCCGGCCGCGGGGCACGGTCTTCCCGGTGGGCAGTTTCGGCCATACCGGGTTCACCGGTACCTCGCTGTGGCTGGACCCCGGCTCCGACACCTACGTGGTGCTGTTCACCAACGCGATCCACGTGCGGGGTAGTCGGCCCGTCTCGGATCTGCAAAGTGACGTGGCGACGGCGGCGGCCAAGGCCCTGGGGCTGTACTGAATTGGCGGGCGGTCGTTCTCGGACGCTCGCAGTCCGTTTGACCCAGCCCCATCGAGGCGATGAAGCCCGTGACGACGTGCATCGCGGCCACCATAGCCGCCATGGGTTCCGTCACAGCGTCACTCTCGGCGGCCAAAAACGACCCAGTGCCATGATGGGCAGATGGTCGAACGTGATCGTGACGACACCGGGCGGCCGCGCAGCGACCGGCCCCGCGACGCCCTCGGCCGACCACTTCCGTACGGAAGCGACGGCGTCGCACGCATTCCCGACGACCTCGACCTGCCGCCGGCCGACACCCTCGCCTACGCCCAGGACCTGCTGGATCAGGGACTGGCCTTCAACGCGCACGAAGTGCTCGAGGCCGCGTGGAAGAACGGCCCGGACCACGAGAGAGCGCTGTGGCAGGCGCTCGCCCAACTCGCGGTCGGCATCACCCACGCCCAGCGCGGCAACGCCAAGGGCGCGATCGCCGTGCTCCGCCGCGCATCAGGGGTGCTCGCCGACGAGCAGGCGCCCCATGGCATCGACGCCGCCGGGCTGGCCGCCTCGGCCGACGCGTTGATCGCCGACCTTGAGGCCGACGTCGCGATCGCCCCCGCGCGGCTGAGGCCCCGTTTGGCCCGGGCAGCCGGTGGGAACAATGCGGAATGACCATTGTGCTCGCGCTGCGCTGCGCCGACGGACTGGTGATGGCGTCGGATTCACAGATCACCGATCCGGGTCGCGGGCTGAGTTACCCGGCGCAGAAACTGCACGAGATGGGCAAGCACGCGGCGTGGGGCGGCAGCGGATCACGGGCGGTGCTCTTCGACCTCGAACAGATCTTCGCCGCCGAACCTGACGCGATCCTCGAGGCCGAGGACATCGGCCGAGCCCTGCAGCAGCGCACCGTGCCCGTGCTCAAGTATCACTACGAGAACTTCATCGAAGAGGTGCCCGCCGCGACGTCGAGTGGTGCGACACCGGCCACCTACGTGCTGGCGGCCGGCTACGCGGGGGATCGGCCGTTCATCGTCGACATCGACCCGCACGGCCTGATCGGGCACTACGAGGAGACCGGCTTCCAGGCGGTCGGCAGCGGTGCGCCGATGGCGCAGCAGGCCTATGCCCTGCTCGCCAACTTTCAGACGACCGAACGCAGCGTCGAACACGGTCTGGTCGCCGCACTGCGGGTGCTCGACGCGCTGGACACGTCCTCGCCCAGCGTGGGTGGGCCGATGGACCTGTGCCGGATCACTCCCGAGGGGCCCATCACCTCGACGCCGACGAGGTGGACCGTATTCGCACGCATGTCGGTCGGTGGCTGCGTCTCGAAGAGGACGCACTCGACGACCTGTTCGCCGACGGCGCCGACCCCCCGAAAAGCCGCTAACCCAGAAAACGCGCAGCCATCCGGGCGCCCGCGTGGACGGCCTTCCACTGACCGGTCACGGGGTCGGAGGCGTCCAGCGCGTGTCGACTTCTGCCCAGCAGTCCATCGGCTGCGTCACGCGCTCGCGCGACTGCCTGCCGGTGGGTCCACGTCGCGGCGGCCAGGTCGTCGTGTTCGAGCGAGGTGAGGACCTGAAGTTTGGCGGCGTCGACGTCGGACGCCGCCCGGGCCAACTGTGCCGACGCCGCCTTGGTGACCTGATCCCCGCCGTACGACGTGGCCAGGTGGATGCGCATCTGCTCGACGTGTTTTCGCCACACCCCGTCGGCGCTTCCCACCACCGCCGCGGCCAGTCCCGCTCCCGCGAGAACGGCGACGCGATCGCTCGGTCCGGAGACGACGTGGCAGTTGTCGACGGGAGCCGAGCGGACCGTCACCTCGCACCTGCCCGCGTCGGTCAGGTCGATGCGCGCCGCCGTGCGCGGCACCAGGGCACGCCGCTCGCCATCGATCGGCAGCAGCAGCCAGTCGGCATGCTGCGCGCCGACCACCGACTCCCAGCGACCGGTCAGCAGTCCGTCCCGGTCGAGGTCACCGTCGGCTCGACAGGTGTTGGCGATCAACGCATCCGGGTCTTCGCCCCATACTTCGTCGGCGAGATTGTTTGGCAGTTCGCCGATTTCGTGGGCGGCCGCGTTACAGATCGCGACCGACCAGGCCAGCGTCGCGTCGAGCGCGGCGATCTCGCACACGGCGGCGACGAATTCATCGTCGCGCAGTGCGGCGCCGCCGAAGCGGACCGGTTGCAGCATCCGGCAGGCCGCCGAGCCGCGCAGCGTCGCAACAGGTTGCGCCGTGACCGCGTCGACGATCTCGCGCGCTGCCTGATGTATACCGACCGGTTCGGTCATGCCCACCTCCACGGACAGCGACAATGGTAGGCGTGACGTCGGAGTCCGTCCTCGACTCGGTGCGGTCCCTGCTGCCCGGCATCGCGGCCGCGGCCGCGCGGGTGGACCGAGACGGCGCGGTAGACCCCAGGGTGATCAGCGATTTGCACGACGCGGGCTATTTCGCGCTTCTGCAGCCCAAACCGTACGGCGGTCTGGAGGTCGAACCGGACGTGTACCTGACGGCGACCCGCGAGCTTTCGTCGGCCTGTACCTCGACGGGGTGGCTGGCCGGGTGGCTCGCGGTCAACAACTGGGGGCTGTCGGTGCGCGATGCGCGGGTGCTGCAGGAGATATGGGGCGCCGATCCACGTGCGCTGCTGTGTTCGTCATACGCCCCGACCGGGCGGCTCGAGGCCGTCGACGGCGGGTTTCGGCTGTCCGGTCGGTGGACGCGGTGCACCGGCGCGCAGCACGCGTCGTGGCTGAGCGTGGCGGCCCTGCTCGTCGGGCCCGACGGCGCCGCCCAGGATTTCGTGGCGGTGCTGGTGCCGCGCTCCGATTACGTCGTCGAGTCGACGTGGAACGGGGTGGGGTTGCGTGGGATCGGCGCCGACGACGTCGTGGTGTGGGGAGCGTTCGTGCCCCGGCATCGGTCGTTCAGCTGGCTGGATTTCCACCTCGACGCGACCGTGCCCGCGCTGGACCGGCTTCCGCAGCCGACGGTGTACACGCTGGCCGGAACCATGCCGTTGCTGGGCGCAGCGCAAGGCGTGCTGGCCGGGCGGCCCGCCGACACGTCGGCGCCGACGGACCCGGTCTCCGTGGCCCACAGCGACATTGAGCTGTCGGTGCTCCAGATCCGGCGCAACGTGGCCGATCTCATGGAGTGCGTTCGCGGCGGCGCGCATCCGGACACCGAACTGGTCCTTCGGACGCGGCGCGACCAGGTGATGGCCGCCGACCGTGCGGTGCGCGCGGTCAGCACGGTCGTGCAGAACGCGGCCGACGCTGCCGATGCCGTCGATGCCGGCCTGCTCGACCGCGTCTGGCGCGATGTGCAGACCGCCCGCCTGCACGTCTCGAGCAATGTCGAGCAGGTGCTGTCGGTGGCGGGCCGGTTCGCGTTGGGCCTCGACGTTGACGACCTCATCTGGTGACGACCGGTCACACCCAGTCGTCGGCGGAGGACAGGGTGCGCAGCACGCGCGACAACATGTCGTCGGTGATGGACACGGCGCCCGGGCCGCGAGTCGATGCCGACGGCCGGTTCGCGACGCGCTCGCCGATACCCCGACAGGCACGGGTCAGAAACGGTGCCATCCGCTGCAGTCGGGCCGCGGGCATCGCGCCGGTCAGGGAGAGCGCCGCCAATTCGCCGGCGGGAAGTCGGATCGGAGCCGCCACGCTGGACAAGCCGACCGCCAGTTCCTGGTCGTCGTAGGCGAGCCCGTGCCGGGACCTGATTCGCGCCAGTTCCTCATGCAGCGTGGGCAGATCGGCGATCGTCGCCGGCGTGCATTTGCGAAGCGGCTCACCGAATATCTCGTCCACCTGCTCGGGGGCGAGCTGTGCCAGCATCGCCTTGCCCAATGCGCTCGCGTGCGCAGGTGTGTGGCCGGCGACCCGCATCGGGACCGCGGCACCGCTGCCGCCCGAGATCTGGTCAAGGCACAGCACATCCGCGCCGCGCAGCGCGCCCAGGTGCACGGCCAGCGCGGTGTCGGCGCGCAAGCGTTCGAGAACCGGGGAGGCGACACCGCGTAGCGCGGAGTGGTCGACACCGCCGGCGGGGGCGGAGGCGGCCGTCAGACGATAGCCCTCCGAGAGGTGTTGCAGCAGGCCCACCGAGTGCAACTGGGTGAGGATCCGATGTGCTGTGGAGCGCGGCAAACCCGTTCGGCCGGCCACCTGGTCGAGGTGTAGCGGTGTGTCGGTGTGGTCGAAGGAATTGAGGATCAGCGCGACCCGGGCCACCATCGACGTCGGCGCATCGGCTGCGCGACGAGAATCTCGCTGCAATGTCACCTCCGCGATAGTTGTCGGCTCCCGAACGATCTCACAGCGCCGCCGACCCCTTCCATCCGAGACGGAAGGGGCCGGCGGTCACGCTGGTCAGTACCAGTACCTCACGCGGCCTCGCTTCCCTGGCTGTCGTCGGCACCGGTTTGGGTATCGCCGGGGCCGGTGTCGCCGTCGTCGTCGAACTTCGGCGCGGTGACGGTGGACGGATCGTCGACGTCGTCGCCGGTGTCGGGCAGCTGTCCCGGCCGGGTCTGCGTCTGGGTCAGCACCGCCTTGCCGCCCGTCAGATCGCTCGCGTCGTCGGCCGCCGTATCGGTTTCCGTCATGACGATCGACGAGTCATCGACGGCCGAGACCTCAAGTGCCTCGATATCCGTGGTCGCGGTGTGCTTGGCGGCCTTGGTGTCCGCAGGCGCCTCGGTGGCCTCGGTGTTCATCAACGTCGCGACCTCGGGGGCCTGGGTGACGTCGGCGCCCGACGTGCTGTCCGCAGCGACCGTCGACTCCTCGACCGGTGCGGGCGCAGGTGACGTGGGCGCGAACACGTTGCCCAGTTCGCTGCTCACCTTGGCGATCATCGCGCGCTGGAACTTGACGGTCGAATAGGCGACGTCGGCGACACCGCGGTTGACCGCGGTGACGATCTTGGCGAAGTCGCCAGTGGCCAACGCTTCGACGACCTGCTGCACGCTACCCACGAGTTGGCGGCTCAACGTCCGAATGTGCAGCCTGGTGGCCCCGGCGAGCGTGAGATCTGGACTGAACTGCTGGCCGTTCCAGTTCACCAACGTCCAGCCGTCCTCGGGATTGCCTTCGATCACCACGTAATCGGTGTTGTCCAACGGGCTGCTGCGCAGCAGTTCGATCTTTTCAGCCAAGGTGAGGTTCTGCACGTTCATCATCGTCCAGAACATGATCGTGCCGCCGTGGGAGAACACCACCGGGTTGCGGTCGCCGTTGTCGTACATGGCCTGCAGTGCACCGTCGACCCTGGCGTCGAACTCGTGGCCGTTGATCGACCCGGGGATCCGCACGTCGCGTTGGCCCGCGAAGGTCCACGCCAACATGGCCTGTGCGTAGCCGTGTTCGGCGTCGGCCTCCGGGGTGCCTTCGAAGATGCCGGCCTCGATCTCCTGCAGACCGGGCAGCACCTGGATCGGCAGCCGCAGGTATTGCGACATCGGCGCGCCGGTGAGCTGCGTGCGCACCATCGTCGATCCGTAGATGGCGTCGTAGTTGTTGTCGCCCAGCGTGCCCACGACGTCGCGCGCCTGCTGTTGGCCCGTCGGGGTGAGAACGGGGCCGGGCGTCGAGGTGTCGATCAGGCCCGAGGCGTTGCCCGCCGACTCGCCGTGCCGGACGAACGTCACCCGCATCAGTTCGGCCGCGGCGGCCGGAACCGCCGCTCCGAACAGGAGCAGCAATGAGAACACGGCGGCGCCCCAGTATCTGCAGAGCGCCCTTCTACGGGTTTGGGAGCCTTCGTTCACAGAACTTCCTTTTTTCGGTGACACGGATAGCTCACCGTGAACGCGCAGCGGAATGCGGACAAGCCGCAGTCTCACTCATCGAGACCTGGGCCAGCCCAAATGGAGACGGCCCCCCGGCATCGAGGGGGCCGCCCGCCAGTTCAGCTCACTGGCGATTTACTCTCCGGTGCCGGACCCGCTACCGGAACCGTCGCTGCCATCCGAACCGTCGGCGTCGTCGGAGTCATCGGAGTCGTTTGAATCCGGCTGCGCGCTCTCGGAGTCGCCGCCCGTCGGAGTGCCACCGGTGGTGCCGCCCGGCGCCCCGTCACCCTGGCCGTCCGTCGTGCCCTCGTCGGAGTCCAGGCCGGAATCGATGTCGATGTCGATGTCGGCCGTCGAATCATCATCGCTGTCATCGACATTCGACCCCCCGGGCAGGTCCGCGTCACCGTCGGTGCCGGACGTGCCGCTCTGCGATGGGTCGATCTTCTCGTCGATCCCATCGTCGACCGCGCCGCCCCCGGCGCCCTGCATGCTCTTGTTCGACTTGGTGTTGACGTTGACGAGCACGGCATCGGCGCCGAGGTTGACGTTGGCCAGCCCTACCTGACCGCCGTTAGTCGCGGGGGCCTACGGTTCGTCCGCGATTTCGGCGTGGTGGGTTGCGCTCAGCGCGACTGCACACGCCGAAACCGCGGCGGCTGGCTCAAAAGCCCATTCCCTTGCCGACGATGTCGAGCATGATCTCGTTGGTGCCGCCGTAAATGCGCTGCACTCGGGCGTCGCGCCAGATCCGCGCGATCTCGTATTCGTTGATGTAGCCGTAGCCGCCGTGCAGCTGCAGGCACCGGTCGATGATGCGCCACTGGGCCTCAGTCGACCACCATTTGGCTCCGGCGGCCTCATCGGCGGTCAGCTCGCCGCTGTTGACCGCCATGATGCATTTGTCGACGTAGGTCTGCATGATGTCCAGTTCGGTTTGCATCTGGGCGATGGCGTGCCGGTTCACCTGGAAGGTGCCGATGGGCTGGCCGAAGGCCTTGCGGTCGTGGGCGTATTGCACTGTCAGCTCAAGTGCCCTACGCGCCGACGCTGACGCGTGGATCGCAATTCCGAGCCGTTCGGCCGGCAGGTTGCGCATCAGATGGTAGAAGCCGTGATTCTCCTCGCCGATGAGGTTCGCGGCGGGCACCCGCACGTCTTCGAAGATGAGTTCGGCGGTGTCCGCAGACCGCTGACCGATCTTGTCCAGCTTGCGCCCGCGGGTGAAACCGGGCATGCCGGATTCGACGGCGATCAGGCTCAGGCCCTTGTGTGGCTTGTCGGCCTCGGGGTCGGTGCGGCACACGACCACGACGAGGTCGGCCAGCAGGCCATTGGAGATGAACGTCTTGGCTCCGTTGATGATGTAGTCATCACCGTCGCGGCGCGCCGAAGTTTTGACGTTGGCGAGATCGGAGCCCGCACCCGGCTCCGACATGGCGATCGCGGTGATCAGTTCCCCTGACACATAACCAGGCAGCCACCGCTTCTTCTGCTCCTCGGTGGTCAGCTCGGAGAAGTAGCCCGCGAGGATGTCGTTCTGTACGCCGAGACCGATACCGACGGCGCCGGACCCCCAGAACTCTTCGTTGACGATCGCGTTGTAGCGAAAGTCCTTCAGCCCGAGGCCGCCGTATTCCTCGGGCATCTCCCACCCCAGCAGGCCGAGCTTGCCGGCTTCCACCCATGCTTCGCGGTCGACGTGGCCGCATGCCTCCCATTCGTCGGTGTGTGGCACACAGACCGTCTCGAAGTACGAGCGCGCGGTCGCGCGAAACTCGTCATGTTCGGATTCGAAAATGTCTCGGCGCAAGGGTCTGTTCCTCGGGTCGGTCGGCAGCTTATCGATTATATATTTAACCGATTAGCCCGTGCGGCGCGGGCCCTTCGCCGTCCACGGCGTCACCGACACGCTGGTCAGATCGAGACTCTCGTCGAGCCGCATCTGGTCCGTACCGGCACGGGCGGTGAACTCCCGCATGACCTCGTCGGGGTCCCGGTCGAGTTCGTACACGGTGAGGTTGCGGTGGGTGGGCGCAGGCAGATCCGCCGGTAAGTCTGCCCCCTCGGGAATGGTCATCGGGGCTAGGTCGTATCGTTGCGCCGCGACCACTCCGGGCACGGAAAGGATATCGCCCACATGGGTGTTGTCGTACCAGTCGTCGAAGTCAGCCTCTTGGCCTTCAACGGGATTCGTGAACACAAGCAACAATCGATCCGCCACAGCAGCCTCCTGAAGTAGATAGCAGGCACTGTACAACGCCGATGCGTGGCCGCACTCGGTTGATGTCAGTTCGCGTCGAAGATTCCGTGGACCATGTACCGGGTGAGTTGGTCGACGAGGTCATCGCGAGACGGCTTGCCTGGCGTGGGAAAGAGGAACTCGGCGTGCACCACGGCGGACATCACCATCCCGAAGGTGAGTTTGACGGTGATGTCCGGCTCGAGGGTCGACACCCGATACTCCAACGTGGCCTCACGCACGTTCTGCGCCAACCGCTCGAACATCGTCTGGAGTCGGGTCGCGGCGCCGGGGTGATGCACCTGCGCATTCAGCAGGGCGATGACGAGCTCACGATTGTCGGCGAAAAACCCGTACAGCAACTCGATGTAATCGCGCGCCAACTCATCGATCGACTTCGACGTCGACCGAAGCTCTGCCCAGCGCGTGACCCATTCATCGACGAACGCTTCGAAGGGGGCCAGCACCGCCTCATCGAACAGCCCTGACTTACTGCCGAAATGACGAAAGAGCAGCACCTCGCCGACCTCGGCGCGGGTGGCGATCTCTTTGGTCGTCGCACCCGCGTAGCCCAATTCGGCGAAGACCTCTCTGCCGGCCGACAGCAACCGGGCGCGCACCTCGTCGCCGGAACGTCGGCTGCGAGGGCTGCGTTTCGCCCCGGTCGTCATTTGATCCCCTTCTCGGCCGTGCGCGGACTATCCGATCGTCAACCATTGACACCCGCCGCAGGTCACATTATACAGTGAATGCTATATAGTTTTCACCCGCGCACGGAAGAGTCTAGGTGGCTGATCTTGTCCAGTAGTGCCGTTGGGTCTGCGGCGGGCCCTGGACCGTCGGCTGCCGGAATCCCGCAAGATGGTCAGTCTTTCGTCAACGGAGCCGACCGCGTTGCCCTGTTGACCGGCACCCGGACTCTTGGGCGCTGCCTGGCCGGTCGTGATTACGTCATCCGCGACCGTGATGGCGCCGTGGTGCCTGTCGGCGAAGTCGGGGAGTTGTGTGTCCGCGGTCCGCTGACGATGACCGGATACCTGCAGCCCGGGGGCGGCATCGACGAAGCCGTCGACACCGAGGGATGGCGGGCCACGGGTGATCTGTGCGCGATGGACGGCAACGGTGTGTTGACGTTCCGGGGTCGGATCCGCGAGATGATCATCCGCGGCGGTCTCAACATCTATCCCGCCGAAGTCGAGCAGGCGCTGTCGTCGCTTGAATCCGTCTCGGAGAGCGCTGTTTTCGGAGTATCCGACGCGCGGCTGGGTGAGCGCGTGGTGGCGGCGGTCATCCCCGCGACGGACGCGGACATCGATATCACGGACTTGGCGGCAGTTGCCGCGGCGCGCCTGAGCCCCTACAAGCGGCCGGTGGAGTGGATCGTCGCATCGACCCTGCCGCGTACCAGCACGGGCAAGGTGCGCAAGCACCTGCTGCGCGAGTGGTATGAAGCCGGCACCCTGCCCTTGAACTGCGGCGCGCGCTGACGGTGCGCAACCTCCCGATGTTATTGACAGTCGACGGGTAGCCGTCTATATAGTGTCTACTTACTAGCAGGGTGACCGGCGCCACAGCTGTTTGATGGCGTCGCGACGTGAGAGGACGAAATGACGGGCATCGAGTCGCGGATGTTGGCACGTTTCGACCATCACGACCCCGCTCTCGCCAAAGACGGTGTCCCGCAGCGGGTTTATCGGGAACTGCGGGAGAAATGTCCATTCACCTGGTCGGATGCCTACGAAGGGTTCTGGGTGGCATCGAGATACGCCGATATCGAGGAGGTCGTGCGTGACCCGGCAACCTTCGTTTCCAGTCAGGGCATCCTTGTTCCCGATCTGAACGATTCGTTGCCGCCGGAGGATCAGCGGCAGCGATTGGAATCCGGAAGGGGAGTGATCGGTCCGCCGGTTTCCTACGATCCGCCGGTACACACCGAGATCCGGCGCAAACTCGAACCGCTGTTTTCGCCGGCAGTCGTCCGCAACCGTGAGGACTACATCCGTTCGGTGGCGGACAGTTGGATCGACTCGTTCATCGCTGACGGAGAGTGTGACGTCGTGGCGCAGTTCTGTGCGCCAGTGCCGGCCATCGTTGTCCTTGATTGGCTGGGGTTGGACAGTGGCGACTGGAAGGTGTGGTCGGATGCCGTCCTCGCTCAGTTCAGTCGGCCGGGCGAGTACGGGCCCGACCTGTCGGCGATCGACCTGACGAAACTGCTTGCCACGCTGCACGATCGGCGCAGGAACCCTGCCGATGACATCATCACCGCTGTCGCCGAACTCGAATTCGACGGGCAGCCTTTCGACGACCTCGAACTCGTAGCCCTGCTTGCGCAACTCGTCTTCGCCGGGCTGGACACCACGACCAATACGACGGCCAGCACGCTCGTAGAACTGTATCGCCACCCTGACATCCGCGATGAGTTGGCCAACACTCCGCAGGATGACCGGTTGTGGGCGAGTGTGATCGAGGAGTTCCTGCGCTACACGTGTCCGATTCAAGGTTTCAAGCGAACCGCCCGTACCGACGCCACCGTTGCGGACCAAAAGATCCAAGCGGGCGATCGGGTGTACATGCTGTGGGCATCGGCGAACTTCGACGAACGCGAGTTCGAGAGACCGGATGAGATCGACATTCGTCGTACGACGAACCGCCACATGACCTTTGGTCGCGGTATCCATCGATGTCTCGGTTCCCATCTGGCCCGGTTGGAGGTCAAGGTCATGATTCAGCAGATCCTGCAGCGCATCCCGAACTACACCGTGGATGAACACAGACTCCAATTGCATGACGATGTCGGCATCGCCTATGGCTACGAATCCATTCCGATCGCCTTCGCACCCCGACGGGGTGGCGGCAGCGCGCCGCGAAAGCCGGCTGGGAGTTCGCATGGGATTGCTTGACGGCAGAGTCGCCTTCGTCACCGGGGTGGCGCGCGGTATGGGGCGCAACCACGCGCTACGCCTCGCCCGCGAAGGTGCGTCGGTCATCGGCGTCGACATTGCGGGCACTGTCTCCCCGCATAACGGCTATGCCGCGGCGAGCGACGCCGATCTCAAGGAGACGGCACAGCTGCTGGCGGCCGAAGGGCATAAGTGTTTGATCGAAACGGCCGATGTGCGTGACTCGAATGCTCTCGAAGCGATATTGGCCGACGGAGTTTCACGATTCGGCGGGCGCCTCGACGTTGTCGTCGCGAACGCCGGGATCAGCAATTGGGCTCGCTTCTGGGAGATGTCGGACGAGCAGTGGCAGGCGATGATCGACATCAACCTCACCGGCGTCTGGCGCACCATGAAAGCTGCGGTGCCGCATATGCTTTCGGCGGGTAACGGCGGATCGATCATCACGATCAGCTCAGTGGCAGGGCTGAAGGCACTGCCAGCGCAAAGCCATTACACAGCGGCGAAGCACGGGGTGACCGGGCTGACAAAGGCGGCAGCTATCGAACTCGGTGAATACAATATCCGGGTCAACTCCATCCATCCGTGGGGCGTTGCGACGGCCATGGCCGAGGATCCGCTTGTCGAGAAGACGCTTACGGCTCATCCGAACTACGTGGTGTCCTTCGGCAGCATGCTCCCGACGTTGATGCCGGCGCAGGTCGATGACATCTCCGACGCAGTCGTCTATCTCGCCTCGGATATGTCTCGTGCGGTTACCGGAACACAGCTCACTGTCGACATGGGCGCCACCAAGGTCTGAGGAGGAATCGATGGCGGATCTGTTCGCGGTGATCAACGCGCAGCGGGCGTGCCGGCGCTTCGACCCCGATGAAAAAGTGCCAGATTCCGATGTCGAGCAGATCCTGTCTGCGGCGGTACACGCACCCAGCGCGGAGAACACCCAGCCGTGGTACTTCGTCGTCGTCCGCGATGCGCACGCCCGACGCGACCTGGCTGCGTGGTGGACCGAGACTTGGCAGGCGGGCGGCGCCGAGTACGCGCGTCAGGTCGCGTCGGGACCGATGTATGCCGACCTCGAACACGCCGTCGGCACAGGAGGATTCGCGGCAGCACCGGTGGTCGTCGTGGTGTGCGTCGACACCGAGAAGGTGCTTGACGTGTTCGCCCAGTCGTCGATCTACCCGGCCGTGCAGAATCTGTTGCTGGCTGCCAATGCGTTGGGCTACGGGTCGTGTCTGACGACCGGGCTCACCACATTCGGCGTAGAGCGTGTCCGTGATCGGCTCGGGCTGCCGGAGAAGGTCAACCCTATGGCGGCGGTGTATATCGGCAAGCCGCCGACCGAACTCAAACCACCACGGCGACGGCCTTTCTCAGAGGTCACCTATCGGGAGACCTTCGGTTCGTCATGGTGACCGCGAAGAGGCCGGTCACCGCCCCGGTGCCGCGCAGCCCGGCCGACATCACCCCTGCGTGGCTCTCGCAAGCACTTGCGGCCGAGGTCACATCCGTCGGGATCCGCGAGATCATCGGCGGAACGGCGACCAAGGTTCTTCTCGACATCGGCTATTCCGGCACGCCACCGTTTCCGGAAGCGATGTGCTTCAAGGGCGGGTTGGGAGAGCACGCCTTATTCATGGCGCCCGTGGGCATCTACGCAACCGAAGCGCGCTTCTTTCGTGACGAACGCCCGCACAGCGAGGTGACCACGCCAGAGGTGTTCTGGGCCGATGTCGACGAGGACTTGTTCGGCGGAATCCTCATGGAGGACTTGAGCCGTCCGTCGGTTCGCTTCGGGTCTGCGCTGACGCCGCTGTCGGCCGACGAAGTGGCCGCCGTGCTTGACAGCATCGCCGTCCTGCACGCGTCGCGCTGGAACAGTCCGTGGCTGAACACCGCCGACTGGTTGGAGCACTTCGCCGATCCCGACAGCCGGGGGCGGGCCTACTTCTCGATGCTTGGTGCGGACGTGGTGTCGGAGTTCATCGCAAAGCGACGGGATGTCCTGCCGACACAACTTCGCGATGCGCAGCACTGCCTCGAGCTGTTCTGGGGATACGTCGCGAACTCCGAACGCAAACCCCAGACGCTGCTCCATGGCGATCTGCACCCCGGCAACATCTACTTCGACGGTGATCGCGTCGGACTGTGTGACTGGCAGGTGCTCGGTCGCGGCTCGCCGGCCTTCGACTTGGCGTATCTACTTGGTTCAGCGATGACGGCTCAGGAGCGGCGGGACAACGAACGCGACCTGTTGCGGCACTACCTGGATGCCCTCGCGTCCGCCGGCATCACCACGGCACCCGCCGCCGAGGAACTGTGGCACCTTTACCGCATCCATATGGCGTACGGAATGTTCGCCTGGCTGACTAACCCGGAGGCCTTCCAGTCCGCGAAGATCATCCGCGAAACCCTCGCGCGACTCGCAACCGCGGTGGTGGATCTCGACACGGCCCAGGCAGTCGGGGCGGCGCGCTGAATGCCCATGCCGCTGACTCAGAAAGCCGTTGCGGGATGGCCGAGTTGAGGGCGTAGCCGGTTATCGCGACCTGCCCTTATTGGGCCGTTGACAATCCGCCACCCCGACAGCTATACAGTAGTTACTATCTAGCGACTGTGATGTCGTGCACTACGAAGGGGTCAACGTGACTGACGTTACCGATGCACCGCCCACTCGAGTTGAACAATCCGCCGAGGCCAAAGGCCCAGTGAGTGCGGTTCGCGACGACTTCATCCCCAAGCAGCCGTACTTCGAGCCGCAGTACGTGGCGCTGGAGAAGGAGCGGCTGTGGCCGAACGTCTGGCAGGTCGCGTGCCGCCTGGAGGAAATCCCGAATCCCGGCGACTACGTCACCTACCAGATCGCCGACGAGTCGATCATCGTGACCCGACTCGACGAGAACACCCTGCGGGCCTACTACAACGTCTGTCAGCACCGTGGTCGTCGGCTCACCGAGGGCTGCGGCAACGCCAAGAACTTCTACTGCCGCTTCCACGGCTGGCGCTGGAACCTCGACGGCAGCCCACGCGAGGTTCTCGACCGCGACGACTACCAGGGCGTGCTGCAAGACCCGGACATCCGGCTCAAGGACGTCAACGTCGACACCTGGGGCGGGTTCGTCTTCGTCACCATGGAGGACTCACCGCAGCCGCTGCGCGAGTACCTGGCCCCGGTGCCGGAGATCTTCGACAGCTACGAGTTCGACAAGATGCGCTACCGCTGGTACAAGACGGTGATCCTGCCCTGCAACTGGAAAGTTGCCCTGGAGGCGTTCAACGAGGGCTATCACGTCGCCGCGACGCACCCGCAATTGCTGCGCTACCAAGACGACTGGACGGTCAGCGAGGCGTTCGGCAAGCACGCGATGTTCACCTATCCGCCAGACAACCGGCCGATGGGCTTTCCCTCCCGTCGCCTGGGGGGTGAGGTCCCGAAGGATCTCCGCACCGGCCTGGTCGAGTTCATGCAGATGATGGAGCGCGAACTGCGGGCCATCTGGACCACTCGTGATGTCGAGGCGGTCAAGCGGCTGCTCACCGATGTGCCAGAGGACGAGGAGCCGAACGCCGTTCTCATGAAATCGCTGATGTTTCAGCGCGAGGCCGCCATCGAGGACGGCGCGGGCTGGCCGGACGGGCTCACGTTCGAAAACATCGTGCGTGCCGGCATCGACTGGCACATGTTCCCCAACCTCATCGTGCTGCCCAACATGGACGGCGCGCTGTGGTACCGGTCGCGGCCCAACGGCGACGATCCCGACTCGTGCGTGTTCGACGTGTGGTCGCTGGCGCGCTACGCGCCCGGCAAAGAACCGGAACTGCACAGAGAGTTCTTCGAAAGCTGGCAGGACCACGACGACTGGGGCGAAATCCTGCCGCAGGACTTCCAGAATTTGGGAGAGATCCAGCAGGGCATGAAGTCGCGCGGATTCGCCGGTTCACGAACGAATCCGATTCAGGAAAAGCCGATTTCGAACTTCCACCGGGTGCTGCACGAATATCTTGGGCTTACCGACGCCACGGAGGGAACACGATGACCCAACCCAGTCCGGAGACGCTGCTGGAGATCTATCGGACAGCGGTGCTGATCAAACTCGTCGACGAGCAGATCCGCAACCTGTTGATGGCGGGGGAGATCGCGCTGTCCTACTACTCGCCACGCGGGCAGGAGATCGTCGCGGCCGCGGCCGCGCAAAGCCTGCGGGGCGAGGACTACATCGTCACCACCTACCGCGGCATACACGACCAGATCGCCAAGGGAATGCCGTTGCGGCCGTTGTTCGCCGAGTACTTCGGCAAGGTCACCGGTGCGTGCAAGGGCAAGGGTGGGCCGATGCACGTCACCCACCCCGAGACCGGCATCATGCTGACCACCGGGGTGGTGGGCAGCGGATTGCCGATCGCCAACGGGTTGGCGCTGGCATCGGTGTTGCGCAACGAGTCCCGCGTCGTCGTGGCCAACTTCGGTGACGGAGCCAGCAATATCGGCGCCTTCCACGAGGCGCTGAATCTCGCTTCGCTCTGGAAGTTGCCGGTGGTCTTCTTGTGCCAGAACAACGACTTCGCCGAGCACACCGCCTATGCCCACGGCACCAGTTGTCCCAATGTCGCCGACCGCGCAAGCGCCTACAGCATGCGGGGGCTGACCGTGGACGGCAACGACCCCGTGGCAATGTATGGCGCGGCCGCCGACGCGATCGCCGCCGCGCGAAACGGGGACGGACCGACGTTGTTGGAAGCCAAGACGTTCCGGTTCATGGGCCACTTTTTCGGAGACGACGGAAGCTACATCGACGCTCAACTGATGGCCGAGCGGATGGCCAAGGACCCGGTACCTGCGCTGCGTGACGCGTTGATCGGCGACGGGTATGCGGACGCCGCGGCCCTGGACGCGATCGAGAACAACGCGCGCGAGCAGATCACCGACGCTGTCGAGTTCGCCCGCAACAGCGACTATCCCGACGTCGCCGAACTCGGCCGCGACATCTATGCGCAGGAAGTGGCGGTATGAGCACCGATACGATCACGTTCGCCCAGGCCTCCACCCTGGCCCTCGACGAGGCACTGGCCGCCGACGAGTCGGTGTTTCTGCTCGGTGAGGACATCGCCGACCGTGAAGGGGGCGGCGTCGCCAAGGTGACCGCGGGCCTGTCCACCAAGTACGGGGCCCACCGGGTGCGCAGCACACCGATCAGTGAGCAGGCCATCGCCGGCGCGGCGGTCGGGGCGGCGATCGCGGGGATGCGACCGGTCGCCGAGATCATGCTCGCCAACTTCCTCACCCTGGCCATGGATCAGATCGTCAACCACGCGGCCAAGATCCGGTTCATGTCCGGTGGGCAGACCAGTGTCCCGCTGACCATCCGGACCATGAGTGGTGCCGGCATGGGCTCGGGAGGGCAGCACTCCGACATGCCCGAGGCGTCGTTCGCCCACGTGCCTGGCCTCAAGGTGGTTACCGGATCGAGTCCGGCAGAGGTGAAAGGCCTTCTGTTGTCATGCATCTTCGACGACGACCCTTGCCTGTTCATCGAGACGATGCCGACCTATTGGGACGCAGGTCCGGCACCGCAACCCGGACTTCGTATTCCGCTGGGCCAGGCTAACGTCGCGCGCGCGGGCAGCGATGTCAGCGTGATTTCCTACGGCCGCCCGGTCGCCCAAGTTCTGGCGCTCGCCGACAAGCTCAGCAGTGAGGGAGTCAACATCGAAGTCGTTGATTTGCGCACGATTTCACCCATCGACAAGACAACGGTGTTGGAGTCGGTCGCCAAAACCGGCCGCGCCGTGGTGGTCCACGAAGCCGTCGAGCAGTTCGGCGTCGGCGCGACGGTGTCCGCGCTCATCGCCGAGGAACTACACGGCACGCTGCGCACACCGGTCGTGCGGGTCGGCTCGCGCAACTGCCCGGTTCCATTCAGCCGCCCGCTCGAGCAGGCATTCATGTACAGCGACGACCGGATCGAAGATGCGATTCGGAAGGTGATGTGATGCCGCTGATCCACAAGATCAAGATCCCGAAACTCGGTATGGCCATCGACCAGGCCACATTGGCCGAATGGCTGGTGGCCGACGGCGACCGTGTCGAAGCCGGTGCGCCGTTGTATGTCGCGGCCACCGACAAGGTCGATCAGGAGATCACCGCGCCGGTCAGCGGGACCGTACGCCAGATCGGCGAGCCCGATCAGACCTATCCGGTGGGCACGCTCATCGCCGAGATCACGGGGGACGAATGACCGACGGTGCGCAGCACTGGGATGTGATCACCGACTGCGTCATGGTCGGCAGCGGCGGCGGATCGATGTGCGCGGCACTCGCGGCGAATAGCGCCGGGTTGCAGTCGCTGGTGTTGGAGAAGGCCGATGTGATCGGCGGATCGACGGCGATGTCGGGCGGCATTCTGTGGCTACCGGACAACCCGGTGTCGCGGCGCGCCGGGGTGGCGGACAGCCGGACCGACGCGCTGCGCTACTTCGAGAGCCTGGTCGGGTTCGACCACCCGTCGACCTCACCGGCACGCGTGAACGCCTTCCTCGACGCCGTCGAACCGATGGTGAACTTCCTGGAGGCCCAAGGCATCCGGTTCCGGCACTGCGAGAACTACTCGGACTACAACGACGAACTGCCTGGCGGCAAAGCCCGCGGCCGGTCGATCGAAACCGAGTTGTTCGACACCACCGCGCTGGGTCACTGGGAGTCGCGGCTACGGATCAGCGAGACCCTGCCCGCCATCCCCGTGCACACTTCCGAAGTCGCCGATGCGGTCTTGGGCGGACGCACGGCCCGCTCACTGGCGACCATCGCGAAGGTGTCTGCCCGGCTGGCCGCGGCGACACTGCGCCGCCAGTCCGTCCGCGGCTCGGGAGTCGCACTGCAGGGCTGGATGTTGCTGGCCGCGATCCGCGCCGATATTCCGATATGGAATTGCACGCCTGTCACCGGCCTCATCGTCGAGGACGGACGGGTTCTCGGTGTCGTCGCGCAGCGCCACGGTCGGACACTTCGCATCCAGGCTCGACGCGGCGTGTTGCTCAACGCGGGCGGCTTCTCCCACAACGCCGACATGCGCACCGAGTTCGGTCGCCAACCGGCGTCGACGAAGTGGACAGTGGCCAACCCGGGCGATACCGGCGAGGTGATCGCCGCGGCGATGCAGCACGGCGCGGCAACTGATTTGATGGACGAAGCATGGTGGATTCCGACCACCATCCTGCCGGACGGTTCCCCGCTCTACATTGTCTACGAACGCGCCAAGCCCCACGCCATCCTCGTCGACGGCACGGGACAGCGCTACATCAACGAGGCCGCCTCCTACATGGCCGTCGGCCAGGCGATGTACGAACGCAACGCCGTGGCCCCCACCATCCCGAGCTGGTGGGTGATGGACAGCAGGCACCGTCGCCGCTATCAGTGGGGTCTGGTTCCCGGCGGCTATACGCCACGGAAGTGGTTGTCGAGCGGGTATATGCGCAAAGCAGACACACTGGAAAACCTTGCCGCAGAGTGCGGTATTGACCCGGCAGGCCTGAACGCCACCGTCGAGCGGTTCAATTCGTACGCGGTTGACGGCGTCGATCCCGACTTCCACAAGGGCGAACGCGCCTACGACCGCTACTATGCCGACCCCCGCACCAAGCCGAATCCCTGTGTGGGGCCGGTGGACAAGCCACCGTTCTACGCGGTCGCCGTCTATCCCGGCGATGTGGGTACGTGCGGTGGCCTCCTGACCGACGAGCATGCCCGCGTACTCGACCAGCACGGCGACGCGATCGACGGACTCTATGCCACCGGTAACTGCACCGCGTCGGTGATGGGCCGTACCTATCCCGGTGCCGGTGCAAGCATCGGAGCATCGTTTGCGTTCGGTTGGATTGCCGCCCGCGCTATGTCCGATATCGAGGCGCCCACCACGGTCACGTCCCAGCACACCGCCCCGTAGATCTGACACCCCGCGTCACCCTGATCGGAGCACACGTTGAAATTTCATGTCCTCATGCCCGGATGCGCCCAGACCCCGGCGATCACCCAGCCATGGGAGAAGTCGATACCGGGTAGCGAGGTGCTGCGGATCGCCCGCGCCATAGACGATTTCGGTTATGACGGGGTGCTCATCGCCGAGCACTTCATCATCGGCTCCGATCACGTCGAGAGCACCGGAACCCACTTCGTCGATGCCACCACCGCGAAGTCGGTGATCGCAGGCGCCACCCAGAACATCCAGGTGAACTCCATGGTCACGCTGCTACCGCTGCGCAATCCGGTGGTGCTGGCCAAGTCTTTGTGCACCTTGGACTGGCTCAGCGGCGGCCGCGCCGCCCTCACGGTCGGCGTCGGATGGCAGGAGGCTGAATATGCGGCTCTGGGAGTCGACTGGAAGCAACGAGGCAAGATCGCCGACGAATACCTCGCCGCCATGGTCGAGCTTTGGCGCAGCGACACACCGACATTCGATGGTCAGTTCGTCTCATTTTCCGACATTGCCTTCGAACCCAAGCCCATGCGGCAGCGGAATCTCCCCATCTGGATCGGTGGCGACGCCGCGCCGGCCCTGCGTCGTGCGGCGCGGTTCGGGGACGGCTGGGCACCCTGGCTCACGCAACCGGGCGAACTGGGCGAGAAGATCGACCGCATCAAGTCGGATCCGAACTTCAACGAACGCCCGTTTACGGTCTTCTACTCGCTGATGTCCCTGCGCATCGGGTTTGCCTCGGGGCATCATGTCGCACTGGACGCCCCCGAGGCCGGGGCGGGCACAGAGGCCCAGCGGATAATCGACGAATGTGGTGAACTGGCCGCGTTGGGTGTCACCGACACCTGGATACCGCCCGCTCAGGTCGGCAGTGTCGATGAGTACATCGACCACTTACGTTGGGTGGCAGAGGCAGTCATTCCGGCGGCACGTTCCCTATAGACCTTTGTTGGACTGCGGCCATCCTCGCCGCGATCTCACTGGTGATCGAACGGTCGTACTCATAGGGCGTCGACAGCGACACCGACGTCGCGATCGGGCCGAATCGTGAGACGAGCCGATCGGCCACTTCGGCCGGATTGCCCACAACGGCGAGGTTGTCCAGCATCTCGTCGTCGACCAGATTCGCGATTTCGGTCCAGCGGCCCTGCTTGGTCATTGACGTCAGCTCCGCGGCAATGCCATCCCAGCCGTGCAGCTCGAGAACAGGGCGATACGCCGGAGTTGAAGCATAGAAGGCTAGCTGTGCACGCACGCCAGCGATCGCCGCATCGAGTTCGGTGCTGCTGCGCCCAACCGCTGTCAACACGGGACCGCACAATGCGAACGCCGATGTTCGCTGTCCACGTTCTCGCCCGCGCTGCAGCGCGGGCAGCGTGACGTGCTCGAGGTAGCGGGTCGTGGTGAACGGATGGAAGAACATCCCGTCGCAGACCTCGCCTGCGACTTCGGTCATCTTCTGTCCCACCGCAGCAAGGTAGATCGGGGGTGTGCCGAAGTCGTGTCCGGCGGGACGGAAGAAGGGCGGCATCAGGGTGTGGGTGTAGAACTCGCCGGTGAAGTTCAACGCCTCATCTGACTGCCAGGACGCCCAGATGGCGCGGACTGCTGCGACATATTCGCGCATCCGCGCGGCCGGCCGCGACCACGGCATGGAGAACCGACGTTGGATATGCGCCTTCACCTGAGATCCCAATCCGAGGGTGAAGCGGCCCTCGGCGTACCGCGCGAGATCGTAGGCGCTGCTGGCCACCGTCAGTGGGCTGCGACCGAAGGCGATCGTCACCGCCGTGCCGACCTTGAGGTGCTCGGTCGCAGCGGCGACGGCGAAACTTCGTAGGAACGAATCGTATTTGGACTCGCCGATCCATGCGGTGTCCAGCCCGTCGGTTTCGGCCCGCGCCGCCTCCGATGCCGTCGCATCGAGGTCGTTGCTGAGCGTCGCGTCCAGGAGAAGCATCGCTCTAAGCTACTAAATGAATTCAAAACTGTCACCAGTGGCCGGTAGAAGGTGCGGTACAAAGCTAGACGGTCGGTACGGTTATCATCGGTTGAATTCAAACGACGCACCAGCACATGTACAACGGCCAGAAGGGAAGTAGGGCCATGCAACTTGAGGGCACTTCCACACTGGTGACCGGCGGGGGCTCCGGCCTCGGCTTGGCCACCGCGACAGTGCTGCGCGAGCGCGGCGCCCAAGTCGTCGTCGCGGACCTGCCCACTTCGCTGGGCGAGCAGGCCGCCGCCGACATCGCCGCCCGCTTCGTCGCCGCCGACGTGCTCGATGAAGGGCAGATGGCCGCGGCGCTGGACGCCGCCGAGGAAACCGGCCCGCTGCGCGGTGTCGTGCATTGCGCGGGGCGAGGCGGTGATCGCACCCGGATCATCGACCGTGACCGCAATCCCGGTCCACTGTCGAGCTTCGAAGACGTGGTCCGCTTGAATCTGCTGGGCACCTACAACGTCTTGCGATTGGCCGCTCAGCGGATGGCTGGCAACACCGAACTGCTCGACGGCGATCGGGGTGCCATTGTGATGACCGCATCGGTGGCGGCGTTCGACGGACAGATCGGCCAAACGTCCTACACCGCTTCCAAAGCCGCGGTGCACGGCATCACGCTCGTTGCGGCGCGGGATCTGGCGAGTTGGGCGATCCGGGTCAACACCATCGCGCCCGGTGTTTTCGACACCCCGATGCTCGGCCGCCTACGTCAGGACATTCGCGACGGTCTGGCCGCCGCTGTGCCGCACCCGAGGCGACTCGGTGAGCCACGGGATTTCGGCGAACTCGCCGTCGACATGTTGGAGAACGGCTATCTCAACGGCCAGACGATCCGGTTGGACGGCGCGATCCGGATGGCACCGCGGTGAGCGAGGACGGTGCTGGGAACGACGTCCGTGTCGACATCGCCGACGGCGTCATGACGCTCACGATCGACCGTCCCGCGCAACGCAACGCGATGACCAAGCGGGCCGCCGAGCAGATCGCCGCCGCGCTGACTGAGCTCGACGAGGATCCCGAGCTGATCGTGGCCGTACTCACGGGATCCGGTGGAACGTTCTGCGCTGGGATGGATCTCAAGCGCTTTGCGGCAGGTGAGCTGCCGCGTGTGGAGGGTCGCGGATTCGGCGGGCTCACCGAAGCGCCGCCGGCCAAACCGCTCATTGCGGCCGTCGAGGGTTGGGCGCTCGGCGGCGGTTTCGAGCTCGTGCTGGCCTGTGACATGGTGGTGGCCGGCCGGGGCGCCAGGTTCGGTCTCCCCGAGGTCAAGCGCGGCCTGTTGGCACGTGGAGGCGGCGCGGTGCGCCTGCCGCGTCGTCTGCCCCGCGCCGTCGCGCTACGGCTGCTGTTGACCGGTGATCCCATCGACGCTCTGACTGCGCACCAGTTCGGTCTCGTCAACGAGGTCGTCGACGACGGGCAGGCGCTTGGCACAGCCCATGACCTGGCCCAGGTGATCGCGGCCAACGCACCGCTCGCCGTTCGGGCAGCCAAACGATTGGTCGTCGAATCGGAGGACTGGCCTGCCGACGAACTGTTCAGCCGACAGACGCCGATCGCCGACCCTGTCTTTGCCTCCGCCGACGCGGCCGAGGGGGCGGCAGCATTTGCCGAGAAACGTGCTGCGGTGTGGACCGGCCGTTGACCGATCTGATTCTTAGAAGGCGTCGGCTTGCGCGGTCGGCGGGTCGAAAACCCTGCGACGCACCAGTTCCTTGATCAGCATCTCGCCTTCGTCGGCACAGCGACTCTCCGCGGCACGGCGCGCGGCCGCCGGGTCTCCCTTCGTCAGCGCCCGGCACTCTGCGCGGTAGTGCTGTCGAATCGCTGTCCGGTTGCGTTGGATATCCAGCAGCAGCGAGTATGCCGTTGGCATGAACGTGCGAAATGTCAAAAGCATCGCTCGCATCCGCGGACCACTCGCGGCGAGATTGACCTGGCGGCGGAATTCCCAGGTCACATCGTTGAACTCGGCTTGGCCGGCACGCCCCAGTTTGGCAACGAGCTTGTCGAGCGATCCTGCCAGCTCCGGTGTCATCACCTGGGCCGCAGCGGCGGCTGCGTGTCCGGTGATGAGTCCGAACAATTCGTATGTCTCGGCCACCGTCGCCGGATCGAAACGTTCGAGGTATGCGCCGCGGTGGTATTCGGTGCGCACGATGCCGTCGCGCTCGAGTTGAGCGAGCATCTCCTGCACGGGCACGCGGCTGATCCCCACCTCGTCGGCAATCTGCTGGCGATCAAGTCGATCTCCTGACCGCAGTCGACCATCGAAGAGTCGCTGCATCACCCAGGCAGCAGCGACATCGCGGTCCTTGATGCCGTAACGTTTGGGCATATCAGGTCACCTACTTCTCCCCACGGGGCGGCAGCGGTTGAAATTCGGGTGCGCGCTTGTCCCCGAAACTGCGGACGCCCTCGGCGAAGTCAATGCGATGCCCCGGCCAGTGCCCCCGTGCCTTGGCGTAGTCTTCGGCTTCGACACGATCGCGAAGCCAGTCACCTGCAAGCTGAGCCTTGGTGTCCGCCAACGCGATCGGTGATGCACTCTGGGCGAGTCGGCGGGCGTAGTCGACGGTGTCGGCAAGCAGCGTCTCGTCGGACCGTACGCCATTGACCAGTCCGATGCGGTCGGCTTCGGCGGCCGCTATCCGGCGCCCTGACATCAGCCATTCGGCAGCGCGGGTGTGTCCGATGATCCTCGGCAGTAGCCAACTCGTGCCGTACTCAGCGTTGAGACCGCGCTGAGCGAACGCCGTCATGAAGAACGCCGACTCCGCCGCGAAACGAATATCGCATGCCAGTGCCTGCACCAGCCCGAAGCCGACGCAGGGCCCGTTGATGGCACCGATGAGTGGCTTGCGGAACTGTTGCGCATGGGTCATCCGGCGTCCACGCGTCGGCAGTCGGCGTTGCTGGGTATCGGCCGCTGCGCTGAGCGCTTCCATGTCCAGTCCGGCGCAGAAGCCCCTTCCGGCGCCGGTCAGCACCACCACGCGCACGTCGATGTCGTCGTCAGCGGCATCGAGTGCATCGAAGTACTCGTCGCCCATCTCGTAGGTCCACGCGTTGAGACGCTCGGGCCGGTTCAACGTGATAGTCAGCACCCCGTCAGCGAAAGCGGTGATGATATCCCCATCCACGCCGCTAGGGTAGCAGTTGAATTCAAAAGTCGCGGCCAGGCGCTTGACCGTCGGGTGGCCAGGAGCTCATGCCCTCGTCCAGCGGTATCCGCAAGGTTCGGACGAGAACACTGACATAGTGCCAAGTCGCCAGCACTGCAACGAGTTCCAGCAGTTCAGGTTCGTCGAAGTGTTCTCGTAACCCGGCCCAGCACGCGTCACTGAGCTCACCGTCCTCGACGATCTCGTCAGCGGCGGCCAGCGCTGCTCGGTCGGCGGGGTCAAAACGGTCGGTCGAGCGCCAGTCGCGCACGCCCAACAGGTCTTCGGGATCGACTCCGGCACGGTTCCCGATCTGCCAGTGCTGTGCCCATTCGAACTCCGCGGCAGTGGCCCAGCCGATGCGCATGATGAGCAACTCGCGCAGTCGCACCGGCAGCCTGTTGCGGAACAGCAGGTCGGTCAGAACGCCGTACAACGCCTTGGCGAACTTCGGACGCGCCAACAGCATCGTCCAGATCGGTTGGGTGAGGTACTTGGCGTCGATGCCGATCTTGTCGGCAGCTGCGGCCGCCGTCTCGTTGTCCAGCAATGGAAGCCGCGGTTGAGAAGCGTCTAGTGGCTCGCGCGTTGAGTCGCTCACGGCACCACCACCGCGTGCAGCGGTGGATTGGCGCCCCGGGCCATGGTCTCGAGCAACTCCGAAACGCGATCGGCGTCCAACCCGACGGAATGGCGGGGAAGTGCCTGGAAACGGTCATCGGTGGCCAGCATTTCCAGAGCGGCGGCGTACGCGGTGCCGTCGACGCCGCGGGCACCCAGTACGCGCAACTCCTTCAGCACGATCCGGTCCGGGCTGAACTCGCGTAGCACATGGCTGCCCCGGGTGCCTGCGACAACGACCGTGCCGCCGGGCCGAACCAGATCCAGTGCCTGGGTGAAGGCTGCAGGCGCCGCCGCAGTCACGTCGACCACGACGTCGGCGAGCCCACCGATGCGCTCCTTGAGCAGCGCCTTGGCATCGACGCGGGTGACATCGACGACCGCGTCGGCGCCAAGTGTCCGGCCCAGTTCCAGCCGGTCGGTGTCACGGTCACCGGCACCGGTCAGCATGATGAATCCCGCCTTGGCGTTGGCTGCGGCGGCCACCGCGCTCAACCCACGCAGGCCTGGACCGAGCACCGCCACGACGTCACCCTCTGACAGGCCTGGCAACGTGGCACCCCAACGGATTCCGGCCCCCAGCGGATTGAACAGGGTGGCATACGCGGGATCCAGCCCTGCCGCAACAGGATGCAGCAGCGCATCGGCGGTAAGCACGAGATGGGTGGCATAACCGCCCCACAGCCCGGATCCGGCGCGCAGCGGATTGTTCCCGTAAGAATCCCGCAGCCCGTGCACTCGGCACAGGGGATAGGCGCCCGACCGGCAGGCATCACATCGACCGCAGCGTTGAAAGACCTCCAACGCGACGCGGTCGCCCTCGCCGATCCCACGGGCGGCAGTGAATTCGGGTGTGGCTGTCTCGATGCTGCCGACCACTTCGTGACCGGGAACCATCGGGAAGGTGGCGGCCATCGCACCGGTGAACAATTCATGGTCGGTACCACACAGGCCACACGCCTCGACACGCAGGATCGCCTCTCCCGTGTCAAGTTTCGGGAGGGACATCTCCCGGGCCACCAACCTGCTGGGGCCTTCCAGGACGAGTGCGATCGCGGTGCTCACGTCTCACCCTCAGCGGGTAGTTCGAAGGTCGCCCATCCGCGAAGGTGTATCCCGCCGGTCTGACGCGTCGCGGCGAGTTCGGCCTCCACGCGCACCGTCCCGGAACGTTCCGCGTTCACTGCGGTGAGCGCGCCGGTATAGGTCAGCACATCACCGGGCCAGGCCTGCTCGGCGAAGCGCACTCGGAACCGCCGGATGTGGGCCGGACCGAGCCAACGGGCCACGAATCCGCCCAGCGTGCCCGCCGCCAGCATGCCCACTGCGAACGGTTGGTCGAACCCGGCGGCAACCGCCATGGGGTGGTCGTGGTGCATCGGGTTGAAATCCCCTGAGGCGCCTTGGTATCGAACAAAGTCGGTGATGGTCAACGGCTGTGCGGTGTAAGGTTCGGCCTGGCTGCCCACGGCCAGTGATGTCGGTGCCGTCATCGGTTTGCCGCCTTCGAGGTTTCGACGGTCGTCGCGCGAACTTCTGCGACCAACCGGCCGTCCTCATCGTGATACTCGGTGACGACTTCGGTGAATAGCATCGTCCCGCCGCGCTTGCCTTCCTTGCTGTAACGCTTGTCGATGCGGGAGCGACCCTGCAGCGTGGTGCCGACTGCGGGTGGTTGCCCGTGAAAGACGAACTCCTGTTCAGCGTGCAGCGTGCGAGCCAGGTTGCGCTTGACGCCCTTCCAGACCGAGTTTTGGCGGCGCTGCCAGTGGTCAGCGGCCATCAGGAAGGTCGGCGGAGTGAGCGTGCCGTCGGCATAAGCGGGTTCACGGCTGCTGATTGCGCGGGTGAACTCGCGCACCTTGCCCAATTCGACACGAAACTCGAATGGCTCGGCGGTCTTGCCGACCAGATCATCGGCGCCCTGGGCGGCCGTCACGGCGCGATCCGATAGGTCATCACCGCGCTGGCCACCGGACGGCCGGACTCACTGACCGCCTCAATGGTTGCGAAGTTGAGTTCCCTTGCGCGGCGCACACAGTGCGCCGTTGCGACCACCGCCTCGTCTCGGGCAGTGCCCAGATAGTTCACCGTCAGCGACACTGTGGAGCCTCGAGCGCCGCGGTCGTAATCGTGTCCGTTCCACACCGAGGCCGCACCGGTGGTGTCCAACAACGTCGCAATCGCACCGCCGTGCGGTGTACCCCCGCCGTTGTCGGAGAGATCGCGAAACGGCATCCGGACCACGGCGCGCCCCTCCTGGTCCTCCCACTCCAGGAGTTCGAGGTCCAAAGCCTTGACGAAGGGGACCTTGCTGAACATGTAGCGCAATGACTTGCCGTGACGGCTTCTCAACTCGGTGTCGGTCATGCCATGATGCTAGACAATATTGAATTCAATTTGAAGAGCAGGAGTCGTGGCCGACTACCACTACGTTCGCGCCTTGAAGGCATTCGCGCTCGGCGACCCGCACCGCACGCTGGTCGCCACACCTAACACAACCCTGTCCGCGAGCCGGCTCTATGCAAACGCATCTGCCCTCGCCGGATATCTGCATCGCCATGGAGTGCGGGACGGGCGCCCGGTCGGCACGATGCTGATCAACCGTCCCGCTATTCTCGAAACGTTCTATGCCGCATTGATGGTGGGCTCACCTCCGGCGAATGTGAACCCTCGCTACACCGGCAGCGAGATCGCCGAGGTGGTCCGCGACTGTGACGCCGCGGCGCTCGTGCACGAATCCGCCGCGGCCGACGAGGTAGCACGGGCGGCGGAACTGCTGGCTCGGCCGCTGGTGCTGTTGGAGGCCGACTCAGCGGAGTATTCGAGCGCGCTGGCCGGTGACCCTGCGCCTGCGCGTGAACTGTCCGGCCGCGACCGGATCCTGTGGTACACCGGCGGCACGACGGGACGTCCGCGAGGTGTCGTCTGGGAGGTCGACACCCACTACCGGATGCTGTGGGAGGTCATCAAGCCCGACGCCGACCCGCCGGACCCGGCCGCACTTGCCTGCGGGAATGCGCGGCCCGCACCGACGACGCTGCCCGCATCCCCCTTGGCCCACGGCACCGCAATGGGGTTGGCCCTCAACACTCTTAACGGGGGCGGCACGGTGGTGTTGCACGAGCAGCCCTCATTCGACGCCGCCGCGACGCTCGCGCTCGTCGAGCAATACGGGGTGAGGGTACTGGGGATCGTCGGCGATGCGTTCGCCAGACCGCTACTCGCGGAGTTGGACACCGGCCGGTGGACGGGAGCCCTGGACTCGTTGTCGGTCTTGTCGTCCTCGGGCGCGGTGTGGAGCCCCGAAGTACGCCAACGCTTGTCGCAACACCTTCCAAATATCCGCCTCATCGACAATTTCGGCTCAACCGAAGCGCTGGTGAGCCGCGATGTGGACGGTAAGGGCTTCCAGGCCCGCAGCGGTCTGGTGGTGCTCGGTGCCGACAATCGGCCGGTGGCCGCGGGCTCGGATGAAGTCGGGGTGATCGCCACGGCCGGTCGGCTGCCGTTGGGGTATCTCAACGATCCGGGCAAGACAGCCCAGATGTTTCGTGAGGTCGACGGAAAGCGGCATCTGCTGATCGGTGACGAGGCGATGGTCAACGCCGACGGCACGATCCGCCTTCTGGGCCGAGGCAACGCCTGCATCAATACCGGCGGTGAGAAGGTATGGCCGGAAGAGGTCGAGATCGTGGTGCGCGACCATCCTGCCGTCGGCGATGCGGCGATCATCGGGTTACCCGATGAGAAGTGGGGTCAGGTGGTCACCGGTGTCGTCACATTGAACGGCGATGTGGACGACGAAGAATTGGACACCCACTGCCGAAGCCGATTGACGGCATACAAGTGTCCCAAGCGCTGGGTGCGGGTGGAGCACGTGGCCCGTACTTATGTCGGCAAGCCGGACTACGCGGCAATCCGGGCCGCGGTGGCCGGGTATTGAGCAAGCTATCCAGAGGAAGCGACCGTTGAGACTCGATGTGTTCACCGCCGAACAGCAGGCGTTCCGCCAAGTGGTGCGGGCCTTCCTGGCCAAAGAGGTGCAGCCGTACTTCGACGAGTGGGAGCACGCCGGCGCGGTGCCGCGGGAGCTGTACCGCCGACTCGGGGCGCTCGGCATCATCGGACTGGGGATACCTGAGGATTTCGGCGGCGGCGGGCAGAGCGACTACCGCTTCAACGTCGTGCTGCAGGAGGAGATCAACAAGGCCACATTCACGCTGGGCACGCTGCGCACGCACATGGACGTGGTGTTGCCGTACTTTCTGCATCTGGCCAATTCGGAGCAGCGTGCACGCTGGTTTCCCGGACTGGCCACCGGTGAACTGTTCACCGCCATCGCAATGACCGAACCCGGAACGGGTTCGGATCTGGCCGGGGTCAAGACAACTGCCCGCCGCGACGGTGATCACTACATTCTCAACGGAGCCAAGACCTTCATCAGCGGCGGGCTGCATGCCGATCTGGTGATCGTGCTCGCCCGCACCTCGACAGACGAAACCAACCGGCGGGCCGGGTTGTCGCTGCTGGTCGTGGAACGGAGTATGGAGGGCTTCGAGATCGGTAGGGCGCTGCCGAAGATCGGAATCAAAGTCCAAGACACCGTGGAACTCTCGTTCACCGATGTCCGGGTACCCTCGACCAATCTGCTCGGCGAAGAGGGCGCCGGATTCGGATACCTCGGACACAACCTGCCTCAGGAGCGGCTGGCCATTGCGGTGGGCGCACTGGCCGCGGCGAGGGCTGCTCTCGATCACACCGTCGCCTATGTGAAAGAACGCACGGTGTTCGGCAAGCCCGTCAGCCATTTCCAGAACACCAAGTTCGAACTGGCGACCATCGAAACCGAGTTGACCGCCGGACAGACAATGCTCGACACCGCTGTGCTGCGTCTTGTCGACGGCGAACTCACTCCAGTCGATGCGGCGAAGGTCAAGCTGTTCTGCACTGAGCTGCAGGGCCGTGTCGTCGACCGGTGTCTACAGCTCTTCGGCGGCTACGGCTACATCACCGAGTACCCGATCGCCCGGCTGTACGCCGATGCTCGGGTCACCCGAATCTACGGGGGCACAAGTGAAGTGATGAAGTCGATCATCAGCAAGTCGCTGGGGTTGTAGGCGCCGGCCGTCTCAGCGCCAGCCGGATTCGGGTTCTTCGCCCACGCCGTGCAGCACGTAAAGGGTCAACTCGTCGACAAGCGCGCGCCGGGCCGGTTTTGCGGCGTCGACGAACAGAAGCTCGGCGTGTTCGACGGTCGATAGCACCATCCCGAACGTGAGCCGCACCGTGAGCGCGGGGTTGCGGACCGGCAGACCGTACACCGATGCGGCCTCTCGGATGGTCTCGGCCAAGCGGTCGAAGAGCACCTGCAGTCGCTCGGCGGCCGAGGAGTGGTGCGCCTGGGCGCTGAGCAGCGCGACGACGAGTTGGCGGTTGTCGTCGAGAAAGCCGTACAGCAACTCGACGTACTCGTGAGCCAGGTCCTCCGCGCCGCCACCGCCCAGTCTGCGTTGGGTCCATCGGTCAACCCATTCGTCGACGAAGGTTTCGAACGGGCCCAGAACGGCCTCGTCGAACAGCCCCGCCTTGTTGCCGAAATGGCGGAACAACAACACCTCGCCGACCTCGGCGCGAGCGCTGATCTCTTTGGTCGTCGCGCCGGCGTAACCGAGTTCGGCGAACACGGCGCGGGCCCCGGCAAGCAACAGCGCGCGTACCTGGTCGCCAGAGCGTCGGCTACGCGCGGGGGATTGTCCGCTGCTGGTCACCATCAAACTGTACAGTGGCCGCTATCTAAAAGCGGTTCCCCGCACTTGTACGGTGTATAGTTCATGGGTATTTTCAACGGCTTGACGTGTGGCGAATAGGGTGCGCGATGACGCAGAACGACATGAGCGACGATCCGCTGGCGTGGATCGGAAACGACTCCGTCGACGTCCCTCGCACCGAAGGCGGTGTGGTCATGTGCGGCGCCTGCACCGCGACCGGACAGTGTCGGCTTGGCGTTCAAGGTGAATCGTTGGATGGCGACGTCGCTCTTTTCGACGTCGCTTGCCCGCGTAACCAGGAGGGCGGGCCGAACGTCGCCCACGGCGGATGGACCGCCGCGGTGATGGACGAGATGCTCGGTCACGTGCCGGTGCTGCGCAACCAGATGTCGGTGACCGCGACGTTGACGGTGAACTTCCGCAAGCCCGTCCCGGTGGAGCGGCCGCTGGCCGGCCGCGCGTGGATCGACAAGATCGAGGGCTCGAAGTGGTTCATCTCCGGTGAACTGCTGCTGTTGCCCGGTCGGAGCGTGCTGGCGACTGCCACCGGAATCTGGGTCGCCCGCGATCCGTCGCACTTCGCTCGTTACGAAAAATGGCTGGCCGAACAGGATTCCGCGCCCGCAGAGTCGTAGTCGCCGGGTCACCAACCCAGGCCGCCACAGTGCAGAATCAACTGTGACCCAGGCCTCTTCCGCTCGCCCGTTTAAAGGACTAAAGTCCGTTAAATATAGCATCCTCTGAAGGCGGTGCCCGGGTGGCTCATCAGATAGCAAGCCGTCCCGCCGATGTGGGCGCGCCATGAGCGTGGTGGCTGAACTGACTCCGGTCCGACCGAATCCGATCGGGCGCGGCGCCAAGGGATCTGCCGTATACCGGCTCATCACAACCACCGACCACAAAATGCTGGGCATCATGTACACGGTCACGGCGATCGCGTTCTTCATGGCCGGTGGTTTGATGGCGTTGCTGATGCGTTCGGAACTCAGCACGCCGGGACTGCAGCTGCTTTCCAACGAGCAATACAACCAGTTGTTCACCATGCACGGCACGATCATGCTGCTGTTGTACGCAACCCCAATCGTCTTCGGGTTCGCCAATTGCGTTCTGCCACTGCAGATCGGCGCACCGGACGTGGCGTTTCCGCGGCTGAACGCCTTCAGTTACTGGCTCTACCTGTTTGGCGCATTGGTCACCGTAGCGGGTTTTCTCACCCCAGGCGGCGCGGCTGACTTCGGGTGGACTGCGTACACCCCACTCAGTGACGCCCTACATACACCCGGTGCCGGCGCGGATCTGTGGATCATGGGCCTTGCGGTCGCCGGTCTGGGCACCATCCTGGGTGCGGTCAACATGATCACCACGGTGGTCTGCATGCGCGCACCCGGCATGACGATGTTCCGGATGCCGATCTTCACCTGGAACATCCTCGTCACCAGCATCATGATCCTCATCGCATTTCCGCTGCTCACGGCGGCATTGCTGGGACTCGCCTACGACCGCCATCTGGGGGGCCACATCTATGACCCGGCCAACGGCGGAGTCATCCTGTGGCAGCACCTGTTCTGGTTCTTCGGACATCCCGAGGTGTACATCGTCGCGATTCCGTTCTTCGGCATCGTCACCGAGATCATCCCGGTCTTCAGCCGCAAACCGGTCTTCGGCTACACCACCATGGTCTACGCGACCGTGAGCATCGCCGCGCTGTCCACCGCGGTGTGGGCGCACCATATGTTCGCCACCGGCGCCGTTCTACTTCCGTTCTTCTCCTTCATGTCATATCTGATCGCGGTACCCACCGGGATCAAGTTCTTCAACTGGATCGGCACGATGTGGAAGGGGCAGTTGACCTTCGAGACGCCGATGTTGTTCTCCGTCGGTTTCATGCTCACCTTCCTGCTCGGCGGACTATCCGGAGTCATGCTGGCCAGCCCGCCGATCGACTTCCACGTCACCGATACCTACTTCCTGGTAGCGCACTTTCACTATGTGCTGTTCGGCACGATCGTGTTCGCCACCTATGCCGGCATCTACTTCTGGTTCCCGAAGATGACCGGCCGGATGCTCGACGAGCGGCTGGGCAAGCTGCACTTCTGGTTGACGTTCATCGGTTTCCACACCACGTTCCTGGTGCAGCACTGGCTGGGCAACGAGGGGATGCCGCGACGCTATGCCGACTATCTGCCCACCGACGGGTTCACCGAACTCAACGTGGTCTCCACCATCGGCGCGTTCACCCTGGGCATTTCGGTCGTGCCATTTGTCTGGAACGTCTTCAAAAGCTACCGCTTCGGAGAACCGGTCGTCGTCGATGATCCCTGGGGTTACGGCAGCGCCTTGGAGTGGACCACCAGTTGCCCGCCGCCGCGACACAACTTCACCGAGTTGCCGCGGGTCCGCTCCGAACGTCCCGCTTTCGAATTGCACTATCCGCACATGGTCGCCCGGATGCGCGCCGAATCCCACATCGGCCGGCAGACGCCGTAGTCCGCTTTGACTTGATCATGCGGGCCGTGGCGGGGCGGCCAGCCTGGCGATGCACAGTTCCTGTTCGACGAACGGCTCGAGCCTGGCCGTCACTGCTCGGCTCCGGGAACCGGATCGTCCACCGACGCCCGCTGCGTATTCGACCAGTCCCTGCAGAAGTCCAAGATGGATACCGCAGATCACCTCGGGGTGCTCGCGGGCCAAATCCCTTACTGGGCAGGCGTGTAGCCGGATCACCCGCTCGCGACCCATGACCTGCTCGGCGTCGGCCGACAGCGAGGCCGTCGGCTCGGACTGCGCCGCCAGGTCGGGGCCGAAGCCGATGCGATCGAAGATCTCGGTGGCCAGCACCGCGCCTCGATCGATCGGGTCTCCCGGAGCGCGCTCACCCTGCGAATTCTGCGAGCTCATGATTCGTTCGGCCCACCGCCGTCCCGCACTTCGGGCGCCTCGGGCACGGGCCTGGGCGGTCTGTCCCAATTCCATCGCGAGAACCTCGGCGAGTACTCGGTAATCCAGGCGTTCCTCGACAGCGCGATACCCCGTGCGGGGCCGACCAACGCGTCCACGGTTCATCCGGGTTCGTTCGAGCTTTCCTTCGTCGCACAATGAGTCCAGGTGGAAGCGCACAGTGGTGACATGCAACCCCAGGCGTGAGGCGAGATCGACGGCGTCAATCGCATCGCCGTGTTCGCGCACCATCTGTAGCACTGTTTCACGTTGTCGACTGCGCGAAACCCGTCCTGGTCGGCCGGTTGTGGCTGCGGAATCTCTTCGTTTGGTCACCGGTCATCGCCTCTTATATTTAACGTATACGATCCCTCTATATTAGCGGCGATGGACGGAGGCGCCCCACATGTCCTCAGTAACCCGGCCCCGACAGGCCGCCCGAGCGGCCGTCGATCAGTCGATCTTCGGTGAACCGCTCGGCGTGGGCGAGCGAGAGGCGCAAGATCGCTATTTCGCGTCAGTGGCCCGCCAACGTTGGGAATCCGAGGGCGGGGCGTTGGGTCGACAGCTGCTGGAACCGGTCGGAGAGCAGCGCTAGGCGCGAAGGATGCGGTGGGTTCGCTGACACCGTAGACGTGCTGCGAGAGTTGGCAACTGATCAGGTTGGTTTCGTTGTCCAATCAATGCCGACGTCCCAACCAATGCCGACGTCCCAACCAATGCCGACGTCCCAACCAATGCCGACCGCCGACCCCTAGGTGATTGTCACACCGCCATCGACGACGATGGTCTGCCCGGTCACGTAGCCGCCGGCATCCGAGGCCAGCCACACCAACGTGGCGGCAAGCTCATCGGGGTCGCCCATGCGCGGCAGCACCATGCGGCTGGCTCTGGTCTTCTCCAAGTAGTCGGGTGCGTACTGGTCGGTCATCTCCGACTTGAAGAACCCGGGCGCAATCGCGTTGACCCGGATGCCTTTTCGCGAACCCCACTGCTGGGCGAGATCGCGCGTGAGCCCGAAGACGGCTGACTTGCTCGCGCTGTAAGCAGCCTGAGGCAGTCCCGCGGTGGTGATACCCAGGACGCTGGAGATGTTGATGATCGAACTTCCGGGCTGCATCACCCGCCCGCAGGCCTGCGCCGTCCAGTAGGACCCATTGAGGTTGACGTCGATGACCCACCTGAACTCTTCGGGGGTCTCCCGCACTGCGGGCACTGCGGTGCCGACTCCGGCATTGTTCACCAGTACGTCAACGCGACCGAACTCGTTCATCGCGGAGTCGACCAGCGCCGAACACTGCTCGGGGTCGGCGACGTCGGTCTTGACGATGTGCGCCCGGCGCCCGGCCTGGCGCACCAGATCGGCGGTGGAGTTCAAGTTTTCGACCCGGCGCGCGGCCAGTACGACGTCGGCACCGGCCTGCGCGCACGCCTCGGCGAACGAAACGCCTAGACCGGATGACGCGCCGGTGATGATGACGACCCTGTCGTCGAGCCGAAACTTGTCCAGAATCGACACCGTCGTTCTCCTATCTCACGATCAAGATGCAAGGCAACCCGTTCAGGCTCACAGCTTAGGCATAGGCGGTTCGCAACGATCGACCGGCTTTCGTCAACGATCAGTAGGGTGCGAAAGGCGCTGCGGCGGATCGGCCTACGCGCCCGAAGACTGCAGAGTCGCCGCTGCACCGGGGTCCGGGTTGAGTATCGCCATTCCCATGAAACGTCGCGCGTTGTCGCACATGAAGTCGTAGGTTCGGCGCGCATCCATCTCTTCTGCGTAGTTGAAGAGGCCCTTGGTGTTTCCAACCCTTCGGGGTGCGACCAGTCCGGCCCGAACATCACCTTGTCCCAGCCGACCAGGTCCACGACGTCGGCCACCGAACCCTCCCAGAACGGTGACACCCAGACGTTGCGGCGAAACACGTCGACCGGGTGCTCGTCGAAATTCTGCGGCATCTTCCCCCGGTGCGGACCTGATCAGGGCGACCTTCGCGCCGGCTTGGAGCACGTACTCCAGTTCGCGCAGCGCCTCATCGAGAATGCCGAGCGTGATGACGGGCGTGCTGAACATCCGGTCAGCGAAGGCAAAGCCCCAGTGCTCCCGCATCCACTGGTTGATCGCGTGGATGACGGGCGCGGTGGGCTCGGGGTCTTCGGCGGCGGCGTGCTCGACGAGGTTCGCCAGCGTCGGGTAGTTCAGGCACTGGTCGACGCCCCACCGATCCAGCTCCTTGACGCGATCCTCGGGGTTTCGGGAGGCCTGCGGAGCCTCGATCGGCGTGCCGGTGAGTTGGCGAAGAGTCAAACCCTCGGTGTTGCGGCTGGCGTAGTAGGCCTCGTGGGTACTTGGCGCGGCCACCCGCTCGAACGTGGGATTCGGGATGTAGTCGGTGATTCGGTTCAGAATCGACACCCTTGTCCGCTTTCCGACCTGCACAAACTGCACCGCCCGCGGTTGCGCTCCGGAAGGAACTTCGTCAGGGCCTCCGGCGACTCGTACATGTGCTGGTCCGCATCGAAAATCGAGGTCTCGACAGCCCGGATCATGCAATGAGCATTGCGTGAACAGCAGAGGTAGTCAGGATCGGAAAGGGCCGTATGTAGTTTTCTGTGATGCGTGGACTGGTCAGCTCACTGGCCAGGCTGGCTAACGCCGCCGAGACAGAACCGCCAGGCATCGGCCGCGGTAATGGGTTCTGTGCCCGTGGGCCTCCCACCGAGCGTCTGAGAGTGCGCGGTGGAAACGGTGACCCGCATGACCAGTTCGGCCAGCTTCTCGGCCGAGATGTCGTCGCGCACCGTGCCGGCGTCGACGCCGTTGCGGAGAATCTCCAGCGTTAACTCGTACCACGGCCGCATCACGTGCGCGAGCTCTTCTGGATTCGATTCGAAGAGGCGCATGTAATAGATGGAGAGAGCGCGGCTGACCCGTCCGTGTGATGATTCCGAACTGATCTCGGACATCAAGGTTTTGACCATGATATTGAGATGTTCGAGGGGGTCTTTCGACTTCGACGCGGTGATGGCCTTTCGCGTCATATCCACGAACGCGACGATCTCCTCCTCGAGGACGGCGAGGAGGAGGTCGTCCTTGCTGGCGAAGTGGAGGTAGAACGTGCGCATCGACGATCGCGACTGATCCACCACGTCCTGCAGCGTGAAATCCGGGCGATTGGTCTTTGCGAGCAGCTCCTGCGCTGCCGCGATATAGCGAGAGCCGCGTTTGACGGCGCGCTCACGCGCCGTCTGCAAAGACCTCTCGACAGTGCGACTGCGCCACCCCTGTGCGGCGGTTTTATTGGCGGTGTCAGTCATGTGTCGCTGCTCTCTAAGCAATATCGGTGTACGAACCTGCTACAGACTATAGGCCGCCATAGCGTGTCAACCGGATGTGTCGTTGTGATGCGCCGCACGTAGAAGCCGCAATCGCAGGCAATCGGCGGGGGCCGTGCCTGTCGCCGGCACAACCTCGGCTGGGCAAGAAAGGACTACCTGCTTGCTCTGATTCTGTTATCGTACGTTACCGTCTGCTGACAAAGCTGCGAATCCCGCGCCGAGCCACCGAACAGGAGTGGATGTGGCCCATGTGATGGATGGAGTTCGCGTCCTCGAGGTAGCCGAGCACACGTTCGTGCCCGCCGCCTCGGCGGTGCTCTCCGACTGGGGCGCCGACGTGATCAAGGTGGAACATGCGGAGCGCGGCGACGCGATGCGAGGTCTGGCCAGCACCGGGGTGATCGACCTCAGCGGCGGAGTCCACGTGCTGCTGGAGCACTCCAACCGGGGCAAGCGCAGCATCGGGCTGGATCTGACCAACGCTGGCGGCCGTGACGTGTTATACCGCCTGGTGGCGCAGGCAGATGTCTTCATCACCAACAAGCCGCCGTCGATGCGGGCGCACCTGGGCATCGATGTGGACGACATTCAGCGCAGGAATTCATCGATCATCTACGCGCGAGGCTCGGCGACCGGGCCGCGCGGGGACGAGTCCGAGGCCGGCGGATATGACATGACCGCGTTCTGGTGTCGGGCCGGCGGCGCGGCCGGCGTGATGCCCTCCGAGGACGCCGGGGTGCTCAATCAGCCGGCGCCGGCCTTCGGCGACTCGATCGGCGCGATGACCATCGCCGGGGGTATCGCGGCCGCCCTGCTGCGTCGGGAACGGACCGGCGAGCCCTGCGTGCTCGACGTCTCCCTGCTCGGCGCGGGGGTATGGGCCATGGGGGCTGGCATCGCACTGTCTCGGCAGACCGGTCAGAAGTGGGAACAGCCGCCCCTGGGCTTTGACCATCTCCGCAATCCGCTGGCCACCAGTTACCGCACAGCCGACGGTAGATGGCTGAATTTCACGATGCTCCAAGGGCTCAAGTACTGGCCTGAGGTGGCAACGCTGATAAATCGCGCCGAGTTGGCTGCCGATCCGCGTTTCGAAAGCGCCGCGCTACTGGCCGAGAACGCGCCCGTCGCGGCGCGAATTGTCGCCGACGAGATCGGCAGGCACGACCTCGCCGAGTGGGTGCGGCGACTGCGAACCACGGGCTTCACAGGACAGTGGGCCATCGTCCAGGACAGCGTCGAGGTTGCCGACGATCCGCAGGTACGAGCGAACGACTACATGATCACTGCCCAGTCGAGCAGCGGAGTGGAGTTCGAACTGGCCGCCACACCTGTCCAATTCGACGAGCGGTCCTGCGCCACCCGCCGGGCACCCGACTTCAACGAGCACGGGGACCAGATCCTGCGCGACGAACTCGGCTTGGACGACGAGGCCATCATCAAGCTCAAAATCGACGGCGGGGTCGCCTAGTCATCCGACAGTACGCATGCCGAACACCACTAGTTCACGGAGGACGACAATTGGCCACAAAGGTGCTGGCACCGGAAGTCTCGACCTGGCCGGACGATAACCCACAGTTGGTCGGCAGCAAGTGTGCCGAGTGCACCGCGGTAGTGTGGCCGAAGCAGAACCGCTGCTCGCGCTGTAGCAGTCCCGACGTATCCGAGGAGCGGCTTCCCCGGCGGGGCACGTTGGTGGCGTGGACGACCCAGGGATTCGTGCCCAAGCAACCGTACGCCGGCGGGGAGACGGACGAGACGTTCACGCCGTTCGGGGTCGGGCTCGTCCAACTCGGCGACGCCGTCCGGGTGGAGGCGCGCCTCACCGAGGCCGATCCGGCCAAGTTGCGGTTCGGGATGGAAGTCGAACTCGTCTTCATTCCGTTCTACACCGACGACAACGGTGACGAAATCCTCACGTGGGCTTTCCAACCGGTCTGAACCAACGATACGAAGCCAGGAGTGAACACATGAACGACGTCGCGATCATCGGAGTGGGTCTGCACCCGTTCGGCCGGCACGGAGACAAGTCGGGCATCGAGATGGCTGCCGACGCTGCCCAATTCGCACTTGACGATGCCGGACTCCAGTGGAAGGACATCCAATTCGGAGTCGGCAGCAGCTTCGAAGTGAACAACGTCGACGCGGTGACGGGGCTTCTGGGCCTGACCGGTATTCCGTTCACCAATGTCCAGAACGCCTGTGCCAGCGCCGCCAGCAACATCGAGCAGGTGGCCAACACGATCCGGGTTGGCAAATACGACATCGGCATCGCGATCGGAACCGACAAGCACCCCCGCGGGGCATTCACCGCCGACCCGCGGGTGCTGGGGCTGCCCGCCTGGTATGCCGAGAACGGGCAGTTCCTCACCACCAAGTTCTTCGGCATGAAGATCAACCGCTACCTGCACGATCACGACATCTCCATGGAGACCCTGGCAAGGGTAGCGGCCAAGAACTATCGAAACGGATCGTTGAACCCGAGGGCGTTCCGGCGCACGGTGATTCCCGAAGAGACGATCCTGAACTCGCGCATGCTCAACTATCCGCTGACACAGTACATGTTCTGCGCACCGGACGAGGGTGCCGCCGCCGTCGTGATGTGCAACGCCAAGATCGCCTCGCGATTCACCAGGCAACCGGTGTATCTGCGCGCAACCGAGATCAGGACGCGGCGCTACGGGGCCTACGAGGTGCACAACACCTGCGCGGCCGTCGAGGAGGAATTCTCGCCGACGGTGTATGCGTCCAGGGACGCCTACGAGACGGCCGGGATCGCACCCGACGACGTCGACGTCATCCAGCTTCAGGACACCGACGCCGGCGCCGAGGTCATTCACATGGCCGAGAACGGGTTCTGCGCCGACGGCGAACAGGAGAAGCTGATCGCCGACGGCGCAACGGAGATCGGCGGAAGTATGCCGGTCAATACCGACGGTGGACTGATCGCCAACGGTGAGCCGATCGGGGCGTCAGGTCTGCGCCAGATGTACGAGTTGGTGCTGCAGTTGCGCGGAAAGGCCGAAGAACACCAGGTGCCCGGCTCGCCGAAGGTCGGCTATGCCCAGGTCTACGGCGCGCCCGGCACCGCCGCGGTGTCGATCGTGACGACCTGACCGGGGCGTTCAGTCGGGGGATGTACGGCGATTCATCGGCGCATCTTCACCTCGCGGAGAGTTGTGACGGGTTGTTCTCGCCAAGCAGGCTCTGCGCGACGTCGGCCAGTGCTTCACCCGCGCCGTCGCCGACGGCACGGTCCAGCGCGAGCATCAACTGAACATCCTTGCGTAACAACGCCACAGCGTGATCAGGGAAGGCCTCGCGGCGCAACTCGAACTGGCCGAGAAGATCCAGTGCACGGCTGTGGCCGGAACCGTGCCGAATCGCCGTCGCGGCGGCCGAGCGATCCACGCCCAACGCATCGGCCAGTTCCAAGGCGTGCAGTGCGACGGCGGTGTTGGCGGCCATCATCGCGTTGTTGATCAGCTTGACTCGTTGAGCCGTGCCGACGTCACCGACGTGCAGCACCGGATCGCCGTAGCTCTCGAAGACCGGCCGGCATTTCTCGAAGACACGGGCACCGGCGCCGACCATCACCAGCAGCCGACCGGCGGCCGCCGCCTGGCCGCCCCCACTCACCGGCGCATCGATGAAGTCGACACCGACTTCGCGTGCAGTCTCCGCCAGTTCGCCACACGCGCCGGGGCTGATGGTGCTGTGAACGGCGACCATCCCCCCGGCGGACAGGCCGGCCAGCACGCCGTCGTCGCCGAGCAGTACCTGCCGTACTCCGGCTTCGTCGACCACACATATGCACACGACGTCGGACACCTTGCCGAGTTCCCGCGGCGAGGCAGCGGTCTCGGCGGACGTATCGGTGTACGGTGCCAGTGATTCCGCCCTACGCGCCCACAACGTCACCGGATGGCCGGCATCGATGACCCGGCGGGCCATCGGCCCGCCCTGATCTCCGAGACCGATGAACCCGACCCGCATCCCTACGCCTCCCACTCCAACGGCAACGGGCGCACCAGCCGCACAGGCAGGGTCTCGTACTCCAGCGTCGCCCCCGGCTGGAGCCGGTACTCGGGAATGCGTTGGTGAAACTCGTCAAGGGCCGTTCTCAGTTCGAGGCGAGCCAGATGGGACCCCAGGCAGCGGTGAAACCCGCTGGCGAAAGCGACGTGCGGGCTGCGCTTACGGGTGAAGTCCACCTCCAGTGGGTTATCGAACGTGTCAGGGTCCAGATTCGCTGCGGCCCAGGAGAAATGGACGGCTGTCCCGGCCTCGACCTGGTGCCCGGCGATTTCGACGTCCTTCACCGCGATCCGGGTCGTCGCCGGTACCGGCGTCTCGGTGCGCAGAATCTCCTCGACGACCTGCGGCCACAAGGACGGGTCGGCGACGATCTCCTTACGCCGCTCGGGGTGGCGAGCCAGCCAGGACAGAGCACACGAGAGCGTCGCGGCCACCGTGTCCAACCCGGCGATCATCAAGAGAAAGAGGATGTCTAGCACTTCCTCGCGGGTCAGCTTTTCACCGTTGCGTTCGGCCTCGGTGAGCCAGGTGAGAAGGTCATCGCTCTTGTGGTCGGCGGCGGCCCGCTTCTCCAGCACGTCATTGAAGTACATGTAGCACTTCATTCCCGCCATGTTCTGACGCTCTACCGTCTTCTCCATGGGTTCACCGGGTTCGACGCGAAGGAGGTCGTTCTTGTTCTGGATGAACATCGCGACATCGGAGTCCGGTATACCGACGATGCGGCAGAAGATCGTGGCGGGCAGGATCGCGCAGAACCCGTCGTAGACGTCGGCCTCACCGCGATCGATGAACGTGTCGATCAACTCGTTGGTCAACGTGCGCACCGCCGGCTCGAACACCTTGACCTGCTGGGGCGCGAAAAGGGGGTCGAGCACCCGCCGATAGCTCTTGTGCTCCTCACCGTTGTAGTTCAACGGAATCAGATCCCGTTGCGCCCCGAGGCCGAGTTCGTCAGACATCTTGTTGGCCAACGAAAATGCCTCCACCGATGGATGATGGTTGAACTCGCGTACCTCGGCCATCCGCAACACCTGCAGTGATCCGTCGCCTGTGCGCCGCGCCGGACAAGTCGCTGCGAGTTGCGCCAGATAGGGTTGATGTTCCGCGTCGCGGAAGCGGGCCACGTCCTCGGGATCGAACCCGAATCCGAAGGCACCTCCGTACTGCTCTGCCATGCTCGTCTCCTTTTTTACGCGATCTCAATGAAAAGCTCAGCCCGGGTGTGTCATTCGAGTTCAGGTGAATCGGCCAACACGTCGTGCCACATCTGCAACAGCAAATGCTTCTGGGCCTTGCCCGAGGGCGTCATCGGAATCTCGTCGACCACGCGCCACGCCTGCGGGAACTTCTGACGGGCTAGCCCCGATCCGTCGAGATGCGCGGCCAAGTGCGCGCGGCCCGGCCACTGCCAGCCGTCGCGCAGTGTCACGATGCCCGTGACCTGCTCTCCCAGCCGAGGATCCGGCGTCGCAATGACGGCGGCCATGGAGATGGCCGGATGCCGCACGATCACTTCTTCGATGTCGCGCGCCGAGAACTTTTCGCCTCCGCGGTTGATGATGTCCTTCTTGCGGCCGGTGACGCGAACCCAGCCGTCCTCGGTGACGCTTCCGATATCGCCGCTGTAATACCAACCCTCGGCGTCGACGCTGGCGGCCGTGTGCTCGGGCTTGAGGTAGCCGAGCATCTGCTCGAGGCAGCGCAACCGCAGCTCGCCCTGCTCCCCGGGTGGAAGCGGCCGGCGATGATCGTCGACCGCCTGCACCTGGGCGCCTGCCACGACACGACCGTCGAAGTTCGCCCGCCGTTCCAGCGGCTCGGAAGGGCTGGCGAGGGTGAGTGAAGGCGCCTCTGTCATACCCCACGATCGGAACGCCCTGATACCCAGGGCGTCGGCACGATAGACCAGGTCCGGGTCGACATTGCTTCCGCCACCGAGGAATACGGACAGGCGGAGCCCGGTGAACGCCGGATTTTCGTAGCGCTCGACGAGGTCGCGCAGGAACACCGACGCGCCCGCAGAAATCGTCACCGCCTCCCGGTCGATGAGCTTGACGGCGGTGTCCGGATCCCACCGCGGCATGATGACCGCGCGCCCGCCGGCCAGCACCGGCACGATCACGGCCGTGAGCAGCCCGGCGATGTGGCTGATCGGTGCACCCATGAGGGCGACCATGTCGCTGTCGAGCCCGATGGTCGTCAGCCACGAATTCGCCTCCGCCATCACCGTCCGACCACAGTGCACCGCGCCTTTCGGTGCGCTGGTGGTACCGGAGGTGAACAGGATCAGATCCGGCTCGTCGGGCCCCGGCGGGTCCGGCAGCCGCGCGCCGGTGCCTGTGGGCAGACCGTGGCCGTCCAGGTCGATCACCAGAGGGGCAGGGTGGCCCGCCCGCGTGGCCTCCTGCCCGGCCAGCGCGACCTTGCCCAAAACCTCGTCGGAAGTCCCGCAGAACGCGACGGCCTGCGGTTGGCTGTCGGCCAGAATGGAGCGCAGCTCGTGTTCTCGGTACACCGGCACCACGGGCATGCTGACCAGTCCGATGCGCCAGGCAGCGAAGTGCAGGATAACGCTCTCGAGGCGGTTCGGCAGTTGCCAGAGCAGGCGGTCGCCCGGTTTCAGCCCGCAGCCGATCAAGCCGTGGGCGACGGTCTCACTGCGTTGGTACAGATCGAGGTACGTCAACCGGTTCTCGCCGAGCACCAATGCTTCTCGGTGGGGCCAGCGCTCCGCTGCGTGGGTCAACAGCCATCCCGCCGTGGCCGTTTGATCCGTGGCCGTTTGATCCATTGCTCAACCCGTTTCGCGGTCGCAGTGCCCACCCGTCGGTCAGACGCCGGCGTCGGCCTTCGCTCTGGCCGCGTAGAACCGCTCCTTGTACTCGGCACGCGTCGTCGTCGAGGTGTCCACGTGGGCTGCTTTCGCGCGAAGGGCGCCGACCGTGAACTCCTTGCGTTGGTTGTCGGTCAGCGAGGGAAGGTTGAAGAACCGGATCGCGTTCTCATGCGACATCATGTTGATGTCGGCGTCGGTGGCACAACCATCCTTGAAGTCCTTCCAGAACACCTCCGGGGCCCAGGGCCACTGAGCATCGGAGTGCGGATAGTCGACTTCGATCGAGATGTTCTCGATGCCGATGCGGTCCCGCATGTCGACGGCGGCCGGGTCGGCCACCACGCATGCGAGGAAGTGCTCGCGGAACATCTCGGTCGGGGTGGTCTTGTCGAACTTGTGTCCAGTCCATCGGTGGTTGTCGACATGGCGGTCGAGACGATCCAGGACGTAGGGGAGCCAGCCTGCGCCCCCTTCAGACAGTGCGATCTTGAGGTCTGGGAATTCGTGGAACACGTGGCTGAACATGAAGTCCATCATCGGCTTCATGGTCTGCATGGTCGCCAGCGTGACAGGGACGTCGATCGGGGCGTCCGGTGCGGTCTGCGGGAGCACACCGCTGGACCCGACGTGGATACAGATACGGGTGCCCTCGTCCGCACATGCCTTGAAGAACGGATCCCAGTAGCCGCTGTGGATGCTGGGCATTCCCAGGTCAACCGGCTGCTCGGTGAAAACGATTGCGTGGCAGCCCTTCCTGGCGAGTCTACGCACCTCCTGAGCGGACAGCTCGGCGTCCCAGGCCATCGGAATGGCCAGCGGAATGAACCGATCCGGGTATGCGCCCGCCCACTCCTCGATGTGCCAGTCGTTGTAAGCCGATACGGCCGCGGCGGCCAACTCCTTGTCCGCGACAGTGTTGAAGAACGCACCGCTGAACCGGGTGAAGGTCGGAAAGCACATTGACATGGCGATGCCGCCGGCATTCATGTCCTCGACGCGCTTGTGGATGTCGTAGCAACCCGGCCGCATCTCGGCATAGCCGACGGGATCGAAACCCCATTCGTTCTTGGGCCACGTGATAACGGCATTGAGGCCGAGGTTTCCGTTGCTCTCACCCTCCCAGACCCATTCCTCCACACCCTTGTCGGTGACCACGGCCTTGGGCATCCGGTCCCGGTATTTCGCCGGAGCATGGTTCTTGTACACATCGGGCGGCTCGATCGTATGGTCGTCGACGCTGATGATGATCATGTCTTCCAAGCGCATCTCGGACATCTCTTGCTCCTTCTGGTGAGTGTGGACAATCAATCAATCTTTGAGTCGCGGCAGACCCAGGGCTCGCGCGGCGATCTGTTCCCTCATCACCTCGCTGGTTCCGCCGTAGATGGTCGAGGCGACCGCAGCACGGTAGAGGTGCTCGATCGTGCCGTTGTCGATCGCACCGGACTCCCCGCGCTGCAATACGCCTGCGGGGCCGCACAGGTCGAGCGCTTGCTGCGCATTTCGGAGATAGCTTTCCGTGCCGTACAAGGCCGCCATCGGCCCGATCAAGCCAAGCGGGATCCCGCTGTCCAGCCGGTTGCTCTGCAGTGCGCCCATCAGAGCGGCCACCTCGTTTCGGATGCGGACCTGGGCCAGCGTGGTGCGCACCGCCGGGTCGTCGAGCGGCGTGGTGCCGTCGGGAGTTTCGGTCTGCGCCCACTTCTCGATCGCGGCGGTGACGACAAGGGACTCGGGCACCAGACCGCCGGTGTGCTCTTCCTCGATGGCTACGCGCAACACCCGCCATCCTTCGTTGACTTCGCCGAGCCGGTGAGAATCGGGAATCCGAACGTCGGTGTAGTAGACAACGTTGGTGCGCTCACCGCCCAGGGTGTGCACCGGTTGGATTTCGATCCCGGGGGACTCCAGTGGGGCGAGGAACATGGTGAGGCCGCGGTGCTTGGGTTGTTGCGGATCGGTTCTGGTGAGCAGGAAGCAGTAGCGGGCGAGATGGGCGAAGGTAGTGAAGACCTTCTGCCCGTTGATGATCCACTCGTCACCGTCCCGGACAGCTCGCGTCTTGGCGGCCGCCACGTCGGACCCCGAACCGGGCTCGGTGTAGCCGAGACAGACCAGACTCTCGCCGCGGGCGATCTCGGGTAGAACCTTCGCCTTGAGCTCGGCGCCGCCCCATGCGCGGATCGCGGCGGCCGCCATCGGGGTCGCCTTGGGGCCGACGGTGGGTACGCCCGCAGCGGTCAGCTCGAACAACAGCGCGTCGGCCTCGCCGGCAGTGAGCCCCGCTCCGCCCTCCTGCTCGGGAAAGCGGGACAGGATCCAGCCCCGCCGGCCCATGGCTCGATGGATGTCCAGGTTCACGCCGTCACCGGTGCGGTACTCGTGCTCGCGAACCGCCTCGGTGACGTGCTCGGCCGCGAATTCTCGAGCCTGCGCACGGATGGCGCTGATGCCCTGTGCTTCCCGGAAATTCATCAGGTTCCCGACCCGTAGAGAAGCTCACCCAGACGGGCCAGTTCCTGCTGATAGGCGCCGACCAGCAAGGGCAACGCCTTGGCGCGCCGGTAGTACATCCCAATGTCGTACTCGGTCATGAACCCGTAACCGCCGTGCACGCGAAGGCAGTGTGTCACGGTCTGCTGTGAGATTTCCCAGGCATTGACGAACGCCATGGCGGCAAGCGCTTGGCTGTCTGGTTCCTGCTCGTCGATTGACCACGCCGCCTTACGCACCAACAGCCGGGCGCCCTCGACGGCCGTTGCGGCGTCGGCCAGCGGATGCGACACCCCCTGGTAAGACCCGATCAGTCTGCCGAACTGAACCCGGGTGCGGGCGTAGTCCACTGCGATCTCGATGGCGCGACTTGCCATTCCGACGAGTTCGGCAGCGATCAGCACCCGGATATCGCTCTGCAGCGCCGCCCACAACCCGTCCGCTGCCGCACCCGACGCGAGCAGCCGTCTGTCGGTGGAGTCAACAGGCCACAGGGCGCTGCAGCCAGCGTCAAGCGTCTGCGGGCGCACCACGCCGTCCGGCCGTGGATGCCACCACAGCCCGGTGGCGTCATGGGTCAGTGCTGCGTCGGCGACAGTGCCGGCAGGCACCAGCACGGCGTCTTCGGTGACCCGCCCCTGCATTGGCACCACTGTGAGAAGCGTTGTTCCCGAGGCAATTTCCGCTACATGAGCGCCGCAGCGGGCCGCAGGATCGGCCGCCAACCGGTACGCGCACGTCGCCGGGGTGAACGGTGCGGGAGCGAGATGTTCGCCGATCATCTCGGCGACGATCGAGGCGAGCAGCAGACCGCCGGCGTCTCCAGGCAGCCCGACGTCGAGCGCGCCTGCGCCGATCAGCAGGTGCCATAGGTGCCCGTCGGCTCCGCTATGGGAGCTCTCAACCTCACGTATCCGCTCGGTTGTCGCCTCGCGTTCGAGGAGCACCCGAAAAGTCTTGGCGACCTGTTCCTCTATTTCGTCGAAGATCAGTTGCATAACGATGGTCAGCCCACCGGCCGCAGCTGCGACATGTCGAAGTTGAACAGTTCGGCCGTGGTGCCCCCGACCATCTTCTTGGTGTCGTCGAAGGGCACGTCCGCGAACAGGCGCCGCACCACCTCGCGCGAATTGGGAAAGGTGCCCTCGTCGTGCGGATAATCCGAGCCCCACAGCAGCGGGCCGGGGCCGGTGAGCGGTAGACCGTTGATGGCCGCCGGGTCGTCTTGGAATGTGGCGTGGATGTTGCGGACGAGGTATTCGCTGGGCTTACGGGGAAGCTCCGGTTTGACCCAGCCGTACCCCATGAAGGCGTCGGTGTAGAAGTCCAGAGTGGACATGGCCCACGGGATCCAGCTGGCATTGACCTCGACCATCACCACATGCAGATCGGGGTAGCGTTCGAACAGCCCGGAGGTGGTGAGCAGGCCCGCCGTGCGCGGCGCCATCGATTGGGTGGCAAGCAGATTCGACACCGAAGCCCCTGGCCCACGGTAGAACACCATGTCGTGGCCAGTGCCCTGATGCATGACGATCGGCAGACCGGTGTCGTTGATCGCCGTCCACAGTGGTTCCCACCGCGGGTGGTTGTAGGGCGGTTCGCCGACGAGCGGCAGCATGGCCGCGGCGAGCCCGATCTCGGCGATGTGCTCGACTTCTGACACCGCGACGTCGACGTCCCAGGTCGGTACCACCCCCGCACAACGAAACCGCGGCGATCGCTTCTCCAACAGATCGTAGATCCACTCGTTGTAGATGCGACAGCATGCGGCACCGGACTCGGCGTTCGTCATGTTCCACAGGTACAGACCGATGGTGGGGAAGATGCATTCGCCCGCGATGCCGTCGGAGAGCATCACCTCCACGCGACGATCCGCATCCAGGTTCTGGATTCGCTCCAACTCGGCGGTGCCCCACCCGCGTGGTGCACCGTTGATCATCAGTTCCCAACCCCCGTCGCCCTTGGCCTGGATCATTCGGGGCGCATCGCCCCTCAGACTCTCGGGCAGGTTGTCCCACCAGAGGTCGTGCGGCTCCTCTACATGTGCGTCTGCGGATATGAGGGCGACTGACGAGAAATCCATGCTCACCTCGAGGTGCTGAACGTTGTTGACGACTTGGGTAATCGTGAATGTACTTCAGCGGTAATGACTATGTCCATCTTTTGATACATTGGCATCGCACTCATGGCCCAGGGGAGGATTGAGCGTGATAACACTGGAGCAGACCGGTGCCGTACGGCGCCTGATCCTCAACCGGCCGGAGAAGCTCAACGCGATGACGGCGGCGATGGAGGAACTGCTCGTCGCGGAACTCGAGGACGCGGCCGCCGACACCGACACGGTGTGTGTGGTGATCTCCGGCGCAGGCCGCGCGTTCTGCTCGGGATTCGACCTTGACGATATGAAGCGCGCCGGGGACCTCGGCGACGCGGCGGCCGATCTGGCGAACAACACGGCGCGGGTGCAGCGATGGATGAGGATCCGCGATTTCGCCAAGCCGTTGATCGCCCAGGTCCACGGCTACTGCCTGGGCGTCGCCAATGAACTCGTCGGCTGCTGCGACCTGATCGTGTGCGGCGAGAGCGCGCGGTTCGGCATGCCCGAGGTCAGGGAGTTCGCGTTGCCACCCACTCTCGGCTTCTGGCCACACCTGCTGGGGCCGGCCCGCACCAAAGAACTGTTGTTCACCGGCCGCCTCGTCGACGGTGCGGAGGCCGTGCGCCTGGGCCTGGCCGTCGACGTCGTCGACGACGAGTCACTGGCAGGCAGAGTGGACGAACTCGCCGAGAAGATCGCGACCGCCTCGCCGGCGGCGCTGGCTGTGGCCAAGCAGGCCGTCAACAGCTGGGTGGACAGCGCGACCGCCGCCGCGATCCGCCAGGGCCCCGCCTTGCACAGCGTCTATCACCAGGCGATTCGCGGCGATCGCTAGTGACACACGTCACGTCCGGCCGGCGTCGGCCAGCATCATCTTCGCCGCCTTCTCGGCGGCCGCGATCGTCGGCGCATTCGTGTTGCCGCTGGGCGCGGTGGGAAAGATCGAGGCATCGACCACGCGCAGCCCCCGCAGACCGTGGACTCGCAGTTCGGCGTCGACCACCGCATCGGTCGAGCTGCCCATCTTGCAGGTGCCCATCGGGTGAGATGCGCCCCACGCCGATTGACGCAGGAACGCCTCCCAGTCTCCGTCGGTCTGCACGGCCGCGCCCGGAAGCGCCTCGCTCTTCACGTGCCGGGCGATCGGTTCGCTTTCCATCACGCTGCGGGCCAGTCGGCAGCCGGCCATCAGGTCGTCGAGGTCGCGGCGGTCGGCCAGCAACTGGTGCTCCAGGATCGGCAGGTCCGACGGATCCGCCGAGCGCAACCTGACCCGCCCCCGCGAACGCGGATGCAACACGGTGTTGACGACGGTGACGGCGGGCCGGTCGAGCATCTGCATGGCCGCGACATCGTGGCTGCCGCTGTGCGACAGCACTTCCGCCGACTTGTCAATGCCCGAACCGCACAGGCCCATCGCCATGAACAGCCCTTCGTAGTCGGGCCGGGTGCTGTCCTCGTGCAGCTTGGCGAACAGCAGCGCATGGGCCGCGGGCGAGGAGATCGCTCCGCCGCCGCGTGAGGCGAAGGCAACCGCCGCTCGGAGCATGTCCTTCGGTCCCATCTCCACGTTGAGGGTCGGGATCTTCATGTTCCAGACCATGTTCGCGATCGGGTGTTCCTGCAGGTTGGCTCCGACGCCCGGCAGGTCCGCCACCACCGGAATGCGGTGGCGGTTCAGTTCCGCGGCCGAGCCGACGCCGGACAGCATCAACAGTTTCGGCGAGGTCAGTGCCCCTGCCGAGAGCACGACCTCGCGGCGGGCCCGAGCCCGGATTACCTTGCCGCGGCTCTCGAGGCTGACGCCTACCGCCCGGTCACCGTCGAAATGCACCCTGGTGACGGTGCAGTTGGTCAGTATCTGCAAGTTGCGCCGATGCCGGGCCGGACGCAGGTACGCCGCCGAGGTGCTCTGCCGCAATCCGCGCCGCTGATTGGTCTGCGCCACACCGACTCCGAGCTGGTCGCCGCCGTTGTAGTCGTCCAATACCTTGTGGCCGGCGACCTGCGCGGCCTCGATGAAGAGGTCGCGGGTGGGATGGGCCACCCCTTCCGCGCTGACGTGGATCGGCCCGGAACCGCCGCGCCAGTCGTCGGCGCCACCCTGGTATGTCTCCGACCGACGGAAGTCGTCGAGCAGGTCGGCGAACTGCCATCCCGCAGCGCCGTCGCGTGCCCAGCCGTCATAGTCGCGCGGATTGCCTCGGACCCAGATCATGCCGTTGACCGAGCTACCGCCGCCGAGCACCTTGCCCTGCATCCATAGCGTCGTCTGGTTGTTGCGCGAGGGATCGGGTTCATCGACGAAGCGCCAGTGACTGTCCACCTTGGCGAGGCCGGCGGGAATATGGAACAACGGGGAGCGGTCCCGGGGGCCCGCCTCGATCAGCAGGACGGGGTGCCTGCCACCCGCGCTCAACCGGTTGGCGAGCACACATCCGGCCGATCCACCACCCACGATGATGTAGTCCACTGCTAGATTACTGACCATTGTCATTCGTCATTTTCTGAGTAGATGCATGTGTAGTTTGAGACACTAGCACCCGGTTCATTCAGAAAGGACATGATGACAGACAGCGACCATCTGCTGCTCATTAACGGGAAGTTGGCCGAGGCTGACGCGGGTGCGACTTTCGCCAACGTGAACCCCGCGACCGAGGAGACCCTCGGCACGGCTCCCGATGCTTCCGCGGCGGACACCGACCGCGCCATCGCCGCGGCGCGCCGCGCCTTCGATCAGACCGAATGGGCATCCGACGTCGAACTCCGGAAACACTGTCTGCGACAGTTGCAGTCGGCGCTGGAATCCGAGCGCGAGGCGCTACGCGCCATCCTGGTCGCCGAAGCGGGCGCACCGGTCATGTCGACGCACATGGTGCAGTTGGACAATCCGCTGGACGACACCCTGCCGTGGTCGCTGTCGTCGATCGACGACTTCCTGCGTCCGCGCGACCTTCCCGACAACGAGGTGTTGGGGGTCAGGAACCGGCGCTGGGTCTGCAAGGAAGCCGTCGGCGTCGTCGGCGCCATCAGCCCGTGGAACTATCCATTTGAAGTGCTGATGGGCAAGCTCGCCCCGGCGTTGGCGACCGGCAACACCGTCGTGGTCAAGGCCTCACCGGAAACACCGTGGACCGCCACCACGGTGGGCCGCATCGTCGCCGAGGCCACCGACCTCCCCGACGGCGTGGTCAATGTCATCACCTCGGCCGACGGCGCCCGGGGACGTCAACTGGTCACCGATCCCCGAGTGGACATGATTTCGTTCACCGGATCGAGTGCCACCGGCAAGCGGATCATGGCCGACGCCGCGAACACCCTCAAGCGCGTCTTTCTCGAACTGGGTGGAAAAAACGCGCAGATCATCCTCGACGACGCGGATCTCTCCGCCACTGTTCCCGTCGTCGCGATGAGCCTGTGTTTCCACGCCGGCCAGGGCTGCGGCATGCTCTCCCGTCTGCTGGTGCCCCGATCGCGATACGCGGAGGCGGTGGATCTCGCGACCGCCGGGATGCAGGCGGTCGGGTACGGCGACCCGACCAACCCGCAGTTCATGATGGGGCCGCTGATCAGCAGGGCACACCGGGATCGGGTGCTCGGCTTCATCGACACGGGTGTCAAGGAGGGGGCGCGGGTCGCCACCGGCGGCGGCGTTCCCGAGCGGTTCGAGCGAGGGTTCTTCGTCGAACCGACGGTGCTGGCCGATGTCGACAACACGATGACAGTCGCACGTGAGGAGATCTTCGGGCCGGTGCTCGTGGTGATCCCGTTCGACGACGAAGATGACGCGGTGCGCCTGGCCAACGACTCACCGTACGGGCTGACATGCGGGGTGGCGGCTGGCTCGGAGGAACGTGCGATCGCGGTTGCCGAACGCCTGCGTGCCGGCAGCGCCTGCATCAACGGCGGCCAGTACTACGGTCCGGACGCACCGTTCGGCGGCTACAAGCAGAGTGGCTTCGGACGTCAGGGCGGCTTGGAAGGCCTGGAACAGTACGTACAGACCAAGACCTTCGGCGCCGCAATCCCGTCGTAATCCCCCGTTGACGGAACCCCACGGACACCGCGGTCGTTGGATGCCTCGTGGCGTCACAACAGGGCGGGCCGACCGCCCGTCGTTCACCAGCCGAGATGGCCGACCGGCTTCTCGAGATCAAGCGGATCTACCACGAGCCAAGTATCGACCGTTTCCCGCGAGGCCGGCAGGTCTTCGAGCGGTTCCCCGACGCCCAGCGCATCGAGGTGCCCTCCCACCAGGCCATCACCGGCCTCTACGGCAACGCGGGCAACGTGGAGGACTGGGTGCGCATCAAGCGCGAAACACTGGTGCTCGGCGAGAAGAAGAGCCTGTCGGCGCGACGCAACGAACGCTCGAGTGATTGGATCGCGCCCTCCACGGCCAACGGCTGCGCGATGGCATGCTCCTACTGCTACGTTCCGCGGCGCAAGGGCTACGCCAACCCGATCACGGTATTCGCCAACATCGAGAAGATCACCGGCTACCTCGAACGCCACGCCGCGCGCCAAGGGGAAAAGCCGGAACCCAACCAATGCGACCCCGTCGACTGGGTCTACGACATCGGCGAGAACAGCGACTGCTCGGTCGACGCGATGGTGTCGGAGAACGTGCGCGATCTCGTCGACCTGTTCGCCCGAATACCCAACGCCAAAGCCAGCTTTGCCACCAAGCTGGTCAACCGCGACCTGTTGACGTATGACCCGCGCGGCGGCACCCGGGTGCGGTTCAGCCTGATGCCCGAACAGACGTCGCGACTGGTCGACATCCGCACCTCGAAGATCGCCGACCGGATCGGCGCGCTCGACGACTTCGTCGAAGCCGGCTACGAGGTGCACCTGAACCTCAGCCCGGTGATCGTCCACGAGGATTGGTTGACCGAGTGGTCCGATCTGCTCGAGCAGATCGCCGACCGCACCGACGATCGCACCAAGCGGCAACTCGCCGCCGAGATCATCTTCCTCACCCACAACGAGGGCCTGCACGAGGTCAACATGGGTTGGCATCCCAAGGGCGAGGACCTGCTGTGGCGCCCCGACCTGCAACAGGCCAAGCGCAGCCAGAGCGGGCAGTGGAATGTCCGCTACAAGACCCCGTGGAAGGGGCGGTGGGTGCAGCAGCTCACCGACCTCGTCGCCGCCAAGTTGCCGACCTGCCGGATCCGCTACGCGTTCTGAGCACTCGGGTTTTACCGCCCCCGTCCTCGGGTAGACCAAGCAGACGCTGCAACCAGACGGCGAGAAGCACCTTCGGAAGGCGGCGCCCCCACATGCTCGATTTCATCTGTCCGACCTGCGGAAACCTCGGGTTCGAAGAAGCCGTGTGCGCGACGTGCAGCCGGGAGGCCGGCGTCGAGTCCGACGTGCGCGACCCGGTCTCGGCGGAGCAGTAAGCGATGGCATTTCATCCGGCCGACGTGGTGTTGGCCACTACTCGGCTGTACTCCTCGCTGCCCGTGGTGGGTCGGCATCTCGAGCCGTTCGCCGGGCTGACCGCGATGGCGCTCTGGGGTGGGCATTACGCGCCCGCAGCCCTTCGGGCGGCGATCACCCGTCGCATCCCCCGACCCGCGGCGGGCAAGGCCATACCGGCCGAGGCGGCAGCAGCGGCCGAACTGGCCGCTCCGGCGGCCCTGACCGCCGGCGATCGCCTTCCTCCGTTCACGCGGTTCCGCGGCCAGCGTCGACGGTGTCTGTACCGCGGATCCATCCGCTACGGGGAGCATCCCGCGCAACTGCTCGACGTATGGCGGCGTCCGGATCTGCCGGACGGGCCGGCGCCGGTGTTGCTTTTCGTTCCTGGCGGCGCGTGGGTTCAGGGCAGTCGGGTGCTGCAGGGCCACACTCTGCTGTCCCGACTGGTCGACGAAGGGTGGATATGCCTGACGATGGACTACCGGGTGTCACCCGTGCATCGCTGGCCCCGCACATCGCCGACGTCAACGCCGCGATCGCCTGGGCGCGCGCGAACATCGACCAGTACGGCGGAGACCAAGACTTCGTGGCCATCGCGGGCTGCTCGGCCGGCGGTCACCTCGCCGCGCTCGCCGGTCTGACCCCTGGCGACCCGGCTTTCCGTGGCGAGTTGACTGAGGACGCCGACACGACCGTGGATGCTGTCGTGGGGATATACGGCCGCTATGACTGGCAGGATCGATCGACCGCGACGCGCCGGAATTTCCAGGGTTTCCTGGAGCGGGTGGTGGTGCGCCGAAGTCAATCCCGCCACCCCGAGGTCTATGCCGCCGCGTCTCCGCTGGCTCGTCTGCACGAGAACGCGCCCCCGTTCTTTTTGATCCACGGCGAGCAGGACACCATCATCCCGGTGCAGGAGGCCCGCGACTTCCACGCGGCACTCGACGCCGTTTCCCGAAATCCGGTGGCGTACAGCGAGGTCCCACGGGCGGGCCACGCCTTCGACCTCGTCGACGCCGCACATGCACAGCGCTGCGCGGCGGAGGTGTCGGAGTTCCTCACCGCGACGCGCGCAGCGCACAAGTCCGAGAATCGAGCGGCGGCCGCCGTCTGACCGCTCAGCTGGCCCAACTGGGCAGCGACATCACGCCGAGGCCGCGAGCGCCGTTTCCTCGACAGCCTGCTCGCGGATCTGATCACGCAGCGTGCGAAGGGCTTTGGCGAGCATGCGCGACACGTGCATCTGCGAGTAACCCATGCGCTCGGCGATCTGTGTCTGGGTCATGGATTCGAAGAACCGCAGCGTCAGGACCGTTCGCTCGCGCTCGGGCAACGCGGCGATCAGCGGGCGGATCGTCACGACGTCGATCACCTTGTCGAGGTTCGGATCGACATCGCCGAGCGTGTCACCGATCGACCAGTTGTCGTCGCCCGGGCTGGACTGCACGTCGGTGGAAAGAGTGGAGTAGTTGCTGCTGGCGATCGTCGCCTCGACGACGAGTTCGCGGTCGATGCCCAGGTGTTCGGCCACCTCGGTGGGCGTCGGAGCACGCCCCATTTCCTGGGACAACTCGCTGCGGGCCTTGACCAGCTGGCTCTGGAGATCCTTGAGGCGGCGAGGAACCTTGACCGCCCAGCCGTGGTCACGGAAATGCCGCCGCACCTCACCCATCATGGTTGGTACGGCGAAGGACAGAAACTCCGCGCCGTTGTCGGGGTCAAATCGGTTGACCGCGTTGACCAGACCGACACGCGCCGCCTGCACTAGGTCGTCGAGGGATTCGCCGCGATTCCGAAATCGGCGCGCGATGTGGTCGGCAAGCGGCAGGGCTCGTTCGATGATTGCTTCGCGCTGACGTCGATACGCCACCGAGCCTTCGTCGAGGGTCTTGAGACGTCGGAACATCTCGGTTACTTCAGCGTATTCGGCACTTGGCGCAGCCACCGCAAAAGCTCCCATCCGTACTCGGCCATGCTGGTAACGCGGCTCGGATCTGAACCTCGGGTGAGAAGTTGTTACCCCCGTCTGCGGATAGTTCAAACATGCGGTGTCGCTCAGCGCGCGTGTCGGCCCGTCGAGCGTTCCGACCGCCCGCCGCTGAAGGGCGCCCTGACCAGCCAGCTGTCCCACAGCGCGCCCGTCAGCCCGGCGACACCCAGCCCGATCAGGCCTGCCGACGCGACCATCACCTCGATGTTCATGTAGGTCTGATACCCAGCCGGCGGCGAACTACAAACTCCCGTCCGGTGTCGTCACGCACCGCCGCGGCTAATCCGGACAATAGCGCCGAGACCTGCGCGACCTTCTGGTATGACTCCGGCATGGGTGAGTCGCAAATGTCCCGTAGCTACGTCGGCCGTGTCGGAGGGCTCGCGGTGGCCCTGGGCGTCGGGGCCGCGCTCGTCACCGGCCAGATCGGGGCGGGGTCGGCGTGGGCTGACGGTACGGACGGGGCTGGGGGAGAGAAGTCGTCGGTCTCGGACCCCGCAAACACCCCGGACACTTCGGACGACGTCGCCGCATCGACGACGGACGCGGGCACTTCGCAGGTGGCCGATGGCACACCGGTAACCCACGACGACGATGACGATGTCGTCGTGGATGACGAGCCCGTCGACCTCGTCGCGCCGGCCAAGCGCACCGCGCGTGACTCGAGCACCGCCATTGACGTCGGCGACGCTGTAATGGACGCGGCACCCGACGTAGCGCCGGACACGGCCCTCGATGCAGCGGCGACGATCGTCGACTCCGAAACCGGCGGGCCAGAGGAGTTCACCGAGACGCGGGATGCGCAGCCGCAGCCGATTGCCGACCCGGCAGCCGCTGATTCCCTGCGGACGACCGTGCTCTTCGCCGACGAAAGCCGCGACTCACGGCCGCCGGCGCCCGAGTCGAAGCCCGTCGCGGGCACCGTCGGCCTGCTGTCCAGCGTGCTGACCGCCGTGCTCGCCCCGTTCGTCAGCGGCGGCCCCGCCGCGCCCGCTCCGCCGCCGGTACCGCTGGCGCTGATGGCGATGGCGCGGCGCGACTTCGGGGGAGCACTGTTGGCCAACTCGGCTACCGTCGATTCGGTGAGCACCCCGTTGGCGGCCGAAGCGACGTTCACCGGCAGGCCCTCGCTCGTCACGCAGGTGTTCGTCGCCGGGCTTCGCCTGATCAAACCGGTGCTGGGCCTGTTCGGTGTCGAGTTGAACGGTACGAGCGCGCGGATTCCGTTCTTCACCGACGGCAAACCGCCGTTCTTCCTCACCTTCGGCCTCAACGTGGCCAGTTCGGAGTATCAGGGCTGGAAGGTGTGGACGCTGTCGCCGTCCACCGCGCCTCCGGAGAAGGTCGTGGTCGCCGTTCACGGCGGGTCGTTCATCGCGACAGCCAGCCTGTTCCACTGGTGGACCTACGCCGACATGGTGCGTGACGCCGGCGCGACGGTCGTCGTACCGCTGTATCCGCTGGCCAACGAAGAAGGAACCGGTGGAACGGCCAAGACGGTGGTGCCCACCGTGGCGGACTTCATCGCGGATCACGTCGCCGAATACGGTGCCGAAAACGTCAGTGTGATAGGCGATTCCGCCGGTGGCTCGATCGCGCTGGCCGCGACCCAGCTACTGGTCCAGCGGTGCAACGGCGAACCCGAGTGTCTCGCTGCGACACTGCCGGGACACATGGTGCTGTTGAGTCCCGCGCTCGACGCCGGCGTGACCAATCCGAACGTCGCACTCGTCAACGATCCGTTGCTCAACCCCACGATCTCCAAGCGCAACGGGCAGTGGTGGGCCAAGGGTCTGGAAACCGCAGATGATCCCGACGGCACCAAGAACCCGTTGGCCAGCCCGCTCTTCGGCTCGCTCGAGCACCTCCCACCGACCGCGGTGTACGCCGGGTCGCTGGACTCTCGGACTCCCGATGTTCTTGTGCTGCAAGAGAAAGCGAATGCGACACCGGGCGCCGATTTCACCTTCGAGCTTCGCAAAGGACAATTCCACGACTGGACCATCTTCGCTTTCCTCCCCGACGGGTACACCGAGCGGCCGAAGATCTACCGCGATCTCGGTCTGCTCGACGACAACTAGGAGCCAGACATGAGCCAAGACAAAGCGCCCGCCGTCACGGGCGTTCACCACGTCTCGATCACCGTCACCGACCTCGAAGCCAGCGTGGCCTGGTACCAGCGGCTGTTGCAGGCCGACCGGGTGCCCACGAAGTTTCCGCACTACGGACGCGAGGACACCGGTTTCGGTGAGCTTCTCATCGAGCCGCGCTCAGGCATCGTGATCGGGCTGCACACCAACACCGGTAACGACGGGCAGCCGTTCGACGAAGCCCGCACCGGTCTGGACCACCTGGCGTTGAACGTCGCCACCCGTGACGAGTTGCAGTCCTGGACCGCCTGGCTCGACGAGCTCGGCATCGAGCACTCCGGCGTCCGGGCGATCGACGAACCTTTCCCGTTCGCGACGGTGGTGTTCCGCGATCCCGACAACGTCCAGCTCGAACTGTTCACGATGGGCTGACCGGCGGGCCGGTCAGGGTTGGGCGCGGCGGGCCAGGAACTCCATCACAGCGTCGGCGAAATGGTCGTTGCGGTCGCCGGCGACCATGTGGCCCGCACCGCCGACATCGACGAAGTCGACCTGTGGAAACCGGTTGAGAAACTCCTCGGCCCGTTGCTCGGTCACGAGGTCGCTCATCTGGCCCCGCACCAACAGCACGGGCACACCGTCGCGAAGTATCGCCTCGACCGCGGCGTCCATCCGGTCGACCTCGGTGACCTCGATCGGTGGCAGCGCCGAGGTGCCGTCGATGAACTTCGGATCCCAGTGCCAGTACCAGCGCCCGTCGCGGTTGCGCAGGTTGGTCCGGAGACCGTCGAGGTCGGCAGGTCGGCGCCGGTTGGGGTTGTACTGCTGGATCATGTCGGCGACCTCGTCGAGCGAGTCGAAACCCGACGCCATCCGGTCGGCCATGAACTCATGGATGCGTGACGCGCCGGAGGGGTCCATGTTCGGCACGATGTCGACGAGCACCAGGGCGCGTACCGTGCCCGGCGAAAGCTCGCCTGCCAGAAGCATTGCCGTGAACCCGCCCAGTGAGGCGCCGACGAGTACCGGTCGGGGCGGCAGGCAGCGCAACACCTCGAGCACGTCGGCGGCGAAGCTCGTGACGCGGTAGTCGCCGTCGGCCGCCCAATCGGACTCGCCGTGCCCGCGCAGGTCGACGGTGACCCCCTGCCACCCGCGCTCGGCGACCGCGGCGGCGGCCCTACCCCACGAGTGCCGGGTCTGGCCGCCGCCGTGCAGGAACACCACCGCGGGGGAGTGTGGATCGCCGACGCGGTCGGCGGCGATGCGCACACCGTCGCGGCCGCGGGCGTGGAATCGCTCAGTGGTGGTCACCAAGTGGTTCTAACGCAGTTCGCCCCTCTCGGTGGCGAAAACACGCCAAGAGGGGTGGCGACGCTAGCCGGTGGTGTCGCCCATCGCGGCCCGACGGTCCTCGTCGGAGAAGGGGGTGTCATCGTCTTCCCGACTGCGACGCACCATTTCCCGCGCTACCGTCATCACGCCGACCGTGGAGTCGTAACTCGAATCGTCGTAGCTGATCGACGCCCCCGCGTCGACGCCCATCTGTCCGCTGACGTCGATCGCGTCGATGTTGGCGCCGATGAAGATGAACTTCCAGTTCCACTCGTCCTGTTGCCTGGTGATCAGCTGCTTCACCGCGTTCCAATCCCACCTCCGGCTGGCGTTTTCCATTCCGTCGGTCATGATCAGGCAGATGACGTGCCCGGGCCGCTGCCCCTCCGGCCGTGCTGACAGTTGATCACCGATCTCAGTGACAAACCTGCCGACGGCATCGAGTAGTGCGGTCCTCCCGCGCGGATCGATGATGAACTCCGGTACCTCGGCGATGGGTGTGTTCGAGTAGACCACGTCGTACTCGTCGTCGAACTGCGCCAGCGTGACCCGGCACTCGCCGGGCAGTTGACGTTGGCCGTTGATCAGCTCGCGCCAGCCGTCCTCGGTGGCGTGCTGTGACGTCGTCATCGAGCCGGAGCGATCGAGCAGTGCGGCGACGAGAGTGGCGTTCGGATCGGTCATGCGGGTGCCTTCCTGACGGATCGGGATGCCCGCCGGGGATGTCACCGGCGGGTGATTCTTCGCCATCGGAACCCGTCCGCGAACACAGCGTCTCGGGCCGCCGAAGCGGTCCCGCGCTTGGTCTCGCCGCCAATCTGGTCGTGCCGTAGGCCGTGATGGTTAATGAAATATGTCGGCGGACAGATGCCAGCTGACTTCGCTATTCTACCTGTCGCACAGGTAATTCGCACGAAATATTGGGTCCGTCCGGTGGCCTATCCAGCAAACAAGTATCGCGGGTCGGCGGCGCCCTACGAGATGACCGCGGGCAGCGTCTCCCAGCCGCGCACCATCGAACTCGTCGACATCCGCGCCCGGTCCAGGTCGATCTGCCAGTGCGGGAACCGGCGCAGCACCTCGTCGATGGCGATGCCGACCTCCAGTCGCGCCAGCGCCGCACCCAGGCAGTAGTGCGCACCGACGCCGAACGCCACGTGCGAACGTGCGCCACGACGCACGTCGAAAACATCGCCGTCGGGCGGGAATTGGCGGTCATCGCGATTGCCCGAGCAGACCAGGAACAACATCACGCTGCCCTCGGGCACGGTGTGGCCGTAGTAGTCGACGTCGCGGGTGACGTAACGGCCGACATGTGGCGTCGGCGGTTCGAAGCGCAGAATCTCCTCGACGGCGTCGGGGATCAGCGACGGGTCGGCGACCAGTTGGGCCCGCTGGTCGGGATGCTCGGCCAACAGTTTGGCGGCCCAGCCGATCACCCGGGTGCTGGTCTCGTTGCCCGCGGAGGCAACGACGTTGATGTACATCAGCAGTTCGTCGCGCTCGAGACGGCGCAATGTCCCCGTCTCGTCGGTGAACTCGACGTTGAGCAATTCGGTGACGATGTCGTCGCCGGGGTGGTCGACGCGCCACTCGACGTAGTCGGCGAACAGTTGCCCGTCGTCGAAGCCGGACCGGGCCACCTCCATGGGTTGGCCGGCCTCGGTCAGCATCCCGGCGTTGGACCGGTCGCGGACGACCTCGTGCAGGTCTTCCGGCATGCCCAACAACGAGCAGATCACCCGCATCGGCATCTCGGCGGCCAGATCGGCGATGAAGTCGAACTCACCCGCGCCGATCAACGGATCAAGGCAGCGCGCACAATACTCGCGAATCATGCCCTCGAGCTGATTGACCTTGCGCGGGGTGAACATTCGTGACAACAACTTGCGGTGCACATCGTGCTGCGGCGGATCCTCGAACACGACCAGACCCGGCGGTACCGGGATGTTCGCCTTGATCAGCTCCGGGATGTTGCCCCGCGCCGAGCTGAAACTCTGGTGGTCGAGTAGGCCGCTGTGCACGTCGGTGAAGCGGCTGACGGCGTAGAAGTCGTGCTGTTCGTTGTAGTAGAGCGGCGACTCCTCGCGCATCCGGCGCAACATCGGATACGGATCGGCGGTGAGTTCGACGTCGTAGGGGTCGTAGTAGATGTCTCTCGTCGAGAGGCCGGTCACGGTATCGGATTCCTTCCACGTCAGTTCCCCGATCGGGGTCACCACCGCCGAATATACCCATCGGTATCTGAGAGACGGATGAGGATCACGCGCGGGCGGTGTTCTCCACGATGATGTCGCAGGCGGCCTCGTAGAACGCACTGATCAGCGTCGAGAAGGACAGTTCGAACGGGTAGATCATGTGCACGTCGAGCGGTTCCAGGCGCCATTGCGGCAGCACCGGCACGATGCTGCCCTCCTGCAACTCGGCGGTACAGATGATCTGGGTGGGCATTGCGCCGATGCCCAGTCCGTGCATGATGTATTGCTTGCACACCTGAAAGTTGTTGACACGCGCGCGCACCTGCGGCGACAGTGTGTAGCGGCGCTTGTTTCTGGCGACGGTCAGCTTGCGCGCACCCGCGAAGCCGAAATCGATGTAGGGCAGGTCGTTGAGCTGGGCGGGCTCCGAGATCGGTTGCGACAATTGACCGACGAAGTGCGGCGAGGCGCAGAGAAACAGTTCGAGACTGAACACCTTGCGGGCGATCAGCGTCGAGTCCTGCAGTGGCCCGGTGCCGAACACCACGTCGAAGCCGTCTCGAATCGGATCCACCATGTTGTCGACGAGGCGGATGTCCAGCCGGGACTGCGGGTGGCGCTGCAGAAACGCCGCGCCCACCCGTGACGCGTAGTCGATGCCGACGAAGACCGGTATCGCGACGCGCAATTCGCCCTGCGGCTCCTGTCTGCTGCCCTCGACCAGCGCGCGGATCTCGTTGGCCTCGGCCAGGACATTGACCGCATGACGGTAGACCTTCTCGCCGAGGTCGGTGACGGTGAGCTGATGGGTGTTCTTGCGCAGCAGCTTGATGCCGAGATCGGATTCCAGCCTGGTCAGCTTGCGACTGACCGTGGATTTCGGCATCTCCAGCAACGCCGCGGCCTTCGACACGCTGCGGGCCTCCACCACCTTGCCGAACACCAGCAGGGCATCGAGGTCGAATGGCGGGTGCTGCTCCATGCTCACGCTCCTCGGGTCCGCTCGGTGTGTTCGGTGTTTCAAATATGCAACACCGTGTTGCGTCGCTGAGTCTGTTTCGGGTATTTCGTCGGCTGTTACGGTCGCCCCGTGAGCCAAGAAACGCTGGTCGGAAAGCCCGCGAGCGGACTCTGGACCGACGCCTATCCCGAACTCGGGCGGGGCCCGGTGTCGCTCGAGGACTGCGTGTCACCGGAGTTCTACGAACAGGAACGCGAACACGTCTTCAAGAAGACCTGGCTGTATGTCGGTCGCGTCGAACGCGTGCCGAAGACAGGCAGCTACTTCACCCGCGAACTGCGCTTCCTGAACACCTCGATCATCGTCGTGCGCGGTAAAGACGGCGTCATCCGCGCCTTTCACAACATCTGCCCGCACCGGGGCAACAAGATGCTCTGGGAGGACGATCCGTTCGAGGAGGTGTCGGGTCGCGCCCCGCTGCTGTACTGCCGGTTCCACGGCTGGCGCTACCACCTGGACGGCACACTGCACTCCACCACCCGCAAGGACCTACTGCTCGACTTCGACGCGGAAAGCTGCCGGGTGCCCGCGGTGCAGTGCGAGGTGTGGGAGGGCTTCATCTTCATCAACCTCAACCCGCACAACACCGAGTCGTTGCGCTCGTTCCTCGGCGACTTCGCCCACGATCTTCAGGGATATCCGTTCGGCGGGCCGCATCAGGTATATGAGTTCAAGGCCGAACTGCAGTGCAACTGGAAGATCTTCGTCGACAGCTTCGCCGAGAGCTACCACGGGCCCTATCTGCACGCGTCATCGTTCGGCAACCTCACCGCGGAGGCCAAACAGGCGCTGGACCAGCCGAACCCGTTCACCGATGCGCTGGCCTACCAGCTCAAGGGCCCGCACCGGATGTTCTCCTTCGCCGGTGAGCCGTCGCAGAAGACGCCGTACTCCAAGCCCATCGAGTGCGTGATGGAGGCCAGCGCGGCCGGACCGTGGAACAAGCGCGCCGACCGCGGTCCCATGCCGCCGGGGATCAACCCCACCGGTGCGGACAAGTACGGTTTCGATTCGTATCAGTTCTTCCCGAACTTCGTGCTGATCTTCGGGTCCTCGGGCTTCTCCACCCACACGCACTGGCCGACCGGGCCGCACTCGCACATCTTCGAGGTCGAGATGTTCTATTCGCCGCCGAAGACCCACAAGGAGCGACTGGGCCAAGAACTGACGGTGACGTTTCTCAACGACATCATTCTCGAGGACGCCAGCCCCTGCGAAGGCGTGCAAGCGATGCTGAACAGCGGGGCGATCAAGGAGTTCCACTTCAACGACGAGGAGATCCTGCTGCGCCATCTGCACAAGACGGTGGCCGACTACGTCGAGGCGGGCGAAAGGGCGGCGTTACGATGAACACCGCGCTGCCGCAGGAGTTCTCGTCGCTGCAACACCTGGTGGTCCAGTGGGCGACCGAGGACGGCCACGAACGCTACGTCAAGCGGGTCAACAGTTCGATGGAGCAGATCCAGGCCTTCTACGACGAGATGTTTCCGTTCGCCGAGGAGGCCGTCGCCTACGTCGACAAGTTCGACTACGACCAACCGCTGCCCGAGGACGTCGCCAACCTGCGCAACCTGCTGTACTCGTTGATCACGGTGTCGCTGGCGGTCGAGCTGTGGAAGCAACCGCGGGTCAAGCATTCGGCGAACACGATCCTGACGAGGATCAGCTGACGATGGGACTGACCTCCGCGCAACTCGACGTCGTCGACCTCACCCCCAGCATCGGCAGCGAGATCCGCACCGACCTCGACACACTGCTGCGCGGTAGGGAGGCGGCGAGGATTCGCGCAATCCTCGAGCAGCGGGGAGTGGTCTTCTTCCGCGGCCTGCACATCAGCGACGAACAACAGGTCGCCATCGCCAAGACGTTGGGCACCGTCGTCGAGAACGAAGGCGAGGACGGCATTTACAAGATCTCGCTCGACGAGAACGTCAACCAGCGCGCCCAGTACTTGAAGGGCTCGCTGTTCTGGCATTTCGACGGCTCGCTGCAGCCCTATCCAAACCTCGCCACCCTGCTGCGGTCGGTCCAACTCTCCGATGTCGGCGGCGACACCGAGTTCTGCAACACCTACGCCGCCTACGACGACCTGCCGCAGTCCGACAAGGACGAGATCGCCGAGCTTCGAGTGGTACACAGCGCCGAGCGGTCGCAGTACTACGTCACGCCCGAAATGAGCCACGAGGAAATCGCGTTCTGGCAGAAATCCCCGACGAAAGCGTGCCCGATCGTGTGGACTCACCGGTCGGGCCGCAAATCGCTGCTGCTCGGCGCCACCGCCGACTACGTGCTCGGCATGCCGGTGGAGCAGAGCCGCGCTCTGCTTGCCCGCCTTCGTGATTGGGCCACCCAACCGCAATACGTCTACCGCCACCAGTGGCACGTCGGTGACCTGCTGATCTGGGACAACACCGGCACCATGCACCGCGCGCTGCCCTATGCCGCCGACAGCGGCCGGCTGATGCACCGCACGATCCTGACCGGGGAAGAACCGCTGAATTGAGGCTCGCGATCACGACGCCCGTGGTCACCAATGTCGCAGGCGCACCCCTGGCTTGGGAGAAGGAGGCGTCCGTCGAGGCGGTCGGCCGGGTGGCCGAGACGGCGGACCGGCTGGGTTATCACCATCTCACCTGTAGCGAACACATCGGTATGCCCGCCTCCGAAGCGGGGCGACGTGGTGCGCGGTACTGGGACCCGTTGGCCACACTGGGCTATATCGCCGCGCGCACCACGCAGATCCGGCTGACCACGATGACGCTGGTGCTGGGTTACCACCACCCGCTGGCGATCGTGAAACGGTACGGCACGTTGGATCACGTCAGCGGCGGCCGGGTGATCCTGGGTGTCGGCGTCGGCTCGCTCAAGGAGGAGTTCGACCTGTTGGGCGTCGGGTTCGACGACCGCGGGCCGCGCGCCGACGACGCGTTGCGTGCGCTGCGGGCGTCGTTGGCGACCAACGAACCCGAATACCACGGCGAATACTATTCTTTCGGTGGCCTGATCGTGGATCCCTGTGCCCTGCAGGCACACCTGCCGATCTGGGTGGGTGGCCGCACCCGGCGCTCGCTGCGGCGCGCCGTCACGCTGGCCGACGGCTGGTGCCCGTTCGGGATACCGATCGCCACGGCGGGGCAGTGGCTGCGCGCTCGAGAGTTGCCCGCCGGTTTCGAGGTGGTGTTGCCCGCGGACCGGCCGTTGGACCCGCTGGGCAGTCCGGCGGCGACGCGGGAGACGCTGGAGTTGATGGCCGCCAACGGCACCACGATCGTGTCCGCACGGTTCGTCCACCGGTCTCTGGAGCACTACCTCGAGCAACTCCACGCGCTCGCCGAACTTCACGATCCCACTGGGAGGCAGCAACGATGACAGGCCCGCTGTTGGCACCGCTGACCGTCGACGAATGGGGTGCCGACGAGTACGCCGCGGTCGGGGTGTTGTTCGGCGTACCGGGCGACAAGGTCCCCCGCGCCGGGTCCGGTGAGGCCCGCGACCCGCTGAAGTTCGACATCCTCGGCGTCCTGGCCCGCCATCCCGCGATGGCCCGGGAATTTCTGGCCTACAACGCTTTCCTCCTGCAACGCGGTGAACTGCCCGTGCGGCTGCGTGAGTTGGCGATACTGCGTCTGGCGCATGTCAGGCGGTCGGCTTTCTTCTGGGGAGAACACGTCCGGGTCGCCGCCGCAGCCGGGGTGCCGGAGTCGGACATCGCCCGAATCGAACAGGGCAGCAGTGGCTTCACCGGTGCGGACCGGTTGGTCATCGATGCCACCGACGAACTGCTCGCCGACGGACGTGCCGATGCCGCGACGTGGCGAGCACTCGTCGCGGAACTGGGCACCCATCAGGCCATGGAAGTCGTCTTCGTGGTCGGCACCTACGCGATGCTGGCGATGGCCTGCGACACATGGGGATTGGCGCCGCCGCCGTAGCGGCGGGTCAGCAGGTCAACAGCATGGCGCCCGCGATGGGGCCACCGCCCGCCGCGGCGACCGCGACCTGCGGGCGCTGCGCCACCTGGCGCTCGCCGGCCTGGCCGCGCAGCTGCAGGCATGCCTCGTGCAACAGCCAATAGCCGTGCATGCGTCCCGCGGACAGTTGACCGCCGTAGGTGTTCAACGGAAGTTGTCCGTCGAGCGCGATTCGCGTCGCGCCGTCCACGAACGGCCCCGCCTCGCCGCCGGCGCAGAACCCCAGCGCCTCCAACCACGAGAACGTCAGATACGTGAATCCGTCGTACAGTTCGGCGACGTCGACGTCCGACGGTTTCAGGTCGGTGCGCGACCACATCTCGGTGGCCGCCTCCAAGGAGGCCATGTTCGGGAAGTCGTCGCGGTGAAACCATCCTCCCGAGCCGTACGCGCCGCCGACCGCCTCCACGGCCACCGGGCGACTGGGGCAGTCCGGCGCGTAGTCGGCGTGTGAGACGACCAGGGCGACCGAACCGTCGATCGGAACATCGCAGTCGAGCAGACCGAACGGCGTCGAAATGGGGCGAGCCGACAGATAATCGTCCATGGTCATCGGCTCTCGAAACGCCGCCAGCGGGTTGAGAGCGGCGTTGCGCCGACTGTTCAACGCGAGCCAGCCGAGTTGTTCCTTGGTGGTCCCGTACAGCTCCATGTGACGTCGGCAGTGCATCGCCACCCAGTTGGCCGCCGAGTAGGCGTGGGCGGCGATCAACTCGTCGATGTCCTCGAACGGCTTGAGCTTTCTGCGGGTGCCGGGCACATGCGGTTCGGCAGGCGGATTCGCCAACGGCTCGAGCAACGCCGAGGCCGTCGAACCCGTCATCGCCCCGCCCAGCATCTGCACCGTCCGATAGACCAGAACGTGGCGTGCACGCCGCTCGGACACGGCGAGAAATGCCGACATCACCGGCGTGATCACCCCGCCGGTGCCGAACCCGAAGCCGACCTCGGCGGCGTGGCTGTCCAGTGCGTCGAGGACGTCGGCGGGCGCGGTGTCACCGAACGTGATGACGCCGTCGATGTCGCCCGGGGCCAGGCCGGCGTCCTGGATCGCGGCTCGCGCCGCCTCCAGCGTCAACTCCAGGCCGGGGATGCCGGTGCGCCGACCGATTCGCGAGATGCCCAGTCCGCTGATGATCGCGTCCTTCTCGAACTGGCTCATCGGTACCTCGTGTCTGTTTTGTGGTGAGCGCAGATTGGAATGTACTTTCCTTGTCATGCACGATGACGCCCCACCCGTGATTCCGGCGCGGATGCTGCCTGCGCTGCACGAGCACAACCGGGCGTTCTGGACCGGCGGGGCTCAGGACCAACTCCTGATCGCCCATTGCGGGCGGTGTGCGCGATGGACTAGTCCGCCGGCGGCGGAGTGCCCCGGCTGCGGCGGCGACCTCGAGCCGCGACCGGTTTCGGGGCGCGGCACGGTGTTCACCCACACGGTCAACTATCAGCCGTTCAATCCCGAGGTGCCGGATCCGTATGTGATCGCGATCGTCGAGTTAAACGAACAGGACGATTTGCGCATCGCGGCCAATATCGTTGACTGCGAACCGGACTCGGTGTACATCGGGATGCCGGTAGAAGTGCGCTTCGAACGCCACGACATCGATGGGGAGCCCGTCTTCGCCCCAGTTTTCACGCCCGCTGCGTCGTCGTCGTGATCTGTGTGCGTTGAGGAGCGCTGAGCGCAACAAAACGCACACAAATCACCAGTGAGTGATCTCGCCGATCGGCCTCCGCGCTAATTGTCGGCGGCGTAACGTTTGCTCCCGTCGGATCCCATCCAGCAAGGGGGCCAGACGATGGGTCACGCCAGGTATGTCGGGAGGGTCGGCGCGTTGGCGGTCGCCCTCGGATTGGGATCGGCGATTGCGACCATGCCGGGTGTGGCGGTCGGGCAGCCGGCGGATCCCGACTCGCAGGTGTCGGTGAGTGACGCTTCCGAAGAGCCGGCCGCCGTCGACGATGCGGCGTCGGACGGGGCGGATGATGACCGCGACAGCGCGCTTGACGACGCCGACGACCTCACCGATGCGACGACGCTCGACGAGACGGTAAACGATGTGGTCCCAGACGATTTCGCCGATCGGCAGGAGTCGTCTCGTGATCGGACGACGACGGGTGCGGTGGTCGACGACGTGGTCCCGGCGGCAGGGGAGCGGACCCTCCTTCGCGAACGGCTGCAGCCGGCGAGCGACGAGGACGTGATCGATGCTTCAGCACTCTCAGCCCTCTCGGCTTTTTCGACCCCGGTCGAGGCAACCGAGGTAACCGAGGTAACCGAGGTATTCGGGCTGGCCGGAGCCGGCGGCCCGCCGACGGCCGTCGTCCCGGCGCCGGCACCGGATCTCGAGGAGCTGCTCGAAGAGCCGCACACCTATCTGATCGGGATGACCACCCACGTGGTGGACGCGGTGTTGGAGCTCCTGCTGGCCCCGCTCGGGCCGGGAAGCCCGATCCAATCGCCGATCCTCTGGTCCATGTTGGCCTTCGTGCGCGACGAGTTCACGCGGATAGTGTTCGGTGGCTCCTTGCCGGGCACCGTGACGTCGAGCCTGGTCGAAGCGCCGAATCTGCTGGTCAATCCCGGTGCTGAACTCGGCGACCCGGCACTGTCGGGATACAGCGCGGTGACTGTTCCGGGGTGGGCGGTGACCGGCACGCCGACCGTCATCGAGTTCGGCACCCTACGCCGGTTCCCGGTGCCCACGCCGTCGCCGGGGCCGGTGCTGCCACGCCTTCTGGCGTTCCCCAGCCACGACGGACCGATTGCCACGCCCCCGGGCAGCGGCAAGCAGTTCTTCGGCGGTGGACCGGTGGCCGACTCCACGCTCAGCCAGACCGTGGACCTCAGTGCCGCGGCCGATGCCATCGACAACCGGCCCGGCGGGGTGCGATACGAGTTGAGCGGTGACCTCGGCGGCTTCTTGATCGACCCGTCCAGGGCGAGTGTCACCGTCGACTTTTTCGACGGCAACGGGGTCAAGCTGGGCAGTGGTGCGATGAAACCCGTCACCGCGTGGGATCGGTTGTTCGCCACCGGATTCCTGCACCGCTCAGTGTCCGGGACCATTCCGCCCGGAACCCGTACCGCGGCGGTGGTGGTGTCCTTCGACGACCGAAACCCCGTGCTCGGCAATTACAACAACGCCTACGCCGACAACCTGTCGTTCAAGGTCGACGCGGACGGACTCGTCGCGGCGCCGCTGACGCCCCCGGCATCGACGGTCGGCGAACTCGACCACGTGTTCATGGTCTATCTGGAGAACAAGGGGGTGTCGCAGATCGTCGGCAGCCCGAATGCGCCCTACATCAACGGGCTGATCGACCGATACGGCTACGCGTCGAACTACTTCGGGGTGACCCACCCCAGCGACCCGAACTACTACCCGATCATCGGTGGGTCGGACTTCGGCTTCAACTACAACTGCCCGTCGAACTGCTTCCCGGTGGGCACACCCAACCTCGTCGACGACATCGAATCGGCGGGGCTGACATGGGCCGGCTATGCGGAAGGCGGGGGAGGCTACACCAGCCCCACCGATCGGCTGCCGTTCCTGGCGTTCGCCGACGTCTACAACGATGCCGAGCGTGTCGCGACGCACCTGTTCGACATCTCGCAGATGGAACACGATCTCGCCGACCCCGCCACGGCGCCGAACTTCGTGTGGTTCGCCGCCGACGACGACACCAACATGGAGGGCCCCACCGATTTCCCGCTGGGCATCCTGCACTGGGCTCTGGGCTTTCTGAATCCAGCCCATCAGTACAACGTCGCGGCGGGCGACGCCTGGCTCGAACGTGAACTGGGCACCATCATGGACTCGGCGACCTGGAACGACCCGAACCGCAAGAGCGCGGTCTTCGTCACGTTCGACGAGGACTACAACAACATCACGACCGGTGTGGGCAACGAGGGCAACCACATCGTGATGGTGGTCATCCCGTCACCGGGAGCCGTCGCCGCCGGGATGCGTGACGGGGCGTTCGTCGTCGACAGCCATTACAACCACTACAGCCTGCTGCGCACCATCGAAGAGGCCCTAGGCCTTTCGCCGCTGACCAACAACGACGAGTTCGCCGTCCCGATGAACGAGTTCTGGACATGACGTGATCTGTGTGCGTTCAGGAGCGCTCAACGCGTCAAAACGCACACAAATCGCAATCAAGCGCTGCGTTCGCGCCATCTGCGGTAGCCGCGGTGCGTCGCGAAGGCTCCGATCACGGCCATCACGCACCACACCGCGACTGCCGCGTAGGCCAGGGGCGACGACAGGTCGCTGATGGACGCCCCGAGCGCGGTGTAGACGAACGCCCGTGGCGCCGACCCGATGAACGCGCCGACCGCCATCTGCCACAACGGAACTCCGAATGCACCGAAACCGTAGGAGGCCAGTGCGTCCGAGACGCCGGGAATGAACCGTTGCCCGACGACCGCCCACAGGCCGCGCCGTTGAATCAGCGCGTCCAGCCGGTCGGCGCGCGCCGCTCCGATGAGCGCCCGGGCGCTGTCCCGTCCGGCGCGGCGGCCGAGCAGGCTGGTGATCATCGCGGTTCCGACGGTCGCGCCAAGCGTGACGAACAGTCCCAGAACCGGCCCGAAGAGCAGACCGCTGCCGCCGGCCAGGATCGGGCCGGGCACGAAGATCGCGCCGAGAAGTGCCGACACCACGACATAGGCCAGCGGCGCCGCCGGGCCGGTCGCGGCCACGGTCTGCCGGACATTCTCGACGTCGATGACCCGGGCCACCGCAACCAGATAGAACAGGCCGAGCAGAAACGCCGCGAACACCGCGAGTCGCGCGATATGGCGCCATCGGGCGGTGGGCTGTTCGGGCATGCTGAAGCGATTGTGCCGCGCCCGCCGCGTGCGCGGTTCAGCGGATCACGGTTGCGGGTACGGAGCCCAGCGTTTGTCGAAGCCGGCCTTGCGCGCCGCGAGCTGTTCGGCCCGGTCGACGAAGTAGCGCGGGTCGTCGGGGAACAGCGCCTTGGCGTCGGCGACCGGAATCACCTGTTGCGACAGGATGCGTGGGGCGTTCTCGTCATCGGGGTCCGGCGCGAGATTCTGGAACCGCATCGAGATCACGCCCTGGTTCAGGCCGCCGGTCGAGACCCAGTTCGTCACGCCGGGATCCGTCGGCGAGATCACGATGGTGTAGGTGCCGGTGCCGTCGTCGGCGACGGCCTGCTCGTTGTTGAGGCTGGTCTGCTGATTCCAGTAATCGCCGGTGATCGTCCAGATGTTGTAGGTCGGCACGATGAAGTAGCCGGCCCTGCCCGGGTCGATGACGAGGACCAGAGCCTCGTCGTCGGCGAGTTCGAAATGACCGTTGCTCTGCAACTGGTTTGCGAGGAATTCGGCGTTGCTGGCCGGCTCGCTCAGCACGTTGGCGGGCCGCGGTTGGCCGGTCGCGGGGTCGGTGGAGGCCAGGGCCATGTACTTGCTCTGCTCGCCGACACCCCGCACCACCAGGATCGCGGCGGTGAACACCCCGCGCAGGGTGGGCGGCATGACCGGCAGCGGCGGAACCAACGAAACCAGCGTGGTCAGCAACGGATTGCCCGCCACCTGCTGGCCGAGGAATGTGAAACCGCCCAGCTGGGCGAACAGGCTGTTGGGTGGTCCACCGACCCGCTCGATCGAAAGACTCATCGGCTCTTCGACGGTCCAGTCGCCCAGCGTGTTTCGTGCGGCGATGATGGTGGACCCAGGGGTGAGCTGCAGGTGGTTGGCCCGGCCGTCGGCGGGCTCTGCGCTCACGGTGATGACGAAATTGCCGTCCTCGTCGACCTCGAAATTCTCGTCGACGGTGAGCAGCGTGGACGTCGTGCCTCCCACGCCTTCCAGCACACTGAACGTGGTGTCCGAGGGCCGGGCGGCTTCGTTGGACCAATTGCGGAACTGGCCCCTGATCACATATTCCGACGCACCGTTGACGCCCATGAAGTTGTAGATGGTGTCCGGGTTGTCGTAGAGGATGCGGGAGCCAGGCACGCTCTGGCCGAACCAGATGTGTGGCGGGGCCACCTGGGTGACCACCGTCGGCGTCATCGAGTTGAGCAGCTGTTGCTGGAACGCCGCCGCCATCGCGTACTCATCGACGGCGTTGTCCAGCGCGGCCAGGCTTCCGGCGTCCAGGCCGTGCGGGTATTGCTGCTTGGCGGCGTTCAGGAAGCCCTGCCGCAGAAAGATTTTCATCAATGCGACCGGCAGGGTTCTGGCGGTCTGGGCGGCTATCCGCTCGGCCGCCAACTGGCCGGGCGTGGCCAGTGGGCTGACCGCCGTGGCCGGGGCGTCCGCAGTCAGCAGCGCGGCCACCGGCGCCGAGGCGACCGCGGTGAACGGCGCGACGACAGTTCCGATCTCGCGGCGCGCCCAGCCCAACAGCGCCCACAGCAGCGGAGGCTGCGGCGGGGCGACCGGCGCGCTGGCGGCCCGTGGGCCCAGCCCCAGGACCGAGAGGAAACCGCTGACCAGGCCGCCGAGGCCGGTGGTCACCGCCGTCGGCGGCGGAGTGATCGGCTCGGTGGTCACGCTGTCGAGCGTCAGCGTCTCCGAAGTCTGGGTGGCGTTCAGCTGCACCGCCTCTGCGCTAGGCTCATCGGCCGCGCCACCGGCTGGTTGTTCCGGTGCGGTGGGAATCTCGGTGTCGTCGACGTCGACGTCGACGTCGACCGTCGATGTGGTGTCGAGCCGGGACAGGCTGGCGAATTCGGGTGCCGACGAGTCGAGATCGTCCGCCGGGGATTTGTCGGTGCTGCCGGAATTCGACGGCTCGTCGATTGCGACGACATCGTCGCCTTCGTCCGCGTCGGCGATCTCGTCCGGCTCTTCGCCGTCATCGGACCCGTCGCCGGCATCGGGGTCGGTGTCGTTGGCGTCGTCGAGCCCGGAGACGCTGCCCGGTGGCGTCCCATCCGTTGTCGGCGAGTCGGCAGTGGACGGACCCGGGTCGCCCGGTGACGTCGTTCCCGTGCCCTCGTCGGCCAGCGCGATGCCGGCTCCGTTGGCGATGGCCGCCCCGACGCCCAGCGCGACCGCCAGCGCGCCGACCCTGCCGATGAACCGTCCGTACGAGCCCGGAGTCGTTGCCAACGAAGTGCCCCTTTCCGCGAGCCCCCAGGTGCGTGGTCAATGCCTCGACCGTATGAGCGTGGCGCTGACGTCGAAGCGCTTTGACGAATTTGCTGTCGCAGGTGCTACCGCGCCGGCCATCGTTTATGTACCATTCGGTACATGATTACCGCATGCGCCATCGACATCGATGCACCGGCCGCCGTGGTGTGGGACGTGTTCAGCGATGTCGAACGCTGGCCCGACTGGACTGCCTCGGTCACCCGGCTTGTCGCCCTCGACGGACCGGGCCTCGCGGTAGGCAAGAGATTCGAGATCACCCAGCCCCGGATGCCCACGCTGGTGTGGGAGGTCACCGACGTGTCGCCGGGCGTTTCCTGGACCTGGGTACAACGCTCGCCCGGGGGATTGACCGCGGCGCGCCACGAGGTCATCGCCTGCGCGGCCGGCCGCACCCGTGTGCAGCAGCAGATCGATCAGCGCGGCCCCGTCGGGTTGGCGGTGGGCGTGCTCATGCGCCGGATGACCAAGCGCTACCTCGACCTCGAGGCCGCCGGGCTGAAGGCCAGAAGCGAGCAACTGCACCGCCTCGATGGCCCGGCCACCTGACCTGACGCGGCGCCGGCAACTGCTCGACGCGGTGGTGAGCGACGTTGCCGCGCACGGCATCGGGGACCGCTCACTGCGCGACGTCGCGGCGGCCGTCGGCACCAGCCACCGGATGCTGCTGCACCATTTCGGCTCGCGTGAGGAACTGTTACTGGCGATCGTCGAGGAGGTCGAGCGGCGCCAGATGGCGCTACTGCAGGAGTTGCCCGCCGAGCCCGCCGAGGCCATGGCCATGATGTGGCGAAGCCTTCGGCGCCCCGAGCTTCGCCCGTTCGAGCGGTTGTTCTTCGAGTGTTATGCCCGCGGTGTCCAAGGTGAGCAGCCGTTCGCGCGGATGCTGCCGGGCGCCGTCGACACCTGGCTGGCGACCGGCGCGGGTAGGCCCGTCGACCCTGCGGTGCTGCGGCTCGGGCTGGCCGTGGCGCGCGGCCTGCTGCTCGACCTGGTGGCCACCGACGACCTCGAGGGCGTCGACGCGGCGGCCGAAGCGTTCTTCGAGCTACTCGCGATATGGGCGTGAAAACCTGCACTGAGTGGCTGGTTATCACACCGAAATCGTCAGGGGTCCTCGCTGCTGCGCCGGTCGGCGAGGAACTCGAGCAGCCGCGGGTCATCGGAGCTGAACCGGTCCACCTCTTCACCGCCGTCACAGCGCAGCAGCGCCACCGTCACGCTGCCCGGTGTGCGGAAGACCACTTCCCAGATCGCCCCGGAGTCGTGCCAGCGCTGGAGTTCTGCGACCCGGTCAACATCCATGCTCCTAGGATTCCATTGATGGCCGGCCGTCCCACCCTGCGGGTCGCGCGAGTCTACGACGACCCGGAACCCGATCACGGCGAGCGAGTGCTCGTCGATCGGTTGTGGCCGCGCGGATTCCGAAAGGACGACGCCAGGGTCGACCGGTGGATGCCCGAGGTGGCGCCGTCCACCGAACTGCGGCGCTGGTACTCACACGCTCCCGAGAAGTTCGAGGAGTTCGCCGCACGCTACGCCGCCGAACTCGACACCGAGGAACGCGAGGCGACGCTGGCCGAGCTGCGTGACCTCGTGCGCAGCGGCCCGGTCACGCTGGTCACCGCGGTGCGAGAAGTCGACATCAGCCACGCGACGGTGCTGGCCGACGTGCTGTCCGGGTCCCCCGACCGAGCGGCTGAAGAGAGGTAAACCTACCCTCAGTTCCTGCGGTAGTGTCGGCTTTCGATGGCCGACATTGACCACCCCGCACCTGTCCTGCCGCGCGAGTTGACGTCGATCTCCGACGAGGTCCGCGCGGTGGCAGCGCCGCCGATGCCGATCCTGGCCGAACCGTACGCGATCAGGCTGGCCGACCCCGACGCCGACGCAAACATGGTGTCGGAGTGGATGAATCGGCCTCATCTGGTGGAGGCCTGGGAGTATCCGTGGCCGCCGTCGCGGTGGCGGCGTTATCTGCAGGCCCAACTCGACGGCCAATACTCGCGGCCGTTCATCGGCAGCTTCCGCGGTATCGAGTTCGGCTACATCGAGCTCTACCGCGCCGCCAAGGATTCCATCGCGCCCACCTATGCGGCCGACCCGCACGACATCGGGATGCACGCCGCCATCGCGGATCTGAAGTTCGTCAACCGCGGCATCGCCCCCATCCTGCTGCCGCGGCTGGTGGCCGGTGTCTTCGAGGTCGACCCGCAGTGCCGGCGCATCATGTTCGACCCCGACCACCGCAACAGCGGCGCGCGCCGAGTGTGCGAGTACGCCGGCGGGGTGTTCCTCGGCGAACACGACATGTCGAACCGGCGCATGGCGCTGTATGCGCTGCCACGGTCGCCGTCGGATGCGCTTACGTCGGCGAGTGGATGACCTCGTCGTAGTCGTCGTAGTCGGGTTTCATCGCCGCGGCCACCAACTCCCAGAGCACTTCGTCGGTGCCGCCGCCCACCCGGGCCAACTTCATGTCGCGCCACCAGCGGCCCAGCGGTGTCTCGTCGACCAGATACCCGGACCCGCCGAAGATGTGCATGCACTCGCTGAGCACCTCCTCACCCAGACGGGCCGCGGTGACCTTCACGGCAGCGGCTGCGCGCAGGTTCAGTTTGCCCTCGGCGGCCATGCCCGCCAGGCCGTAGCGCAACAGGTCGACTCGGGCCTGCAGGTCGGCCATCCGCATCCGCAGCGCCTGATGCTCGTAGAGCGAGTTACCGAATTGTCGACGTTTCGTCATGCGGGCCAACGTGATTCCGATGACCCGTTGACACGACGACGCGATCTGCCCGGCGATCGACAGGCGCTCATGGGCCAACCCCCAGGAGATCGCGGCCAGACCCGTGCCCGCACGGGCCACCAGTGCCTCGGCGGGCACCCAGGTGTCGATGTGCACGGCCGCGGTATCCAGCGGTCCCGCACCGACTTTGCGGTAGGGCGTCTGCACCTCGACCTGTGCGGTGGGCACCGCGATCACGGCGACGTTGCCGTGTCGGCTGGCCGGATCGTGATCGACGCTGCGCGCCACCACCATGATGTGGTCGGCGATCGGCGAGAGCGAGACGAATTTCTTCACCCCACGGATCTCGAATCCGTCTCGTGCCGAGCGTACTTCGGTTTCGACGATCTGCAGGTCGGAGCCGCCGGACTGCTCGGATGCGCCGATGCACAGCACCGCCTCACCGCGGATCGCCTGCTCGCAGATCGTCTGCAGGTGCTCGGACTTACCGAATCGGCGCAGGATGGCGATCGCCGAATCGTGCAGGCTGACCCCGACCGCGATCCCCGCGGAGCCCAGGCGGCCCAGCGTCAACGCCAGTTCGATCACCCGCGCCACGTCGGGTTGCTGGTGATCGCCCCACTTGGCGGCGAACACCCCCGATTCCCCGAGGTATTCGATCAGATGCCGTGGGAAGCGTTCGGTTGCTTCGGCTTCGGCGGTCCATGTCCGCACCCGGTCGTCGAAAACCCGGTCGAGCAACTCGCGGAAGTCCTCGATCGTCACAGCGGTCGCGGTCATCGGGCCACCGTTTCCATCTCCCGTTTGACCTCTAGT
>NZ_JBEFST010000004.1:0-254999 GCF_053483675.1 Mycolicibacterium sp. XJ1819 | reverse complement strand
ACCGACCCTTCAGCCTCGGCTTTTTTCTCGATCTCGTACCAGTACTCCGGCTTAGGCCACGGAATGCCTGCCTCTGTCCCACTGCTGGCCTGGGCAAAGACCGCCTGCGCCTCGTCGAGATCCTTGATCATCTGCAGGGTCAGTTCACGCTCCGCAGCGTAATGTCGCTCAGCCCACTGCAACCCGACACGGGCGAACGCCCACGCCGGCTCCACGTCGGCCCAGCGCGCATCCTTGGCCGCCTCGCCGTGCATCTGATCCACCCAGGCCAGGTGCTCCCCCAAGAGCTCTTTGAGCCTGGCCGGATCGGTCAGATGCCCCAACGTGACCCGCAAGATTGCGCTGTGCTTGAGCACCGGCGGGTCCAACGGGGCCTCGTTCGCCCACCGCGTGACGGCCGTCATGCCCGCTTCGGTGATCTTGTACAGCCGACGGTTGCGGGCACCCGCGCTGCTCTCCACGCGTGACGTGACCAATCCATGCTCTTCGAGCTTCTTCAGCTCCGAGTAGATCTGGCTGTAAGCCGGGCTGCCGTAGAAGAACCGCATACTCCAGCTGATCCATTTGCGAATGTCGTAACCGGACAGCTCCGTGTCGTACGACAGCATGCCCAGCAGCGCCCACGCGGTCGCTGTCAGGTTCGGCATCGCTGAACTCGGCTCCACCGATCAAGGCTATCAACGGCGGTGCTGTCGGCACGGTCGCCTGCCGCTCACCGGGATACGCGGTTGCCCGCACTGACGACGATGCAACACTGTGTTTCATCATCGACAAATGCTGGAGGTGGATGTGGCTTCGGACGGTGCGAGGGCCGCACCCATGACCGACGACTTCGGTCCGCTCACGCAGTCGGTTCGCCGCCTCATCGACGTCACGATCCGCAGCGAGGTGGGCGACGTCACCGCCGCAGAAGCCAAGGCGCACATCGACAAAGCCGTGGAACTGCTGTCCACCGATCTGATGCCCGGCTCCTACGGGATGCACACGGCCGCCGATGGTCGCTCGACCGTCCTGGGCAACGTGCTGATCGGTGTCCGCAACCCTGTTGCTCCCCCGCTGGTGATCCACCACGCACCCGAGGGATACGTGCACACCGAGTTCGAGCTCGGCGCCGCTTACGAAGGTCCCGCCGGCCACGTTCACGGCGGAGTCTGCGCGATGATCCTCGACCACGTCCTCGCCGCGCCCGCCCACCAGCCGGGTAAGCCCGCAGTCACCGGCACGCTGACCGTGCGGTATCTACGTCCGACGCGGTTGGGACGGCTGCGCGCCGAGGCATGGGTCGATCGCATCGACGGGCCGAAGACCTACGTCGTGGGCCATATCGCCGACAGCGACGGCGCCACCGTGGAAGCGTCCGGCATCTTCATCCGGCCCAAGGCCCGCTGACATCCCAGGGGCCGCGACATCTGCGGACACCTGGTGTCCGCCGTCGACGTATCCGATACCGGGCCACTTCACCCGCATTGCCACCGAAGAACGTGGCGTGCGCGACGGTCAGCCGACGCGGCACCCCCGACAAACTGACTTGAATCAGAAATATCTACCTTTTCTCCGGCTGAACAGATACCGTCCTGCAAGCACCACCGCGAAATTGCAGCGTAATTGACGTCTGTTTAACCTCATTTCAGGGGTTAACACCTGGTCACGGATTTGACTTGAGTCAGGAGGTATCAGTGCAGATCCTCGAACACGTGGAAGACCTGCCGAAGGCGGGGAACATCAAGGCCCAGTGGGTGAGCCTGTGGACCGGACCCGTGGTCGGGGCGGTGCTACTGGTCGCGCTGCTGGCCTTCCCAGGGTTCTGGCCGCCGCTGTCGCCGACCCTGCCCGCCGAGCAGGTCGCGGCGTTCTACGCCGACAACACCTCGTGGATCCGGTTCAGCCAGGTCACCTTCAACCTGTGCGGCATCTTCGTTCTGCCGTTCTTCATGGTGATCGTGATGCAGATGAAACGGATGAAGACCCAGAGCGGTGTCTTCGCCTACTGCTACCTGACCGCCGTCGTCAGCGGGGCCACGATCTTCGCGCTGTCCAACATCTTCTTCCTCGTGGCGGCGTTCCGCCCCGACCGCAACCCCGAGTTGGTGATGGTGCTCAACGATCTCGCGTGGATCGTGTTCATCGCCCCGGTCGGCATGGTGCTTGCGCAGTTCGTGCTGCTCGCCCTCGCCGTGCACTTCGACGACGGGCCCGATCCGGTGTTCCCGCGCTGGGTGGGCCCCTACTCGCTGGCCACAGGCCTGGCGATGATTCCCTCCGCCGGGGCGGCGGTCTTCCACACCGGCCCGTTGGCCTGGGACGGCATCCTGACGTTCTGGCTGCGCAACGGCGCGTTCGCGGTGTTCGTCATCGTGATGTTCTTCGTGCTGCGCAACACGCTGCTGCGGCAGGCCAGGGACGAGGGCGTCATCCGGTGAACCTGCTGACGCCCGACCGTTACGTCCGAACCGCGGACGGCACGCCCACCGGACTCAAGGACGTGAGGTGGGTCACCTGGTTCTTCCCGGTGTGGTACGCCGCCTTCGGCGTGATCATCTGCGTGCTGGCGCGGGTCACCCCGCCACCGCGCCCGGACGTGACGGCCGCCGACAAGGTGTCGTTCTTCGCCACCAACGGGTTCACCATCCAACTCGGGTTCGTGGCGCTGCTGGTGCTGCTTGGCGGTGCGGCGGTCACCAACGGCCTTGTCGCATACCATATGTCGCGGATGTCGGTCGGCTCGGTTTGGGCCTACGGCTACATCGGCGGGATGGGTGTCGGGGCGCTACCCGGCTTCCTGCTGGTGGCGGTGTGCTTCTTGACCGCGGCGTTCCGTCCCGACCGCGACCCGGAGATCGTCAGCTTTCTCTACGACGTCGGGATGTTGTCCTACAACGCCTCGCTGGGCTGCTTCTCGGCGGCCTACCTCGCTTTCGCGATCGCCATCCTCTACGACCGCAACGAGATCTTCCCGAAATGGTTCGCCTACGTGAGCATCTGGCAGATCGTCACCGAGGTGATCGCCACCCAGATGTTCGTCCACTACTCGGGCCCGTTCGCCTGGAACGGCTCGTTCGCGTTCTGGTGGTCGGTGGTCGTGTTCACCGTGTGGCTCGGTGCGCTGATCGAACTTTTGCGACGGGCGGCCGTGCGCCAGACGGCCGATGAAGGTAATCCACGATGACACACCTTGATTCGACAGCCGTCGCCGCGCGGAAAGCCGACGATCACCTGCCCGGCGACATCCACATGTGGGTGATGGTGCTCGGCGACCTGATCATCTTCTCCGGGTACTTCGTGATCTTCATGGTCTACCGGGCCATGCACCCCGAGGAGTTCTTGCGCGCCCAGCAGCACCTCAACGTCAACATCGGTGTGCTCAACACCGTGATCCTGCTGACCAGTTCGTGGTTCGTGGCGCGCGCGGTGCTGGCCACCCGCGCCGGCAACCACCGGCAGGCGATCAGGATGATCTACGCGGGCGGGTGCGGCGGTGTGCTGTTCATCGTATTCAAGACCTATGAGTGGTACAGCAAGATCGAGGTCGGCCACACCGTCTCGGAGATGTTCTACTCCTTCTACTACGTGGTCACCGGTGTGCATCTGGTGCACGTGCTGATCGGGTTGATCGCCCTCGGGGCGCTCGTGCGCGAACTGCGCACACCCTGGCGGCGCAGGGCCTCGATCGTCGAACAGGGCGCGATCTACTGGCACATGGTGGACCTGCTCTGGGTCATCATCTTCGGCCTGCTCTACGTGATGAGGTGAATGTGTCTCAGACAGCGAATCCGTCCCGGCCGGTGCGGCCCGCCACCGACCGGATGATGACGTGGGTGTGGGCGGTGCTCACCGCGGTCACCATCGGCTCCTGGCTGTTGGCGCCCGCCCACCTCAAGAACACCGCACAGGCCAGCGTGCTCATCACCGCGCTCGTACTGGCGCTGACCTTCGTCAAGTCGCGGTTGATCATCCGGTACTTCATGGAGGTGCGCACCGCGCCGCGCTGGCTCAAGCGGTCCTGCGAGGCCTGGCTGGCGGTGCTGTTCGCGCTGGTGTTCGTCATCTACCTGTTCTGACGTCGCCTAGATTCAGCGGTGTGGAGCAACCAGACCGCTCGAAGATCGACGCCGGCGCCCTGACCGGAGTCTCCGAGACCGCGCTGCTGACCTTGTACGGGCGGGCACATCAGGCCCGCCACCCGAACGCCATCATCGACGATCCGATGGCGATCCGGTTGGTCGACGCCATCGACTTCGACTTCGCCAAGTTCGGCCGCAAGGGCCAGGAGATGGCGTTGCGCTCGCTGGCCTTCGACCGCGCGACGACCCGGTACCTGACCGCCCATCCGGCCGCCACCGTCGTGGCGCTGGCCGAGGGCCTGCAGACCAGCTTCTGGCGGTTGCGCAGCGCGCTGCCCGACGCCGAATTCCAGTGGTTCACAGTCGACCTCGAACCAGTGATCGAGCTGAGGGAACGCCTGCTGCCTTCGGCGGCCCGCATCACCACCGTCGCGCAGTCGGCGCTCGACTATTCGTGGATGGACGCGGTACCCACCGCCGACGGTGTGTTGGTCACCGCCGAGGGATTGCTGATGTACCTGCAACCCGACGAAGCGATGGACCTGATCACCCAGTGCGCCAGACGTTTCCCGGGCGGCCAGATGATCTTCGATCTGCCGCCGGTGCTGGTGAAGAAGTTCGCGCCGAAGGGTATGCGGTCCTCGCGGCGCTACCGGGTACCGCCGATGCCGTTTTCCCTGTCGGCTTCACAGCTGGCCGATCTGGTCCACACGGTTCCGGGTGTGCGTGCCGTGCAGGACCTTCCGATGCCGGCCGGCCGGGGGTTCTTCTTCGAGAAGGTGTTTCCGGCGCTCTGGCGATTGGGGCCGATCAAGAATTTCCGCGGGGCCTACACTTTGCTCGAGTTCGGCTGAGGTCAGGAGGCAAGGGTGAGTTCACATGACGTTCGGATGATCGTGCTGTCGACCGACGATCTCGACGAGTCGATCCGGTTCTACAGCGAGACTCTGGGTATGCCGCTGAAGTTTCGCGACGGAGCGCATTTCGCCGCCCTCGACGGTGGGTCGGTGACGCTGGCGCTGGCCACCGCGGTCGACCACCCCATCCCCGGCCAGGTGGTCGTCGGGATCAAGACCGACGATGTCGACGGCGCGGCCAAGGCGGTGGAGGCCAGCGGTGGCGGCATCGTCAAGGGCCCCTACGACGACGCCCACGAGCGCCGCGCGGTGGTCTATGACAACAAGGGCAACGGGATGGTGTTCTACAAGCCGCTGAGCCGCTGAGCCCCTGAGCCGCGGTCACGCGCCGACGGCGTGCTCGAGGTCCTTCAGCGACGTTTCGAGGTGGCCGAGCAGTCGCTGCAGGTGAGGCACGCTGCGGCGGCATCCGACGAGCCCGAAGTCGAGGTCGTCGGCGTTGTTGGCCACGGTGATGTTGAGTGCCTGACCGTCCAGCGGGATCGACAACGGATAGTTGCCGTCCAGCCGGGCACCGTTGAGGTACAACGGCGCCCGGGCGCCCGGCACGTTGGAGATCACCAGGTTGAACGGCGGCGGCGCGGTCCGCACGAAACCCGGTAGCAGCCCGAACGCCAGGCCGCTGATCAGAAACGCCGACACCGCGAGCTGTTGGACCCGCGGCAACTGCGAGTAGACCTTTTTGTTGTCCCGCATCGATTCGGCGATCGCGGTCAGTCGCTGCGCCGGGTCCTCGACGTCGGTGGCGAGGTTGCACAGAATCGCGCCGACCAGGTTGCCGCCCCCGTCGGCGTCACCCTCGGTGCGCAGGTTGACCGGGATCATCGCCACCAGCGGGGTGTCCGGCAGCGCGCTCTTGTCGGTCAGATACTGCCGCAACGCACCGGCACACATCGCCAGCACCACGTCGTTGAGCGTCACACCCGCCGCGGCCTTGACCCGCTTGAGGCGGTCGAGCTCCCAGGATTGTGCGGCCACCCGCCGGGCACCGCCGATACGGACGTTCAGCATCGTCTTCGGCGCCCTGAACGGCAGCGTGAGCTCCTGCTCCAGCAGCGCCGACCGCGCCAGCGTCACCGCCGTCGGCGCGACGCCGGCGACGGAGTTGGCGACCTGGCGGACCTGGTCCACCGCCTGGAGCAGCGAGGACCCCGGGGCTTTCGGCCCACGCCTGCCCGACACCAGGCTCCACGGCGCCCGCACCTCGGTGTCGTCGGCATCGGGCGACAGCGCCCGCTGCATCAGCCTCATCGCGGACACCCCGTCGATCAGCGAGTGGTGGAATTTCGTGTAGACGGCGAACCGGCCGTCGTCGAGGCCCTCGACGAGGTGCGTCTCCCACAGCGGGCGGTGCCGGTCGAGCAGCGTGCCGTGCAACCGCGAGACCAGCTCCAACAGGTCACGCACCCGGCCGGGCGCCGGCAGCGCGGACCGGCGCAGGTGGTAGTCGAGCTCGACGTCCTTGTCGACCGACCACGTCACGTTGGTGATCCCGCCGAAGAACGCGGGCCGCTTGCGGAACGTGGGCGCCACGTCGGTCTGGGCCAGCAGCGCGTCGTAGACGTCGCGCAGGAAGTCCGGGCCGCCGCCCTGCGGCGGCTCGAACAGCTGCAACCCGCCGACATGCATTGGGTGCTCTCGCGATTCACCGATCAGAAACAGCGAGTCGGTCGGTGCGATCGGCTGCATCAAGCCTCCATTCCGGGGTGCGGTCAACCCTGGCTGTAATCCCCCGGGACGCAAGACCGGAAACCTTGCAGGGATGATGTCACCCGTGAGCAGAGCAGACGGCCCCTTGGCCAAATTCGGTGTCGGCAACATGCGGACCGAGGCAGCGGCGCTGGTGCTCGAGCAACACGTCAGCGAAGCGCTCGTCGATCACCGTGGCCAGGTGGAGATGTCGGCATACGCGGTGATGGCCGAATCGACGACGAGCGCAGTGTACTGGCACTCGTTCACCGAACAGGTGGCCACGGTGCAGGCGTGGCTGGCGATGACCGCGGGCACGCCCGCACGAGTCGGCGACCGACTGCGCGCCGCCTCCGAGTTGTCCTACCGCGACGAGTCCCACGGCACCTCGACGCTGACCGTCACCAACACCGCGGGGGCCACGGTCTGCACCGGCGTGGCGCGTGCCGTACGGGTCGGGCGCAACACCGATGCGCTGCGCGCCCTCGACAAGGGCGATCTCACCGGAACCTATCCGCTGCCCCCGCCGACGGCGGTCGGCGGCACCGGCCCGGCGCCGCTCGATCCGGAGTGGGACGGCGGCCGGGTCCTGTGGGCGATCGCCCGCGGTGAGGTCGCCGCCGGCCCGATGGCCGAGCTGTTCTCGACGACGTTGACCCTCACCGAAGCCGGACCCGTTCTCGGGCTCATCCCGCAGCCGTGGATGGCCAATCCGCTCGGCGCCATCCAGGGCGGTGTCATCGCGTCGATGGTGGCGCACGCCTGCTCGCTGGCCGGTCAGGCCCACACCGGACCGGACGACCGGTACACGCTGGCCGACATGTCGGTGTACTTCTTCCGGTCCCCGGCCGCCGACGCGGGAGCGCTGACGTTGACCACCGCCACCGAACGGGTGGGCCGACGGCTGGCGACCGTGTCGACCACGATGACCGATCACACGGGCACCGCGTACGCCCGCGCGGTGGCCGACATCTCCTACCAGCGGTCCGGCGAGTGAGCCCGTCGGGCGTCTCACGTCAGCGTTGTCGAGTGCTCACAAAGCGCGGCGCGGAGGTTGTCTGATCGTTGCAAGCCCGGCGCCGGACGCCGCGGTCACCATGGACGGTGACCAGTGAAAGGAGCTTCGCGTGCAGTCCCACGGCGCCAAGGACCAACGCACCGTCGACGGGTGGGCCGATGACGGTGCGACGACGACCTTCAGCGTTCGGCTGCCCCGCTGGCCGCTTCTGATCCGGCTGTGGGGACGCAATCCGTTGGTGCGCACCACCGACCGGATCGAGGCCCTGACGACGGTGCTGGCCATCGTGGTGGCGCTGATCACCGTGCCTGTCGCGCTGGCCGTCGGCACCGCCGTCCATGACCTTCGCAGCGATCTCTACGCCGCGCAGGAACCTACGCGCGCCGCCGTCGAAGCCGTGACGGCGAGTGTCTCGATCTGGGGGGTCGCCGCCGGCGTCGCGACGGTTCTGATGCTGATCACCCGGTCGGTGTGCAACCGGATCCGCTGCGCCCGCTGGCAGCGTGGGCTGGACAGCCTCGTCGGGCAGGGGCACGAGGGCACGTAGGTTCGACCCCATGGACTTCGAGGAATACCGCGCGCACGACGCCACCGGGCTGGCGAAGCTGGTCGCCGACAAGCAGGTCACCGCGGCCGAACTGCTGCAGGTCGCCAAAGAGCGGGCCGCCGAGGTGAATCCGCGGATCAACGCGATCGTCCGCAACATCCCGGTATCCCCTGACGAGCACGGCGCCGGCCCGTTCGCCGGTGTCCCGTTCCTGATCAAGGACCTCGCCCAGGATTACGCCGGGCTGCCCACGTCTCGGGGATCGCGGGCTCTGATGTCCACGCCGGTCGCCGAACACTCGACGGTGGTCCAACGCTGGCTGGACGCCGGCCTGGTGGTGTTCGGCAAGACCAACACCCCGGAGTTCGGCGCCAAGGGCATCACCGAACCGGACGCCTGGGGCCCGGCGCGCAACCCATGGGATCCGAGCCGGACACCGGGCGGGTCCTCGGGCGGGTCGGCGGCCGCGGTCGCGGCGGGCATCGTGCCGTGCGCCGGGGCCAACGACGGCGGCGGCTCGATCCGCATACCGGCGGCGTGCTGCGGGCTGGTCGGCCTGAAGCCGGGCCGGGGCCTGACCCCGTCGGGGCCGGCCACCGGCGAGTCCATGCACGGCGCGGCGGTGCAGGGGGTGGTCTCCCGGACGGTGCGCGACACGGCCGCGATGCTCGACGCCATCAGCGGCGGGGAGGCCGGCGGGCCGTACGTGCCGGCGATGCCGGATGCCTCGTTCGTGTCGTGTGTCGGGGCCGAGCCGGGCCGGCTGCGCATCGGCGTGCGGGTGCCCTCGGCGATCAACCCGACACCGCACCGCGAGGCGTTCGCCGCGGTCGAGGCGACCGTGCAGGCGCTGACCGACCTGGGCCACCACGTCGACGAGCTGCCGCAGGCGCCCTTCGACGACGCCGCCCTGGCCCGCGACTTCTTGCTCACGTGGTTCGTCTACACGGCGTGGGAACTCGATGAGGCCAAACGTATTTCGGGTGCCGGGGACGACTCCTTCGAGCGCGACACCCGGATCCTGGCGGCGCTCGGCCGCGCGACGGGCAGCGTCGACTACGTGGACGCCGTCGAGCGCCGCCACGAGCACACCCGCAGACTGACCACGTTCTTCGAGACGTACGACCTGTTGTTGACGCCGACGCTGGCTACCCCGCCCCCGACGATCGCCGAGTTCGAGCTGCCGGTCGCGCTGCAGCGCGCCGCCGACGTGCTGGTGAAGACGCGGACCGCCCGGCTGCTGCGCTTCACCAAGATCGTCGACGACATGATCGACAAGAACCTCAACTGGGTGCCCTACACCCAGCTGGCGAATCTGACTGGGCGCCCGGCGATCTCACTGCCGTTGCACTGGACCGCCGATGGCCTGCCGCTGGGTGTGCAGTTCGTCGCGCCGCTCGCCGGAGAATCGCTGCTGATCAAGTTGGCCGCCCAACTCGAGCAGGCGCGGCCGTGGGCCCACCGGGTGGCACCGGTCTAGGGGCGGCGCCACTACCCCGACCCGGCCGCCTGACGCAGGGTCGCCGCGCGCAGCGTGAGGTGATTGCGCTCGGCGATCGTTTGCGCTTTGGCGGCGGCCTGCGCATAAAGCGTTGCCGCCACGGATAACTCACCCGCCCGCTCGTGGAGGTAGGCCACGGCCGCGGTGTGGCGCGGCAGGGTGGCGTCGAGTTCTGCGAGGGCGGCCAGCCCGGCCCGTGGGCCGTCGGCCTCCCCGACGGCGACGGCGCGGTTGAGCCGCACCACCGGGCTGTCGGTCAGCGCGACGAGCTCGTCGTACCACGAGACGATCTGCGCCCAGTCGGTCTCGTCGGCGGTCTGCGCGTCGGCGTGCAGTGCGGCGATCGCGGCCTGCGCCTGATACTCGCCGAGCCGGTCACGGGCCAGCGCCGCCTGCAGGACGGCCACCCCCTCGGCGATCAGGTCGCGTCGCCACCGGCCGCGGTCCTGGTCGGCCAGCGGCACCAGGCTGCCGTCGGCGCGGGTCCGCGCCGGCCGCCTGGCGTGATGCAGCAGGAACAGCGCGAGCAGACCGGCCACCTCGGGGTCGTCGGTGGACGCGGCGAGTTGCCGGGTCAGCCGGATCGCCTCGGCGGCGAGATCGACATCGCCGGTGTAGCCCTCGTTGAACACCAGATACAGCACCCGCAGCACGGTGCGCGGGTCGCCGGGCCGATCCAGCCGAACCTGGGCCACCGTGCGCTTGGCGCGGCTGATCCGTTGGGCCATCGTCGATTCGGGCACCAGATACGCCTGAGCGATCTGGCGCGTGGTGAGTCCGCCGACGGCCCGCAGGGTCAGGGCGACCGCCGCCGCCGGGGTCAGGCTCGGGTGGGCGCACAGGAAATAGAGCTGCAGGGTGTCATCGGTGGCGGCCGCCGGACCGGGTCCCGGCTGGGCGGACACCAGTGCCTCGCGGCGCCGGCGGGCCGTCTCGGACCGGGTGGCGTCGACGAACCGACGCCAGGCCGTGGTGATCAGCCAGCCCTTGGGGTCGTCGGGACGCTGATCCGGCGAGGTGGCCCAGGTTTCCAGGGCACGCACCAGTGCCTCCTGCACGGCGTCCTCGGCGGTCGCGAAGTCCGCCCCGCGGCGGATGAGGGCGGCCAGCACCCCGGGAATCAGCTCCCGCAGCCGCGCCTCGTCGGCCCGGTCGAACGTCATTACTCGGTGATGGTCGGCAGGGCGGTGAGAAATGGCCGCAGCTCGAGCCATTCGTGGATCGGCAGGCCGCCGGCGCCTGGCGCTGCCGACAGTTCACCCGCCAGTTCGACCGCGCGTTCGTAGGAGTCGACGTCGATGATCATCCAGCCGGCGATCAGGTCCTTGGTCTCGGCGAACGGGCCGTCGGTCACCGGCGGCTTGCCCTCGCCGTCGTAGCGGACCCAGGCGCCCTCCGGCGCCAGCGCGTTCTCGTCGACGAACTCCCCGGTGCCTTTCAGCTTGTCCGCGAAGTCGCTCATGTACGTGATGTGGGCCGCGACCTCATCGGGTGTCCACTGATCCATCGGCACGTCGTTGACGGCCGCCGGCGCACCACGGTAGTGCTTGAGCAGTAGGTACTTGGCCATGACGGTCTCCCTTCGCAAGTGGCGACCCTAGTTGGTCGCGCACCCCTGGGACGGAGCCGTCACGGCGTTTTCGACACCGGACCCGTGATCAGCGGTCGGCTTTCTCCGATGCTTCCAGCCAGACACCGGCGGCGACGAACGCGGCCGCCAGCAGCGTGCCCGGCAGCAGCCGCCGGACCGGCACCGGGCCCAGCGCGGCGAGCGAGCCGACCACGTCGCCCACGTCGGCAACCACACCGGCACGCGACCACGCCGTATCGCCCGGTTTCGCCGTCAACAGGCCCGCGCCCATGGCCACGTCGCGCGCCCCGATGCTGCGGAACAACAGCCCTACCCCGGCGTTGTCGCCGTCGGACCCCAACCACGACCGTGCTGCGGTCCGCGGCGAGAGGAACAGCACGGCGCCCAGTCCGATGCGGCTCCAACCAATTACTCGACGGGCCTTCGCCCCGGGTGCACTCACCAGTTATCTCCCTGTTCTTGTCAGATGCTTCGTCGAAGCACCGGCATGACGTCGAGGTCCACGATCGCCGCATTGGCCCGCTGCACGCTTTTCGCCACGTTCTCGGGCGCCTGCAGGCCCGGCCACACCAGGGTGATCGCCGCCGAGTCCCAGGCGTCGAAGGCGAACAGGCGCAGCGCATCCCGCGCCTGTTCCAGTGACGGCACGTCGGCGACACCGTTGGCGGCGAGCGCGTCGAGGTAGGTCTGCAGGAACTCGTCGGTGTGCGCACGGCGCACCTCGGCGGGCACCGAGGTGACCAGGAAGTAGGCGACGTCGCGCATACCCGGCGCCCGGTAGAGCACCTGCCAGTCCAGCAGACCCACGCCGTCGTCGCCCAGCCCGAAGGTGTTGCCCAGGTGGGTGTCGCCGTGGATGACGGTCTGCGGTCCGCGTTCCCAGTTGGCGTGCAGCGCCCAGTCGTGGGCGTTGACGAACTCGGCCATCTCCCGCACCTCGCGGGGAAGCGCATACTCGTCGGATTTCAGCAGCTTCGAGCGCACCTGGCGAAACTGGCGCAGCAGCAACGGAAATCCCGGCCGCTGACTCTCCGGCCGGGCAAAGCTCAGATCTCCCGACAGCCGCGGCGACTCCCAGAAGGCGGCGTGCAGTTCGCCGAGCGTCACCATCATCGCGCCCGCGTAGTCGGCGTCGATGTCGTCACACAACGCCTTGGGATCGCCGCCGCGGTCGGTGACGTCCTCGAGCACCAGCAGATGACGCGCGCCCATCCCGGCGTGCGCGGCGTAGCAGGCGGGCGCGATGCGGGCGCTCAGCGCCGACCGGGCCCGCTGGTAGAACAGCGCCTCGCTGCGGGCCAACGCCAACGCGGCCACCATCGTGCGGTTCTTCGCGCTCGACGGCGTGCTCTTGATGAACACGTGCTTGGGCAGACCGTCGACATCGGCACGGTCCCAGGACAATTCCAGCCGCACCCGGTCGGTGGTGCCGGTGGTGGCGCCGACGCGCCTGGCCCCGGTCACCCGGGCAGGTGACGCGATGCCGCGCAGTGCGTGGTTGAGAAAATCCGGGTCGACGTCCGCCGCGGTCAGCGGAAACCCGGCCGGCACCCACCGCATGGGCAGCACCGCCGCGGCGGCCTCGCCCAACGCGCGGCCGGTTCGCGTCGCACCGCTGAGCCGCGAGGCGAGGTTCACAGCCATACGGTGAACCTTACTTCACTAAATTGTCCCGCGGTGTCGGGGTCAGCCGACCGCCGAAGCCGAGGGCGGGGCCGAACGGCCCCGTGGTTGACCGGCCGCCATCAAGCGGACGATCTCCTCCCGGTCAGACCGCGAGGGCAGGCCCATCCCCGCGGTGTATCCGTAGACCTCGTGCAACGGCGTGGAGCAGGTTCGCCCGTCGAGGATTTCGACGGAGTCGGTACCGATGAGGCCGGGGTGCTCGACACCGCACGCCTCGGCCACCTTGACCAGATCGCGGCGCAGGGCCTTGACATAGTTCGCCACGCGCACCGACTTCTCGGCCGGCACCAGCCCGCGGGCCAACCAGGCGTTCTGGGTGGCCACGCCGGTGGGGCAGGTGTCGGTGTGGCACTTCTGCGCCTGGATGCATCCGACGGCCAGCATCGCCTCCCTCGCTACGTTGACCATGTCGCATCCCAGTGCGAAGCCGACCACCGCATTGTCCGGCAGCCCCAGCTTGCCGCCGCCGATGAACGCGACCTGCTCGTGCAGACCCTGTTCGGCGAAGATGCGATACACGCGGGCGAAGCCCAGCTGGAAAGGCAGCGACACGGTGTCGGTGAACAGCAGCGGAGCCGCTCCCGTGCCGCCCTCACCGCCGTCGATGGTGACGAAGTCCACGCCGCGACCCGTGCGACGCATCTGGTCGGCGAGTTCCTGCCAGAACCCGAGGTCGCCGACGGCCGACTTGATCCCCACCGGCAGCCCGGTCTCCGCGGCGAGCAGTTCCACCCAGTCCAGCAACCCGTCGGTGTCGGTGAATTCGGCGTGCCGGGACGGGCTGACACAGTCACGACCTTCCGGGATTCCGCGCGCGGCGGCGATCTCGGCGGACACCTTGGCCGCGGGCAACAGCCCGCCGAGGCTGGGTTTGGCGCCCTGGCTGAGCTTGATCTCCAGGGCGCGCACCGGCGCACCGGCCACCACCTCCTTGAGTTTGTCCAGGCTGAACCGGCCCTCGGCGTCGCGGCAACCGAAGTAGGCGGTGCCGATCTGGAAGATCAGTTCGCCACCGTTGCGGTGATGCCGCGAGATGCCCCCCTCGCCGGTGTTGTGCAGGCAACCGGCCATGTCGGCGCCCCGGTTCAGCGCCTCGACGGCATTGCCGGACAGCGACCCGAAGCTCATCGCGGAGATGTTGACCACCGACTTCGGCCGGAACGCCTTCGGTCGGCCGCGCGCGGCGCCGATCACCTTTGCGCACGGCAGCGCGACGTCGTGGGGGGCGGCCGGAGTCGACGACGGCACGGCCCGGCCGAAGGTCCGGTGCTTGATGATCGGGTAGCCGGCGGTGTGCTCGACGTCGTTGTCGGTACCGAACCCGAAGTAGTTGTTCTCGGTCTTCGCCGACGCGTACACCCAGCGGCGCTGGTCACGGGTGAACGGCCGCTCCTCGTCATTGGCGGCGACGACGTACTGGCGCAGTTCGGGCCCGATGGCCTCGATGAGGTAGCGGCCGTGCCCGATGACGGGGAAGTTCCGTAGCACTGAGTGCTTACGCTGCAGGACATCTCGTACGGCGATCGCGCCCACCGCCGACGCGGCAGCGGCAGCGAGCGCACGCATGGATCTGCTCATGTGCACAGGGTTGCCCTGTGACCGCGAAGTGAAACGACGTTTGCGGGGCGCGGCCTTGCCCCGCCGAAGATCGTCATAGAGTATCCGTTATGGCTCCGGCCTCCGGAGTCGTCCGTCGCTTTCCGAAGGTGCCTACGAAAGGGCCGCACACCGTGGCACTCACGCTCTCCGACGACCAGCGAGAACTCGCCGAGTTGGTTCGGCGGTTCGTCACCGACAAGGCGCCCGGCGAGATGGTGCGGCTTTGGTCGGAATCCGCCGACGGCTTCGACAGCGCCGTATGGCGGCAGATGTCTGAGCAACTCGGCCTGGCCGGCCTGGCCATTCCGGAGGAGTACGGCGGGTCCGGTTGCGGCCCGGTCGAACTCGGCATCGTGCAGGAACAGTTCGGCCGGGCGCTGCTGCCCGGGCCGTTTTTCGCCACCGTCGTGCTGGCGGGTCAGGCGCTGCTCGCCAGTGACGACGCGGCGGCCATGCGACGCTGGCTGCCCCGGATAGCCGACGGCACGCTCACCGCCACGGTGGCCCTCAGCGAAGGCCGGGGACCCGCGGTCGCCGACCCGTCGACCACGGCGAGCCGCAACGCGCACGCCACCGTGCTGACCGGTCGTAAAACACTTGTGGTCGACGGGGATTCGGCCGATCTGCTGTTGGTAGCCGCTGAGGGCCCGGACGGTCCGGCCCTGTACGCCGTGGAGGCCGACGCACCCGGCCTGCGTCGTCGCCGACTCGACGCACTCGACCCGACTCGGCGACTGGCAGCCGTCGAACTCGCCGAAACGCCCGCCGTGCGGGTCGGCCCTCCGGGTGAGCAGTTCCTGCGCCGTATCGTGGCCATGGCGACGGCGGGTCTGGCCGCCGAGCAGGTCGGCGGCGCCTCTGCCTGCCTGGACGCCGCGGTCGGCTACGCAAACACCCGGGTGCAGTTCGGCAGGCCCATCGGGTCGTTCCAGGCGATCAAGCACAAGTGCGCCGATACGCTGCTCGAACTCGAAGCTGCTCGGTCGGCGGCCCTGCACGCCGCCTCGGCGGCCGCCGACGACCCCGAGGAACTGGAGTTTGCTGCGGCCGTCGCCGGATCCTATTGCGCGACAACCTATACCCATGCGGCCAAGAACAACATCCAGATTCACGGTGGTATCGGCTTCACCTGGGAGCACGACGCGCACCTGCATCTCAAGCGGGCCAAGACCGGCGAACGGTTGCTCGGCTCTCCGGTGCAACACCGGGCCAGGCTCGCCGACCTGGTCGGCTTCTGACCTGACCGCGAAGGAGAACACCGTTGAGCACCCACAAGTTTCGCGCCCGGCTGCGGGCGTTTCTGAGCGAGCGTCATCCTGGCCGCAGGCCGAAGGACCCCGCGGAGCGGCTGGCCTGGCAGAAACGCTGGCTCGCCGAGCTTTTCGACGCCGGTTTCGCCGGGCCGGCATGGCCGCGTGAATACGGCGGCATGGAGTTGAGCTTCCAAGAGCAGGTCGTCTACCAGGAGGAGTACGCGCGCGCCCGGGTACCGGGCCCGCTCGGTACCGGGGTCGTCATCGCCGGACCGACGGTGATCAGGTACGCCTCACCGGAACAGAAGGCGCGGTGGCTGCGCCCGTTGCTGCGCAGCGACACGGTGTGGGCCCAGGCGTACTCCGAACCGGAGGCCGGCTCCGATCTGCCTGCGCTTCGGACCACCGCCCGGTGCGAGGGCGACGCGTACGTCGTCAACGGACAGAAGGTGTGGAGCACCCAGGCGCAGATCGCCGACACCTTGTTCGCCCTGGTGCGCACCGGTGACCCCGACTCCCGCCAGCGGGGCATCTCCTACCTGATCATCGACGCGCATGCGCCAGGCGTCACGATCCGACCGCTTCGCGACCTGACCGGTGGCTTCGATTTCGCCGAGATCTACTTCGACGACGTCCGCGTGCCCGTCGGCGATCGCATCGGCGACGAGAACGGCGGTTGGCCGCTGGCCCGCACCAGCCTCGGACACGAGCGCGCGGCCGGCGCCATGAACCAGGCCTCGCAGTACCGACGGGTGCTCGACGAACTGACCGCGCTGGCCACCGAGCTGGGCGCCACCGTAGACCCGCTTGTCCGGGATCGTTTGGCGCAGTTTGAAATTCAGGTGCGGATCATGCGCTACACCGGGATGCGGACCATCTCCGACATCATCGCCCGCGGTGAACCGGGCCCGTCCTCGTCGACGTCGCGGTTGTTCAACAGCACCTTCGAGCAACAGTTGCACGAGTTCGCGGTCGAGCTGCTCGGCGACGCCGGGGTGCTCGGTGCCGCGGACCCTGACGCCGTGCAGAAGGGTCGGTGGGTGTGGGGCTTCCTGCGCACCCGCGCGTCGACCATCGGGGCGGGAACCGCAGAGATCCAACGGAATACCATCGCCGAGCAGGTTCTCGGACTGCCCCGCGACCCGGCGATGCCGCGATGACCGAAGCGGTCGGCTGGCTGTTCGACGTCGACGGGACGCTCATCGACGGCATCACGGGCCGCTCCCTGCGGCCGGGGGCGCGCGAGTTGCTGACCGCCCTGCGCGGGCGCGGGGTGGACGTGCTGCTGTGGAGCGCGGGCGGTGCGGACTACGCGTGGCGGCGGGCCCGGGACAACGGAATCGACGATCTCGTCGTCGGCGCCTACGACAAGGTGCGCGCGGAACCGTCGCTGCCGTGGGAGGTGCCCGGCGACCTCGTCGACCGGCCACCGGCCGTGCTGGTCGACGACATGCCCGCCGATGTGCCCGCGGTCGGCGAAGTGGTCGCGGTGCGCCGCTACCTGGGACCCAACCCGCATGACAGGGGACTGGCCGCCCTGCTGCGTCGGGTGGGGGTTTGTGAGCACGACGTATGGTGAACTGATTCCGCACACTCAATGCCGGGGAGGCACCGCCGATGCACCGTCCGATGGAAGGCGTCCGGATTCTCGAGGTCGCTCAGTTCACCTTCGTCCCGGCTGCCGGTGCCGTGCTCGCCGATTGGGGCGCCGACGTCATCAAGGTCGAGCACGCCGAGCACGGTGACGCCCAGCGCGGCCTGATCAAACTCCTCGGCCTCGACGTGGCCAGCGAGGGCAGTTCCTTCTTTCCCATCATGGAGGGGCCCAACCGGGGCAAGCGCAGCATCGGGCTGGCGCTGGAGAGCCCGGGGGCGCGCCGAGTCCTCGAAGAGCTCGTGCGTGCCAGTGATGTGTTCCTCACCAACTTCCTGCCGTCGGCACGGGCAAAGCTCGGCATCGACGTGGCCGACATCAGGGCGATCAACCCCGACATCATCTACGTGCGGGGCAGCGGATTCGGCGGTCGCGGACCCGATTCCGACAAGGGCGGATACGACCAGACCGCTTTCTGGTCACGCGCGGGCAGCGCCGAGGGACTGCTCGGCCCGACCGACCAACGGGTGCCGCGGATGCCGGCGGGCGCCTACGGTGACTCGATCGGCGGCATGACGATCGCGGGCGGGATCGCCGCCGCGCTCTACGCCCGGCAGGTCAGCGGTGAGCCCTCGGTACTCGACGTGTCGCTGCTCGGTGTCGGCGCATGGGCCACCCAGTTCTCGATCAACCTCGCGTTGCTCGGCGGTGGGCCGCTGCCGGTGGTCGAACCCCCCAAGCACGGCTCGGCGGCCAATCCACTGGTCGGCGCATACCAGACCAGCGACGGTCGTTGGCTCGAGCTGTGCATGTTGCAACCCGGCCGGTACTGGGCCGAGTTCGTGACGAACTCCGGTAGGCCCGAGTTGGCCGCCGACGACCGGTTCGACACCGCAGAGAAGCTGATGACCAACGCCGCCGACGCTGCCGAGTTGGTCGCCGAGATCATCGGGTCGCGCACCCTGGCCGACTGCACCGAACTGCTCGACCGGGGGCAGGGTCAGTGGTCGGTGGTGCAGAACGCCTGGGAAGTCGGTCACGATCCGGCGCTGCGGGCCACCGGGATGATCGCAGGCGTCACCGACGCCGAGGGGGTCCAACGTGAACTGGTGGCCAACCCGGTGCAGTTCGACGAGACGCCGGTGTCGATCACGCGCGCCCCGCAGTTCGCCGAGCACACCGACGAGATCCTGCGCGAACTCGGCCTCACCGACGACGAGTTGATCGAGCTCAAGATCGAGGGTTCGGTCACCTGAGCCGGCGCTACTGCCACCAGTGATCCAGCGCCGCGAGGTGGCGGTGCATGCGCAGCCGGGCCAGCGACAGATCCCCCTCGGCGATCGCCTCGAGTATGCGGTCGTGAACCTCGGTGGCCGCGGCGGCCAGCGCGGCGTCGTCGGACGGCTCACCACCGGACCCGGAGAAATGCCTGTCCCACACGGCGAGCAGGATGCGTAAGAACAGCGAAAGTACGGGATTTCCGGTCAGTTCCGCGAGCCGCAGGTGGAACTCGTGGGGCGTCTCGCTGTCCACGCGCTGGGCGTCACGCAGTTCGGTGAGCAGCGCGGGGTCGTCGTGGTGTTCGGTCAGGAGTCCGAGGGCGCCGAGTTCGATCGCCTGCCGAACCACCCGCAACTCCCCGGCCTCGACGCGCTGATACTCGAGGTAGACGGCCATCGCGTCGACGCCGGCGGACGGATCGGGGCTGGTGACCACCAGGCCGCCGTGCGGTCCGCGGCGCATCCGGGCCACCCGGTGATACTCCAGAAGCCGCACACCCTCGCGAAACGCGGCCCTGCTGACGTCGAGCCGGTTGACGAGTTCGGTCTCCGACCCATAGATCTCGCCGACCGGCACTCCGCTGGCGGCGATGTCGGCCATCAGCCTGCGCGCCACCGCCTCGGCGAGCTTCTCCCGCCCGGTCGGTTCGAGCACACCCGGATCCGCGCGCCGCGGCCGGCGACGGATCGGACGCTGGCGCACCGACAACAACCAGTCGCGCATCGCCTCGAGGTGGATGACGCAGCGGTGCTCGGCGAGCGTCGCGTCGCCGGCGATGACGGCCTCGGCGATGCGGGCCTGGGCCGTATCGGACTCAGCCCTCAGGCCCGTGGTCTCCGTAGCACCGGGCGGACCGGGAATGGTGGCGTAGCGGCCGGTGAGGCGGGCGAGCACTTCGACGAACAGCCCCAGCACCCGGTTGCCGCCCATGTTGCCCAGCAGGATGTGGAACAGCTCGCGGCCACCCGACGCGAGTTCGCCTGCGCGCTCCTGCGCCAGCGCCGAGCGGATGGTGGCGAGGTGTTCTTCGGTCATGTTCTGCGCGGCCAGCCGGGCGGCCAGCGGCTCCAGCAGCAGCCGCACCGCGAGCAGGTCCTGCACCGAGGTCCCGACGTACTCCAGGTAGACGAGCACCGCCTGGGTCATGGCCCTGGAGTCGGGTGCGCGAAGTATCAGGCCCCCGTAGGGACCTCGCCGCATCACCGCCAGCCCGTGGTGTTCGACCAGCCGGATCGCCTCGCGCAACACGGCACGACTGACTCCGTAGCGTTCTCGCAGTTCGGACTCCGAGGCGAAGAGGGTGCCGGGCGAGTGTCCGGCCGCGAGGATGTCGTCCTCGATGCGCTGCGCGGTCCGGCGCGCCAGCTTGATCTCGTGCGGTCGACCCCGGCTGTTGAGGTCCCGCAGCGTCATCCGGCTCCTCCTGATCTCGGCCGTTAGAGGGTACTTTATGAAATCCAGGCCTGGATTCGCCGACGGATGCGGAGGGAGCTGTCATGAAACCCACGGTGCGGTTGGGTCGGCTCGCCGGTGTGTCGGTGGGCGTGCACTGGAGCGTGCTGGGCATCGTGGCACTGCTGGTCATCGGCCTGACCGTGCAATTCCGCACGCTCGCCGAGGGCTACGCGACATACGAGTACGTGCTGGCCGCGGTCGTCACGGCGACGCTGTTCGTGTTGTCGCTGCTGGTTCACGAGATGGCCCACGCGATCGTCGCCCGGCGCAACGGCGTGGGTGTCGAGGGGATCACGCTGTGGCTGCTCGGCGGTGTCGCGCGGTTGCACGGCGACGCGCTGACCCCGGGTGCGGCGTTTCGCATCGCCGCGGTCGGCCCGCTCACCAGCGTCCTGGCCGGGGGCGTGTTCGGCATTGCGGCCAGGTTGGCCGACGATGCCGGTTTCAGTTCGCTGTCCGTGGCCGTGCTGACCTACCTGGCGATGATCAACGTGGTGCTGGCCGTTTTCAACCTGGTGCCGGCCGCGCCGCTGGATGGGGGGCGCATCCTGCGTGCCGCGCTGTGGGCGTGGCGCGGCGACCGGTTCACCGCCACGGTCTGGGCCGCCCGCGCCGGCCGGTTGTTCGGCTTCCTGCTGATCGGCCTGGGGCTGCTGCAAGCCATCGGCGGGTTCGGCGGATTGTGGTGGATTCTGTTGGGGCTGTTCATCGTGACGATGGCCAGCGCCGAGGAACACCAGGCCCGCACCACCACGATGCTCGCGGGCGTGCGGGTGCGCGACGTGATGACCGCGCGACCCGAGACGGTGCCCGGTGACCTGACCATCGCGCAGTTTCTGCGCGACGTGATGCTGGTCCGACGGCACTCGGCGTTCCCGTTGATCGACGGGTCCGGCCGGGTCGAGGGGTTGGTCACGCTCAACCGGCTGCGCGCGGTCCCCCCGCCGCAGCACGGGTCGGTTCGGCTGCGCGACATCGCGTGCCCGCCGCAAGAGATCCCTTCGGCCACACCGGACGAACCGCTGACCGATCTGTTGCCCCGGCTCAGTGGCTGCGCGGACGGCCGCGCGCTGGTGTTCGACGGCGGGCGGCTGGTCGGGATCGTCTCGCCAACCGACATCAGCAGGGCCGCGGCGCTGCACGGCATGGGACTGTGGGGCGGCAGCGGCGGTGCGGACATCACCACCGGCTCCCCGGAATGAGCGGCCCGGGTGCCGCGTTCACCCAGGCATGGCCCTAGACGATCTGTTCCGACCGCTCGCCGTCGGCTCGATGACCGTGCCCAACCGATTCGCAATGGCGCCGATGACCCGGCAGGCGTCACCCGACGGCGTCCCCGGCCCCGACGTCGCCGCGTACTACCGTCGGCGCGCCGCCGGCAGAGTCGGCCTGATCATCACCGAGGGAATCCGGCTGCCCGACCCGGCCGCCGGCTATCCGTCCGGCATTCCCACGCTGGCCGGCGACGACGTGCTCGACGGCTGGCGGCGCGTCATCGCCGGGGTGCATGCCGAGGGCGCCACCATCGCCGCACAACTGTGGCATCAGGGCGCGGAACGCGACGACGCTGACGGGGTGGTGCCGGTCAGCCCGTCCGGGGTCGACGGCCTGGGCAGGCCCAAGGGTCGCGCGCTGGCCGCCGACGAACTGGCAGCGCTCGCCGAGTTGTACGCGCACAGCGCGGCCATCGCCCGCGAGGTCGGCTTCGACGCCGTCGAGCTGCACGGCGCGCATGGCTACCTGCTCGACGAATTCCTCTGGGAGCGCACCAATCTCCGTGCCGACGGCTACGGCGGAAACCTGGCCGCGCGCACTCGGTTCCCGGCCGAGGTGGTAGCCGCGGTGCGCGCCGCTGTCGGCCCGGACTACCCGATCATCTTCCGCTTCTCGCAATGGAAGGGCACCGACTACGCGGCGACCATCGCCGACGATCCGACCCAGCTGCAGGAGATTCTCACCCCATTGGTCGAGGCCGGCGTCGACGCGCTGCACCCCTCCACGCGGCGGCACTACGTTGCGGGATTTCCCGACCACGGCAGCGCGTTGAGCCTTGCCGGGTGGACCAAGAAGCTCACCGGGCTACCGGTGATCACGGTCGGTTCGGTCGGGTTGCAGACACAGTTCCGCAGCGAGAAGCGCGGACAGGTCATCGAGCCCGCACCCGTCGACCGGCTGGTCGAGCAGTTCGATGCCGGCGAGTTCGACATCGTCGCGCTCGGGCGCGCCTTGCTGGCCGACCCGGCATGGGTGAATCGATTGCACGCCAACGAACTCCACCGGTTCTCCGGTTACGACCCGCAGACCGCGCTGGCCTCGCTTGCCTGATCTCAGGCCAGCGCCAGAAAGAGCTTCTCGAGTTGCGCCTCGGTCAGTGGTGTCTCGTTACCGTCTTGCGCACCGGTCATGCACTCTCGTAATCCGGTCGCGACGATCTTGAATCCGGCTCGGTCCAACGCTTTCGACACCGCCGCGAGCTGAGTCACCACGTCCTTGCAATCGCGGCCCTGTTCGATCATCGCGATCACACCGGCGAGTTGGCCTTGGGCCCGACGCAGTCGGTTGAGCACGCCGTCGATCGCTTGCTGGTCTCCAACCATGGCTTCCTTCCCACTCCGGGCCCCAGTGTACCCCGGGGGGTATTTGCCGACTCGATACCCCCTGGGGTATTGTCGTCCATACCGGGCGGGGTATCGCAGCGAGGCCCCCACGACTGGGAAGGGAGTCCGAGGATGATCCTCGAGCAGTACTACATCGAGTGTCTGTCGCATGCGTCGTATCTGATCGGCGACGAGTCGACCGGCCGCGCAGTCGTCGTCGATCCGCGCCGCGACATCACCGAGTACCTTGTCGACGCGAGCCGGTTCGATCTCACGATCGAAGGCGTCATCAACACCCACTTTCACGCCGACTTCGTCTCTGGGCACCTGGAGTTGGTCGACGCCACCGGCGCCTGGATCGGCTTCGGCGAGGCCGCCGGGACCGACTATCCGATCCGCAGGCTCGCCGACGGCGAACGCCTGTCACTCGGCGATGTCGAGCTGGAGATCATCGCCACCCCCGGACACACCTGGGAATCGATCAGCGTGCTCGTCCGCGAGCGTGCCGGCGCGCAGCCCGTGGCGGTGCTGACCGGTGACTCGCTGTTCATCGGCGACGTCGGCCGACCGGATCTGGTCAACATCGGCGAGAGCTCCACGACTGACCTGGCCCGGGCGATGTATCACACGATCCACCACAAGCTGATGACGCTGCCCGATCACGTGAAAGTGCTGCCCGCCCACGGTGCCGGTTCGTCGTGCGGCAAAAACTTGTCCACCGAGCTGACCTCGACCATCGGTGAAGAGCGGGCGAGCAACCCGTCGGTACAACCGATGAGCGAAGAGGCGTTCGTCGAGCTGATCACCCACGGTCAGCCTGCCGCGCCGGCGTACTTCGCGTCCGACGCCGCGATGAACAAGCGGGTGCATCCGCTGCTGCGTCCGGACCGCAAGGTGCCCGAGATGACACCGGCGCAGATTCGGACTGCGCTGGAAACCGGCATGCGCGTGCTCGATGCCCGCACCGTCGAGGATTTCGCCGCGGCCCATCTGCACGGGTCGGTCAACGTCGGGTTCGACGGCCGGTTCGCCGAGACCGGCGGAATGGTGGCCGACGTCGGCGAACAGATCGCCCTGATCACCTATCCCGGCGAGGAGCAGCAGGCCGGACTTCGGCTGGCCCGAATCGGCTCGGACAACACCGTCGGCTACTTCAACGTCGGCGGCGACGGGCAGTTCCCCACCGATCTGGCTGACCTCGTGCGGTCGGCACCCCGAACGACGGCCGCCGAACTCGCCGAACTGTTGGCCCGGGATGCGGTGGCGGTGATCGACATTCGTAATCCCGGTGAGCGCGAAGCCGGCGCCATCCCCGGCTCCCTGCACATCCCGCTGGCGCAGCTGCGGCTCCGGATGGGCGACGTGCCGACCGGCAAACCGGTCGTCGTGCATTGTGCCGGCGGCTGGCGGTCCAGCGTCGCGGCTTCATTGTTGCGCGCCAACGGCTTCGAGCAGGTGGCCGACCTGCTGGGCGGTTACGACGAGTGGGCGAGCGCCCGCATCTCGGTGTGAGTTCACCGAAGGAAGAAAGGTGCGCAAATGTGTTATGCGGTTCGATGTCCGTCCTGCGGTAAGACCGGGTGGGACGGCTGCGGCCAACACGTCGACGAGGTGATGCGGTCGGTGCCTGCCGCGCAGCGGTGCCGGTGCGAACGGGTCGCCGAGCCGCCGCGACCTCACGCACGCAGATTCTGGCGCCGGTAGCTCAAACCGAAGACGACCCATGACGACGGCGATAGGCCTTGGGCTCGGCGCACTGATCGGCGTGCTGCTGGGGTTGCTGGGCGGTGGCGGCTCGATCCTGGCCGTTCCGGTGCTGATCTACGGTCTCAACCTCGGGGTGCAAGAGGCGATTCCGGTGTCGTTGGTCGTTGTCGCCACGGCCTCGGCTGTCGGCGTGCTACCGAAGATCCGGGCGGGACAGGTTCGTTGGCGGATGGCAGGCATCTTCGCCGCGGCGGGGATACCGGCCAGCGTTGCGGGCAGCGCGATCAGCAGAGGGCTGCCGGAGGCGGCGGTGCTGATCGGGTTCACCGCGGTGATGGTGCTCGCCGGCGTCCGCATGCTGGCCGACCAGCACAACACCGGAACCGCATGCGAAGTCAGGGCCGGCCAGGTCAACTGGCGCCGTTGCGCGCCACGGTCTCTCGGCGCAGGGCTGGTGGTCGGCTTGCTGACCGGACTGTTCGGCGTCGGCGGCGGGTTCCTCATCATCCCGGTGCTCGTGGTGGTGCTCGGTGTCGAAATGTCCACCGCCATCGGCACATCGCTACTGATCATCGTCGCCAACTCGGTGGCGGGATTCTTCTCGCATCTGCACGGTGTCAGCCTGGACTGGTCGGTCACCGCGGCGTTCGTCGTCGCCGCGATGCTCGCCTCGCTGGTGGCCGGATACTTCGGCACCAAGGTCGACACCGACCGCCTGCAGCGCTTGTTCGCCTACCTCGTCCTCGTCGTCGCCGCCTACGTGCTCGTCGACACACTCTTGTTGGCCTGACCGCGCCCCGGCGCGTCGGCGCAGGGGGTACAACTGAGGCATGCCGACCGCCTTCCGCTACCCGGACGTGAACGGGCGGCGGGCCGCGCTGCGCAACCTCGTCGAGCGGTTCACCGGTGTCGACCTGTTCCCCACCGATGCCGTCGCCCGAGCGTTCATCGCCGGCCTCGACGAGGGCGATCCGGTGGCGGAACGGTTCGTCGCCGATACCTACCACGGGGCACTCGGCGCCAAGAAGGCCCGCGAACTCGTCGAGCGGGCCCAGCGCGACGGCATCGACAACGTCCCCGAGGCGCCCGAATCGATGCGGGCGTTGTTCGAAGAGTTCGAGCAGTTGCCCGAATGGGTCGACGCGGACCTGGTCGAGCAAGGCGCCGCGGTATGGCGGCGCTGGGCCTACGCGCTCGGAGCGTTGGGCAACGCCGGCACCAACGACACCTACACCGAGGGCTGGTTGGCCGTGCCGCTCTCCCTGTCGGGTGGTTACGCGGGGCAACGGGCCCTGCACCGCTACCTGGAGACCTCGCGGTGGTGGATCGAGGTCTGCCGACCTGGCGCGATCCTCACCCCGGGCACACCGGCCCGCAACATCTCGCTGCACGTGCGGGTCATGCACGTCAGCGTGCGCGAGCGGGTCAAGTCGCACCCCGAGTGGGATGCCCAGCGGTGGGGGCTGCCGATCAGCCAGTCGGCCATGCTGCTGACACTGCTCGGCGGGAGCGTCGCCCCCGCGTTCGGCCTCTACCTGCTCGGGCATCTGACCTCGCCGCACGAGATGCGCGCGGTGCTGCACTTCAACCGCTACTGCGGCCACCTCGTCGGGGTACGGTGCCACGGCTACTTTCCCGAAACCGTCACCGACGCCTGGCGGATCCTGCTGATGGCCGACGCCGCGCGCAGCTACGACAGCGGTGACACCGGCCGCGAGCTCGTCGAGTCGTTCGTGCCCGCCTTCGCGCCCGCGCCGACACATCGCGGCCTGGCGCGGCTGCGCGCCGAGTATCACTACCGTGTGCAGGCCGGTTACCTCGGGCTCTACATGCTGCCGTGGAACCGCCGCCGCTATCGGCTGCCGTCGGCGGCGGCTGGGATCGCGTTGCTGTTGTTGCGGTCGCCGGTCATCCTCGCGTTGGAGCTGGCGCGGCGCGCCTCGGTGCGGGTGGACCACTGGTGGCAGCGGGCCAACCTGAGGCGGTGGGAGAACTGGCTGCGGTGGCAGTCGGACGGCAAGGCCGCGGCGTTCGAGGCCGCCGCACCCCTGCGGCGCTGACCCGTCGGGGCCGGGTTGTAGAGTCTGCGCGTGTCACAGAACCACCTCGTGAAGTCTGTAAACGCCCGTCTTGCTGAGGAATTGGCGGTCGCCGAAACGCAGGTCGCCGCGGCCGTTCGGTTGCTCGACGACGGCGCGACCGTGCCGTTCATCGCCCGGTACCGCAAAGAGGTGACCGGTAGCCTCGACGACGGCCAGTTGCGGGCTCTCGAGGAACGTCTGCAATATCTGCGTGAGCTCGACGCCCGCCGCGCCGCGGTGCTGGCCTCGATCGAGGAGCAGGGCAAGCTCACCGACGAGTTGAAGGCCGCGCTGCTGGCCGCCGACACCAAATCCCGGGTCGAGGACATCTACCTGCCGTACAAGCCGAAGCGGCGGACCAAGGCGCAGATCGCCCGCGAGGCCGGACTCGAGCCGCTGGCCGACCGGTTGCTCGCCGATCCTTCCCTCGTTCCGGCGCAGGCGGCCGCGGAGTTCGTCTCCGGTGACGTCGCCGACGCCGACGCCGCACTCGACGGCGCGCGGCACATCCTCGCCGAGCGGGCGTCCGAGGACGCCGAACTGGTGGGCGCGATCCGGGAGAAGTTCTGGAAAGCCGGCTCGCTGCGCACCGAGCCCTGGACGCTGGAGGTGGCGAAAAGCGCAGCGGCACAGAAGTACCGCGACTACTTCGAGTTCGGCGAATCGCTGGAGAGCATGCCGTCGCACCGTGTGCTCGCCGTGCTGCGAGGCGAGAAGGAGGAGATCCTCGCGCTGAATTTCGACGGTGGCGACGACGCCGGCTACCACGCGATGATCGCGCAGACCCTCGACGTCGACATGACCGCGACCGCGCCCGCGACGCCGTGGCTGGCCGGCACCGTCGAGTGGGCGTGGCGTATCAAGCTCATGATCGCGGCAAAGGTCGACGCGCGCATCCGGCTGCGCAGGCGCGCCGAGGAGGACGCCGTCGCGGTGTTCGCCAAGAACCTGAAGGACCTGCTGCTGGCCGCGCCCGCGGGCAACCGCGCCACTCTCGGTCTCGACCCCGGCTACCGCACCGGCGTCAAGGTGGCCGTCGTCGACGGCACCGGCAAAGTGGTCGACACCGCCACCATCTATCCGCATCAACCACAGCGGCAATGGGATTCGGCCAAGGCAGTACTGGCGGCGCTGGTCGCCCGCCACGGCGTCGAACTGATCGCCGTCGGCAACGGCACCGCGTCACGCGAGACCGACGCGCTGGCCGCCGAACTCATCGCCGACATCCTGGCCGCCGGCGGCGCCGCCCCGGCGAAGGCGTTGGTGAGCGAGGCCGGGGCCTCGGTGTATTCGGCCTCCGCCTATGCGGCGCACGAACTACCCGACCTCGACGTGACGCTGCGCGGGGCGGTGTCGATCGCGCGACGGCTGCAGGATCCGCTGGCCGAACTGGTCAAGATCGACCCGAAATCGATCGGCGTCGGGCAGTACCAGCACGACGTGGCGCCGGGCACGTTGGCTCGCAGTCTGGACACGGTCGTCGAGGACGCCGTCAATGCAGTCGGCGTCGACCTCAACACCGCGTCGGTACCGCTGCTGGCGCGGGTGTCGGGGGTGTCGGAGTCGTTGGCCGAGGCGATCGTCACCCACCGCGACCAGACCGGCCCGTTCCGCAACCGAAAAGCCCTGCTGGAGGTACCCCGGTTGGGCGCCAAGACATTCGAACAGTGCGCGGGCTTCCTGCGGATCCGCGACGGCGACGACCCCATCGACGCATCCGGTGTCCATCCCGAGGCGTACCCGGTGGTCCGCCGCATCCTCGACCGTTCGGGTGTCACGCTGACCGAGTTGATCGGCAACGAGCGGGCGTTGCGGTCGCTGCGGCCCGCCGACTTCGCCGACGACCGGTTCGGCCTTCCCACCGTCACCGACATCCTCGCCGAGTTGGAAAAGCCCGGCCGGGACCCACGGCCGGCGTTCACCACCGCGACGTTCGCCGCGGGGGTGGAGAAGGTGACCGATCTGAAGGTCGGGATGGTGTTGGAAGGTGTGGTCACCAACGTCGCGGCGTTCGGCGCGTTCGTCGACATCGGTGTGCACCAGGACGGTCTCGTGCATGTCTCGGCGATGGCGGATCGGTTTGTGTCCGACCCCCACGAGGTGGTGCGCTCCGGTCAGGTGGTGCGGGTGAAGGTGGTCGACGTCGATGTGGAGCGCCAACGTATCGGATTGAGCCTGCGGCTCAACGACAGCCCGACCGAGAAGGGCAAGCGGCCCGACCGCGGAACTCCCCGCCGCAAGGGTGGCGGCCAGAACTCTCGACGGCCGGCGGCCGATGCTTCCGGAGGGTCGATGGCAGAGGCGTTGCGCAAGGCCGGCTTCGGCAACTGACCCGCGGGCGATAGTGGTTCGAATTCGTCGGGAACGGGCATGTAATCCGCGTTGAGCCCCGAACCCGAGGAGCGCCCCATGGTCAGCCCGACCGCCGATCGTCCGACCATATCGACGTGGTTGTGGCCCATCCTTGTCGGTCTGGCGACCGCGGCCACACTGGTCGTCAACTATCTGGCCAACGGCCTGCCCATCAACGGGCAGACCACCGGCGACGTCACCCGGCGCTTCGAGGTCTACTTCGTACCGGCCGGATACGTGTTCTCCATCTGGAGCGTGATCTACCTCGGGTTGCTCGGCTACAGCGTCTACCTGTGCCTGACGGTGGCGAAGGGCCGTTCCGACAGCGGTGCCGCCAGGGCCGTCGCACCCTGGTATCTGCTGACCGCCGCGGCGAACTGCTGCTGGTTGTTCGCCTGGCACCACAACCGGTTCGCGCTCAGCATGCTGCTGATGACCGTGTTGTTGGGCGCACTGATCGTCATCTACCGCCTGCAGGCCGAGCGCCCACCCACCTCGACGCTGGAGCGGTGGACGGTGCACATTCCGTTCCGGGTGTATCTGGGTTGGATCTCGGTGGCCACCATCGCCAACGCGACGATCACCCTGGACAACGCGGGATGGTCGGGCTTCGGGCTCTCCGAGCCGACCTGGGGCGTGATCATGGTGGCGGCGGCGGCCGTGCTCGGGTTGCTGATGACCCTGCGCCACAGGGATATCGCCTATGCGCTGGTGCTCATCTGGGCGCTGATCGGAATCGCGGTACGGCTTGCCGACACCACTTCGATTCTGGTCACCGCGTTGGCCGGCGCCGCGGTCCTGGCGGTCGCGGCGGCCTTCGCGGGCCGTCAGTCGATGTCGAGTTTCTCCGAGAGGAACCGCATCAAGCGCAGCCCACCGATGCTGTTGGCGGACGGATCGAGTGCGGGACCGTAGATTCCGATGCCCATCCGGTTGCGCACGACACCGATCATCGCGCCGGACACCCCGCATTTCGCCGGTATTCCGACATCGCACGCGTATTGACCGGACGCCTCGTACATGCCGGCGAACAGCATGAGCCGACGAACCAGTCTCAGGTGCGAAGCCCGCAGCCGTCGGCCGTCGACCTCGACGTCGCAGGTGTCGGCCAGCACCCGGCCGGCCCGCGCCAGGTCGACGACGTCGACCTCGATGGCGCACATCTGGCAGTACGCCCACAGCAGTTCTTCCACCCCGGTCGAGACGAGGCCCTGACTGCGCAGGAAGTATCCCAGCGCCCGGTTGCGGTCCGCGAGTTCGAATTCGGACCGCGCCATCCGGGTGTTCACCTCGATCGTGGGGTTTCGCGCCAACGCGCGGACGAAGTCGACGACGTACTTGGCCCGGGTGTCCGGGTCGTCGCCGGGCAGCATGTCCACGATCACCAGAGCGCCGGCGTTGACGAACGGGTTGACCGGCACCCCGGAGCCCTCGACGAAAGTCTCCAGCGAGTTGTACGAGCCGATGCCCTGATCGCAGCCCACGCGCTCGAAGACGTACCGCTCGCCTCGATGGTGTAACGCCAGCACAAGCGTGAAGACCTTCACGACGCTTTGCATCGAGAATGTGGCGTCGTGCGCGCCGGCGGTCAGAAACTGTTGGGCGCCAAGGTCGATGGCGACGGCGAGCTCGTCGGCGCGCGCGGTGCGAAGCTCAGGCAGATATCCCGAAACCGCGCCGCGGTCCAGGCACGGCCGGACCTCGTCCACCAGTCCTTCCAACCAGTCTTCTGCAATCACCGTCATCGTTCACCGTTCCCTACAGCTTCGTCACCACAGAGAAGGTCTGACCGGGCCCGCCACATGTTGGGGGGATCACAGTTACGCGAGCCCGGCCAGACGTATGGGGCTAGAAGTACACCAAGTGATCTGCCCTTTCGGCGTCGCCGACCGGCAGGTGGTCCTTCTCCCACTCCGCACGCTTGGTCTCGGCGTAGTCCTTGATGAAGTCCTCGCTGAACACCTCGTGGCTCAACTCGTCGTCCTCGAAGGCCTCGACGGCCTCGAGCAGGGTGCGGGGCAGCCGTTCGATATCGGAGTGCTCCGAGGCGAGGTCGGTCATCTCGGGCCCGGGATCGATCTCGTTGGCGATCCCGTCCAGGCCCGCGGCCAACAGGAACGCGCCGGCGAGGTAGACGTTGGCCGAGGCGTCGGGATTGCGGACCTCGATGGCCGGGCGGTTCTCGGGCAGCCGGATCATGCACGAGCGGTTGTTCGGCCCGTATGCGATCTTGATCGGCGCCCACGACACCGAACCGTCGACGAGGCGCGGGGTCAGCCGCTTGTACGAGTTCACCAGGGGGTTGGTGATCGCCGTGAGCGCACGCGCGTGCTTGAGCAGCCCGCCCACGAAGTACTTCGACTCCTTGGACCACTCGTCCTCGCCGCACACGCTGGACCCGCCCAGCCGCAGCACGCTTTCTCCCGGATTGTTCACGTCGTAGAGCCCGAGGTTGAAGTGTGCGCCCGAACCCCACAGGTTGGCAAAAGGTTTTGGCATAAAGCTGACGGCCAGCCCGTGCTTCTTGGCGACCTGATGCACCAGCAGCCGAAACAGCGTGACCCGGTCGGCCATTTCGAGCAGATCCTTGTAGTAGAAGTCGATCTCGAACTGGCCGACACCGCCCTCGGCGCCCATGGCGAACGCCTCCAGGCCGATCTGCTTCATCGTCACGACCACGTCGTCGAGAAACTCCGACACGTCATACATCGTCTCGACGTCGTAAGCCGGGCTGGGTTCGATGGCGCCGGTGGCGGTCAGTTCACCGAAACCCGCCGACGTGAGATCCTCGGGCCGGTAGACGTAGAACTCGGGCTCGATGCCCAACGTGCACCGGTAGCCCTCATTTGCGGCACGCTCGATCTGGTGCTTCAGAATCGACCTGGGGCACAACGGAAACGACTCGCCACGGTCTGACCACATGTCCGAAGCCATCCAGGCGAACCGGGTGTCCCACGGCAGCACCGTCAGCGTGTCGAGGTCGGGCAGCGCCGTGACCTCCTCCTCGACCGGATCCATCACCCCGATGCCGTTGATGCCCCGCGGGGTGTAGCGGGCGAATCCCGCCAGCAGTTCGGGCAACAGGTCCACGGGATGACTCTTGGCGCGCGACCTGCCAAGGATGTCCACCCACGCTGCGGTGACATAGCGGACCCCTTTGGCGGCCAACTGCTTTGCGGTTTCGTTGTGCGCGGGATCGAGCGGCCTCAGTGTATCCATGCTTTTCGTACCTTCTCTTCTATGACGTTCGTACAGTTGCCATTGCGCTGTTTGTCGGGGTCACCCGAGGCGAAAGCGCACCTTGCTCATGTCCATTTCCTGAATGGGCATGAAATCGCCGTAACGCTCCGGCGGGGCGCTGGCGATCCGCGCGCCGCCCGGCCCGAAGGTGTAGGCGGGCTCGGGGTTCCATCTCAGGAAGGCCAGATAGACGGTGACGCCGACGAGGATCGCCACCACGAACCCGATGTCGGCCCCTTCGAAGAACTTCGTCCCCGGACCGGCGTACCAGCCGGTGTTGATGAACAGCAGTCCGGTGCCGACGGCGGCCAGCCAGGCGATCACGGCGCGGTGGTTCAGCCCGGCCGAGGACCAGTACCGGCCACCCATCTGGCCGCGGTTGTAGACCTGCAGCGAATCGGGGTCGTAGTAGCCGCGGTTGTTGAAGTAGCCGATCAGGTTGATGATGCTCCAGGGGGCGCCCAGCACGATCAGGATCGCCAGATACGAGCTGACGATCGCCGAAAGCTGTTGATAGAACGCGCCGATGAACACCAGCACGGTCGACACGATCGACAGGTAGATCGTGGCCCGCACGCGGCTCAGACCGGGAACGATCGAGGAGAAGTCCAAACCCATGTTGTAGATGTTGATCACCGCCTGCGCGGTGCCGGGGATGAACGCCAGGTACAGCGCGAAGAACAGGAACCAGAACGGAACGTTGTTGGCGAACTCGGTCGCGTAGGCGTTGAGGGGGTCCTTGAAGGTGACCGCGGTGTACGCGCCGAACATGAACGCGCCGCCCATCCCGAAGAATCCACCGACCCAGGCCGCGGCGACGGAGCGACGGGGATTGAACTTCTTGGTGGAGATGTGCCGGGTCCAGTCGCCCACATAGGGTCCATACGAGTTGACGGTTCCGGCACAGGCCAGCATGCCCAGGATCCAGGTCGGCCAGAAACTGCCGAGCGCGTAATCGCCGCCCGCGTAGTTGGGGTTGAAGTTGGGCGCCGCGACGAACAGGTAGGTGATCATGATGGTGCCCGCGGTGGGGATCATCCATTTGGTGAATGTCACCATGTTGGCGTGACCCATCACGGCGATCACGGTCATCACGATCGCCACGATGGTGTAGGCCATGATCAGCAGCGCCACCGTGGTGGTCTGACTTTCGATACCGAAGATGCGGACGACGCTGCGCGCCAGAACCTCTCCGGCCGCCCAGATACACAGCGCGGCGAACACGATGTCGGCGGTGATGCCCAGCGTCGAACCGATCATTCGTCCCAGCGCGCCGAAGTGCGCGCCACTGGCGACCGGATTGTTGCTGCCGCTTCGCAGACCGAGCAGCGCCATCGGCGCCATCAGCGTGGCGCCGATCGCCGAACCGACGACGATCGCGCTGGCAGACGCCCACCAGCCCAGGCCCAGCGAGACCGGCACCCAGCCGATCACGATGATCCCGAATGTCATGCTTCCGCCGAACAGAATGAACAGCAGATTTCGCGGGCGGGAATGCCTGTCCTCGTCGGGGATGTACTCGATCCCGTAACTTTCGACCTTGCCGACGGCGTCGACTTTCGTCGCCACCGGTCCCCCGGCTGTGTCGTCTGCCAGTTTTTCCATGGTGTGGTTCCTTCGGTTTACCAAAATTACAAGGGAAACGCCGACTTCCGGTCCGTTGGTCCACTCACGTCGCGGCCAGTACCTCCCACGCGTCGGTGAACGGTTCGATGGGCGCCCTGGCGACACCCCCGCCGATCTGGCGACCGGAGCGTCCGGCGATTCCGATGTCGAGGAACGGCCTCACGTCCGGTCGGTTGACGATCTTCTCGACATCGAGGCCCAAAGGTGCGCCCCGGTAATTCAGCACCGGGATCAAGAAGTCAGGGCTCTCCGCCACGGTGATCTCGTACATCGCGGTGGTCCGCGCGATCATCGCGGAGACGTCTCGCCCGCTGGAGCGGAACAGCGGCAGGCCGGCCGCCTGCGCAAGCCCGCCCAGACCGATCACCTCGGTGATGATGCTCTCGCCGCCCATGAACTCGATGTCCTCGACGCCGTAGCCGGATTCGATCCGATACGCGTCGAAGGTGGGCAGCGGACCGGTGAACCAGGTGTCTCCGGTGCCGGAGGTCTGGATGCCGAACTGCGCGCACGAGAAGGCCATCGCCGTCACCACACTGGAACCCTCGAAACCCCGCATGGCGTTGGCCATCACCTTGCTGGCCGCCATCGAAAGCCGCAAGAAGAAGTAGTCGTCGCACAGCGATTCCAGCGCGGCGTCGAAGCCGGACCCCAGCTCCTTCGCGCCGACCAGAAGCCTCCGCAAGAACAGCAGTGTGGCGGCGGCGTTGCGGCTGTGCAGCTCGTCGCCCATCGTCAGGGCTCGCGACATGATCGGCTTGAGCCGCAACGGCTCGGCCTGCGCCTTCACCAGCACGTCCAGGGCGGGCGCGACCCGCAGCCGCAGATCCTCCAGATTCCGGCGGGTGGCATCGGTGTAGGTGCCGTAGTTCAGCCGGTCGGCGCTGTCGCCCTCGTAGAGGGTGCAGTAGGCGCGTTCGCCGCTGCCCGCGTCGGCCACCACCACGACCGGCATCGACGCGGTGGTGACCCCGGCCAGGGACCCGACACAGCCGAACTCCTGACAGCCCCGCACCGCGATGTCGCCGCGTTCGAAGGCGGCGACCACGGCTGCTTCGTCGGATGCCAGCCCTTCGTACAGCGCGCCGCCGATGATCGCCGCCCGCTGGCCTCCGGTGTAGGAACCGAACGGCATCGTCGGCCCCGACGTCAGGATCGTCGTGCGGGGCAGCGCCATCGCCGTGGCCGCGCTCTCGACACCCACCAGCACGGGGTCGGCGGCCAGAAGTGCGTCGACCGCTGCGCGATTGGCTCGCTCTCGCTCCCGAACGTCTGGCACAAGATCCTCCTTGCAAAAACGTTTTGGCACTTCGTCGTGAGTCTCTCGTCCCGGCTTGACCCGGGCGCTCGGTTCTTCGTATTGCGGTTATGTGCCAAATGGTTTTGGCACCAATGCCGAGTGACCGTAGTCACGATTCGACATGGCTGTCAAGCACATCACACAAGATGCGCGCGAATCAGACCTTGGCGCCCGCGGTGGAGGCCCGCACCATCAACCGGGTCGGGATCATCCGGGTGCCGGTGACCTGCGAGCCGTCCTCGAGTCGCTCGATCAGCAGTTCGGCGGCCGTCGCGCCGGTCTGGTACGGGAACAGATTCGTCGCCGAGACCTGCGGTGAGGTGAGGGTGAGCGATCGACTGTCCACCGCCGATGCGATGGCCAACTCCTCCGGGATGCGCAGGCCGGCCCGTGACGCGGCGTCGAGCAGCGCAAGGGCCAGATCGTCGGAACTGGCGTATACCGCGTCGATCCGGGCGCTGACCAGTTGTGTGATGACGCCGTCGACGGCAGTTCTCTCGACCGAGCTCAACGTGACGATCGTCTCGGCGACCCCGTGTTCGGCGACCCAGCCCCGGTAGCCGGCAACGACGTCGTGCACGTAGGAGCGGTGGCTGTCGTCAGCGACCAGGGCTGGGCGGCGAAAGCCGAGGCTCCGATAGTGGTCCAGCACGACACGGGCCGCGTCGGCGTGATCGTTGTCGACGGCCAGGGTGTGATGGGTGCTGCTCAGGGCGACACCTACGGTGACGACCGGGGCGCCGGTGCTGAACACCGCTTCGTCGCCCTGCGGGTCGACCACGATCGCGCCGTCGATGGAAAAGCTGCTCAGGATGCCGGCCTTAGCTCCCGACGGCGTCACCACCAGCGCATAGCCGGCACTGTCGGAGGCCGCCGCGGCGCCGTTGATCAGTTCGAGGAAGTAGGCGGACAGCGGCAGCGCGGGGCCGGGTGTCTCGCCGACCTCGGGCATCTGGATCGCGATGATCCGGCTGCGCCGGGTGACCAGCTGTTGGGCGTGGGCATTGGCCTGATAGCCCAGCTGGCCGGCCACTTCGAGGACCTTCAGGCGGGTTTCCTCGGCGATGCGGCCGCGGTTGTTCAGGGCGTGCGAGACCGTGGTCGGTGACACCCCCGCGGCCGCGGCCACGTCCCTGATGCTTACCACCGACCACCTCACCACCTCGGAACGTCCACGATAACGAACGCCGGTGGGCGACAGCAGGGATCGCGGCCGGGCCGCGTCGGGTCAGCCCTGCAGGCCGTCGGCCACCCGCGGCACGGCGTCGGCCTCGGCGCCGTCGAGCACCATGGCCGCGACCCGGTCGCGGTGCTCCTCGGCGCTGCCGAGCAGTGCGGCGTCCGTGGCGGCGCGCTTGTAGTACAGGTGGGCCTGGTGCTCCCAGGTGAACCCGATGCCGCCGTGCACCTGGATGGTGTCGTTGGCGACGTGGGTCAGGGCCGCCGAGCACACCGCCTGCGCGATGCTGGTCGCCAACGCCGGATCGTCGGAGCCGTCGGTCAACGCCCAAATCGCGTGATAGGCCGTGGATCTCGCATGTTCGACGTCGACCAGCAGATTCGCCAGGCGGTGCTTGACCGCCTGAAACGATCCGATCGGCCTGCCGAACTGCAGCCGCGATTTGGCGTACTCCACCGACAGGTCGAGCAGATGCTGTGCGGCGCCGACCTGTTCGACGGCCAGCAATGCCGCGCCGACCTGCAGTGCGTGGTCGAGGATTCGCGCGGAGCCGTCCGGGCCTGCGATCCGGCGCGCGGGCGCCTCGGAGAACGTGACGTTCGCCGCCGGGCGGGTGAGGTCGAGCGTGGCCAGCGGTGTGCGCTGCACCCCGGCGGCCGTGGCGTCGACCGCGTACAGGGCCACACCGTCGGATCCGCGCGCAGCGACCAGCAGGACGTCGGCAGCGCCGCCGTCGACCACCGCGGTGACCGTGCCGGACAACGCGCCACCCGATGCGGTCACCGTCGTCGCATCCGCGTCGAAGACGCCCGCCCGGTCCACCACCGCCACCGCCGCACTGCGCCGACCGTCGACGAGGTCGCCGAGCAACTCGTCGCGCACGGCACCGGAGGAGGCGGCGACCAGCGCCGGAATCGCCAGGTACACGGTGCCGAACAGCGGTCCGCACGCCAGCCGCGCGCCGAGTTCCTCGATCGCGACGGCCTGATCGACCAGGGTGCCGCCGACGCCGCCGTCGGCCTCGGGCACCGACAACCCCAGCACGCCCAGTTCGGCACCCAGCCGCGCCCAGACCTTCGGATCGAACGGCGGGTCGGACTCCATCGACGCGCGGACTTTGTCTTCGGAGAAGTGCTCGGCGCTGAAGTTCCGCACCGCGTCCCGCAATTGGTTCTGTTCGTCGGTGAACCTGTACTCAGCCACGGGGAACCTCCTTCCACGGCATGCCCGCGTCGGCCCGCAAATCGCCCGGCAGCCCGAGGATGCGTTCGCCGAGGATGTTGCGCATCACCTCGGAGGTGCCGCCTTCGATGGTGTTGGCGCGGCTGCGCAGGAACCGCTGCTGGATGACGCCCTGCCGGTCCCGCTCGCCCGCGGCGCCCAGCTCGTATCCGTGGTACAGAAGTCCCTCGGGCCCAAGGAAATCCATGCACCACTGATAGATGTCCTGGTTGAGTTCCGCGCCGACGAGCTTGCCGATCGATCCCTCCGGCCCGGGACCACCGACCGTGGCGGTGGCGCGGGACCGTTCGGCCGTCAGCCGCTGCGCCTCCGAACGCAACCACAACTGCGTCAACCGGTCCCGCAGCACCGCGGTCTGACGCTGCGGCCGCGACGCCCACAGCCCGGTGGCGTCGGCGATGGTGCCCGCCCCGCGTCGACTGCCGCTGCCGCCCAGGGCGGTGCGTTCGTTCATCAGCGTGGTCATCGCCACGCTCCAGCCGTTGCCGACATCACCGAGGCGGTGCTTGTCCGGGATGCGGGCGTCGACGAAGTACACCTCGTTGAACTCGGCCTGGCCGGTCATCTGGCGCAGCGGCCGGGTCTCGACTCCTGCGCCGTGCATGTCGATGACGAAGTACGTCAGCCCCTTGTGTTTGGGCACATCCGGGTCGGTGCGGGCGAGCAGCAGCCCCCACCGCGCCCGGTGCGCCAGGCTGGTCCACACCTTCTGGCCGTTGATCACCCAGTCGTGCCCGTCGCGCACCGCAGAGGTGGCCAGACCGGCCAGGTCGGACCCGGCGCCCGGTTCGGAGAACAACTGACACCACAGATCCTCGGTGGTGGCCAGCGGCCGCAGCCACTGCCGCTTGACGTCGTCGGTCAGGGCGTGCTCGCGGATCGTGGGCGCGGCCATGCCGTAGCCCATCGGATTGAGTCCCAGCGGCACCGGGCCGCCCGCGCCCTGCAGGATGCGGTCGGCGACGGCCTGCAGACCGCGAGAGACTCCCAGGCCACCGAGGCCTTCCGGGAAGTGCACCCACGACAAGCCGGCGTCGTAGCAGGCGCCCAGGAATTCCTCGACGGGCACGCTCTTGGGGTCGTGGTCGGCGACGACTCCGCGCGCCAGTTCACCGACCCGCTCGGCATCAGCGTCATTGCTCATTCAGCCACGATAGAAAGTCGACACCTGTCGAGAAACAGCGGGACCTCTAACCGACCCGAGCGCACGCTCAGCCGCGGTACTTGGCGACCGCCTCGGCGTACTCGTCGAGCAGGCGTAGCGATTCGTCACGCGGTTTCGTCGGCAGCAGCAGGTTCGCCTGCCGGTACCCCAGCTGTTCCATGGCCTGCCAGTAGTCCGCATCGATCGGGGTGCCGAACGTGGTCAGCGGCACGTCGTGGTCTGCGCCGCCACGCATCTGCTCGATGCGCTTGGTCAGCCGCTTCACCGGCAGGGGGTTGGAGATCCAGCCGGCCCGGTGACGGATCACGCGCTTGACGGTGGCGTCGGAATCCCCGCCGATCAGGATGGGCGGGTGCGGTTTCTGCACCGGCTTGGGCCGCAGATAGGACGCATCGAAATCGACGAAGCGGCCGTGGTACTCGGCGGGTTCGGTGGTCCACAGCGCCTTGACGGCTTCGATGCGCTCGTCGAGCAGTGCGCCGCGCGTCTTCGGGTCGGTGCCGTGGTGGCGCATCTCCTCGAGGTTCCAACCCGCGCCGACGCCGAACGTGAACCGCCCGCCCGAGATCAGGTCGATGCTGGCGGCCTCTTTGGCGGTGATGATCGGATCGCGCTGGATCAGCAGGGCGATGCCGGTGATCAGCTCGACGCGGGAGGTGACGGCCGCCGCGGCGGCCAGCGTGACGAACGGGTCCAGCGTGCGGTAGTAGATGCTGGGCAGGTCACCGCCCATCGGGTAGGGCGACTGTCTGCTCGCGGGGATGTGGGTGTGCTCGGCGACCGCCAGTGCGGTGAAGCCGCGCTCTTCGATCGCGCGTGCCAGGGAGACCGTGTCGATGGTGTCGTCGTTGACGAAGGTCGAAATACCGAATTCCATGCCCGCACCTCACTGCCGTCCTCAGGCGCGACAACGCCCGTGTGGTCCAGGCTATTCCCTTCAGGCCAGCGGCTGGCCGTCCTTGGTCAGCACGTGCCACACCCCGCCGAACATGTCCAGGCCCTGCCCGTTGGCGTCCCGGTCGGTGTGGTCACCGGCGTATCGATAGAGCGGAATTCCCTTGTACGTCACCTGATCACCACCGTCGCGGCGCGGGACAGCGTCCACCGATGCCACGTCGATGCCGATGGTGCCCGCCGGATCGCCCTTCGCGAGCACCGGCAGCCAGGTGTCGGCGCAGGCGTCATAGCAGGTGGGCTCGTTGACGGAGTCCTGGGAAAACGCATACAGGGTGCGTCCGGTGCTGTCGATGATGATCTCACCGAGTTCGAAACGGTCATCGATGGCCAGCGACACCTCGCGGGTGGGCGGTACCTCGGTGGTCGACGGCGGCGGGTTGGGCGCCGGGCTGCGTGCCTCGGTTCGAAGTGTGGTCACCGTGGTCGGTGAGCTCGACGCCTCGGCACTGTGCGCCTTCTTGTTCGACAACGCCGAACAACCGGTCAGCACGACGCCGCTGACCGCGACGAGTACACATGCGGACACCAGTCGTGATAGGGGCATGGTCAAAATTTTTCCACAGCGGCCACCACCGCACTCGGTGAGGCCTTTCTAGCGCCCCGCGTTGCGCGCCAGATCGATGGCGTACTGATTGACGAAGGTGCCCGCGGGCGGGTCGCCCTTGTCGCAGGTGCCGTCGGATTCGCCGGGACGTTTGATCCACAGGTAGGCGTCGGCGTGCGGGCCGGCGGTGGCCGTGGTAGGCGCAACCCCAAGCGCCCGACCCGGCGGGTTGCACCAGTCCAGGCGCGATTCGGGCGCCGGGCCGTTGCCGTTGCGCGACGTGTCGATCACGTAGTGCGAACCGTTGGTGAGCCCCGCAATGGCTTCGCCATAGCCGATTTCGTCCTCGGTGGTGAAGAAGTTCGCGGTGTTGACGGCGAACCCACGTGCGCGGTCCACACCGGCCTGGTTGAGCCGGGAGGCCATCTCTTCGGGGCTGTGCCAGCGCAGGTGCCCGGCGTCGACATAGACGGCCGCGGCCGGATTGCTGGTCAGCGCGTCGACGGCGTAGCGGATCAGCTCGAAGCGTTCCTGACGCTGATCGGCCGAAAGACAGTCGGCCATCGCCAGCGCGTCGGGTTCGACGATGATCGCCGCTCGCGCACCGCCCACGCCGGCGGCGATTCCGTCGATCCACTCGCGATACTGCGCGCCCGAACCCATCCCTCCCGCGGCGAAGTGGCCGCAGTCGCGGTGCGGGATGCCGTAGATGGAGAGAACCGGGATGGCGCCCGCCGCCGCCGCGTCGCCGGTGTACTTCGCCACCGTGGCTGCCGAGGGGCCGGGGGTGATCCAGTACGCCTGTGGCGTGTTGGCGACGAGGCTCAATTCCGGACTGGGCGGATCGGCCTTCTGCGCGGCGCGCATCGCCACCGACGCGGGATTGACGTAGAACGGCGCGCCTGCCAGCGGGTTCGCCTCGCTGGCCAGCCGCACCTGGAGATCGGGGACCGCGGTGACGGGGCCGGCGACCAGACCGGCGACGGCGACCACCGCCACGGTCAGCCTGGGTGTGATCCAGCGGAAGGCTGCGCGCGCAGCGGAGTATTTCACTCCGGGAAAATTAGCGGGTCGCCGCGGTTGGCGCCACTCACCGGTCGGCTTCACCGTGCTGGTCCTCGGGGACGCGGTAGCCGTCGCGGCGCAGGATGCGGATGGGGTCGGTGCCGTCCCAGCGTTCGCAGGTCTGCGCGATCTTCGCGAGGTTGGTCTGAAAGCTGGGTTTCTCCTCGACGATCTCGGTGAAGAAGCCGAACTCGTCGAACGTGTCGATGAAGGCCACCCGCTGGCCGGGAGTCGTCATCTCGCAGGCCAACTGGTAGTTCCTGTCGAGATACTGCGCCACCTTGGCGTCGTAGCTCTGCGTGAGCGTCGATACCTGGTGCAGCCCGAATGCGTTGCCGCGCTGCCGCTTCGCCATCTCACCGAACACCGAGTCACCCGGCGTGTAGTCCTGGATGAGCTCGATCTGCACCGGTCCGGCCTGGGCGACCGCGATGTGGATGTCGATGACGGCGTCGACGCCCCGGTAGCGGCAGGTGCTCTGTGAACGGGGCATGACGTGAAACGGCCCCACGCCGAACACCTGCACCCAGCGCGCTGCGGCGCTCATCAGATCGGAGACGACGAACCCCAGTTGGAAGAGCCGGAATTCCCCTTCGGGCCAACGATGTTCGAAGAGTGGATGGGTGGGCTGTCTCACGAGGTTCTCCGGGGTCAGGTGGTCATCGGGCGAACCAGCACATCCTGGGCCGTGCTGGCCACCACGCGTCCGGCCGCATCGGCGATGCTCCCGAGCACCAGCGCGCGGTGACCGCCGGTGGCCACGGTCCGCTGGGTGTAGCGATGCCAGCCGTCGAACCGCACGGGCCGATGCAGCCAGACGGCGTGGTCGAGGGTCATGCCCATGTGCGTGCCGTAGCTGACCGGGTCGGGGTGACTGCGCAGGGCCATGTCCAGCAGCAGGTAGTCACTGGCGTAGGTCAGCAGCGACCGGTGCATGCCCGGCTCGTCGCCGACATCGCGTGGCAGCCGCATCCAGTGGCTGCGTTCACCCGGCGCCTGGGCGCCGCCGAAGAAGGTGGGCGCTTCGGCGATGCGCATCTCCAGCGGCGGCGGGGTGTCGATCCAGGTGCGTGCGGCGTGGGCCAGCTGCGGCGGGGCCTGCCCAGCCCAGTGCTGCAACAGCGGAAGCGACTCCGGGTCGGGCGTCGGCTCGGCGTCGGCCGGCCCCTCCGGACTGTCCTCGAACGACACCGTCGCGGTCAGGATCGTGCGCCCACCCTGTCCCACCGTGACCTGCCGGGTGGACATCGACCGTCCGTCACGGATGCGGTCGACGGCGATGTCCACCGCGACATCGGAGGCGCCGGCGCGCACAAAGGACGCGTGGATGGAATGCGGGATGTGGTCGGCGACGGTCGCGGCCGCCGCCGTCATCGCCTGGGCGAGCAACTGGCCCCCGAAGATCCGGCCGAACCGGTCGGCCTCGTTGCCCGCCCGGAATCGGTCGACGCCCGCCGGTTCGAGGTCCAGCGCGGCCTGCAGGCGGTCGAGTGCGCCGAGTGTGGCGATTTCCAGCGTCGTTCCGGAGTCGCGGAACGGCCCGGTGAAGCTCTCGTGGGTGGTGGCGTCGGCAGAGGACATCCTCACAGCATCACCCGGCGCGGCCTTCCTCGGCGCGTAGACCCCCGCTCAGGCGACTTTAGACACCGAAACAGCCACCCGGCGGCGGATCGGTGTGAGCATGGGGCACTCTGGTCTCGCAGCGGTGAAGGGAGTCGGTTCATGCTCAGTGGTGAGAAGATCCTCATCACCGGGCCTGCCGGGCGCATCGCCTGCGGCATCGCCGAGACGCTCGTACCACACAACGACGTGTGGGGTATCGCCCGGTTCTCCGATCCGGGCACCCGCGACGAAGTCGAGGCGTTGGGCGTCACCACCCGCGTCGTCGACCTCGGCGACCCCGACTTCGGCGGCCTGCCCACCGATTTCACCTACCTGCTGCACATCGCGGCCGACTTCAGCGAGGACTACGAACAGGCATTGCGGGTCAACGCCGAAGGCACCGGCCTGCTGCTGTCGCACTGCCGCACCGCCAAAGCCGCGCTGGTGATGTCGACCATCACCGTCTACCGCCCGCACCCCGACCCGTGGCACCCGTTTTGCGAAGACGACCCGATCGGAGACGCCGGACTGCCCACCCCGCGGCCGTATTCCATCGTGAAGATCGCCGAAGAGGCGGTGGCGCGCTACTGCTCACGCGAATTCGGCCTGCCGGTCACGATCGCGCGGATGGGCAGTGCCTACGGGAACCGCGGCGGCCTTCCGTTCTGGCACCTGCGGGCCATCGCCGAAGGACAGCCCGTCGTCGCCCGATGGGATCCTCTGCCCTACAGCCCGATCCACTACGACGACATCAACCTCCAGATCGAGGCGCTGCTGAACGCGGCGGCGACACCCGCGACGATCGTGAATTTCGCGGGTGATGTCGCGGTGACGGTTCAGCAGTGGTCGGCCTACTTCGCCGAGTTGCTCGGCGTGCCAGCCGACCTGCGCGTCCAGACCGTGCCCGGCGCGTCGATCGGGTCCGTCGGCGATCCCGCCAGACGCATCTCGCTCACCGGCCCGTGCCGAGTGGACTGGCGCACCGGATTTCGCGCCATGGCCGCCCATCACTACCCCGATCGAGTACAGGAGCGGTGAGTTCGGTGCGCTACCCCTCGGCTGACCAACTGCTGCAGGAAGCCGTAACGCAATGCGGTCACGCCGATTTCGGTCCGGGAGACTTCCGTGACGGCCTGCAGGTTCTGCTGCACAGCCTCGAGACCGACGGCGATCTGCACCCGGACACCGACGCCGCCGTCGTCGGAGACCTGCGGCGCCGACTGGTCAATCGCCTGCAGGTGGAAGCTTGGTACGCGCGGCATCCCGAGGTCGAGGACGTCGCCATCGAGGGCCCTGTCGACATCAACGGCCTGCCCCGCACCGGCACGACCGCGCTGGCCGACTTGCTGTCGCTGGATCCGCAATTCCGTTGTCTGCGCGGATGGGAGCAGCAGCAACCTGTGCCACCGCCGGTCGCCGGCCGCGAGGCGGACGATCCGCGGCGCCGGGCCTTCCTGCGTCAGCACGAGCACCGCCCCGTCGCGCAGGCCGTCATGCACATCTTCGAGATCGACGCGACGATGGAGGACACCGAAGTCCTCGGCATGGCCTTTCACGGCCAGCAGATGACGCTGCCCGTGGCCGGTTACCGAAAGTGGTGGCGCCAGGCGAATTTGACCGAGGCCTACCGATACCACCGGCGGGTGGTCAAACTGCTCGGCTCGCAACGGCCCCCGCAGTTGTGGTTGTTCAAGGCCCCGCACCACAAGTTTCATCTGGAGGCGCTGTCACAGGCGTATCCCGAGGCGCGGTTCGTGATGACCCACCGTGACCCGGCCAAGGTGGTGCCGTCCTACACCAGCCTGGTGTCCACGATCTTCCCGCCCACCGCGGGCCAACGTGACCTGCAGGCGCTGGGTCAAGAGGTCAGCGAGCACCTGCGCGAAGGCATGGAGCAGGCGATCGCGCAACGCGCCCGCATCGGCGAGGACCGGTTCCTCGACGTCGCGCACCGCGACCTGGTCGCCGACCCGAAGGGCGTCATCCGGCGGGTCTACGACTGGCTCGGCCTGGACCTGATCCCCGGGGTCGAACAGACCATCCTCGACTGGCAGGCCGACAACGCCGTGGGCGCCAAGGGAATCCACCGCTACACCCCCGAGCAGTTCGGTCTGACCGCAGCACAGATCCGTTCCGACTATGACTTCTACATCAGCCGCTTCGACGTGGCGCTGGAGGGATAGCCGCATGACCCTACCCACCTGGGACGATCAGATGGAGGCGCTCAAGGGCGTCGCCGACCACCTGCTGGCCACCTGGCGCCCCGACGGTGCATCCGAGGCCGAGGTGCAGGACATGAACAAGCTCGCGCTGTCGATCCTGGCGTGCGGATATCTGTGTCACGTCTACACCGACACCCGCCGGCCGGTCTTCATGCCGCTGTGGAATTTCGCCTGCAACCAGGGCGGGCCGAACCCCGACTACGTCTACCTGAGCGCCGAGATCGACGGCGCCGGGGTGTACGAACTCGTCGGCAGGCGCGGCACGGTGCGGTTCGTCGAGATCACCCAGCAGGCGCCGGGGATGATGACCAGCCTCAAGAGCGTCGAGAACCTGATGAGGTTCGACGCGATCACCCGCGACCTCGACGACCTGACCCTCGGTGCGGACGGTTCGTTCCGGGTGATCCTCAGCGCCGAACGGCCCGCGGGATACGACGGCGACTGGTGGCAGCTGAACCCCGCCGTCGGCAAGCTGCTGATGCGAAAGTGCGCCTGCGACTGGAACACCGAACTCGACGCGCAGGTCGCCATCAACCGACTCGACGACGCCGGTGAAGACATGACACCCGCCGAGATCGCCCGACGCTTCTCCGAGATGGGCGACTGGATCAAGGGCATGATCGACTTCGACATGGAACTCGTCCGGTACTACCGGGAACACCACGGAATCAATGTTCTGCTGCGGTCGCAGTGGATTCAGCAGGGCGGCGGGCTGGCCACCAAGCAGGCCTACTACGACGGCATCTACGAGATCGCCGACGACGAGGCGCTGATCGTCGAGTTCCCCGTGCCCGCCGACTGCCATTACTGGCAGATCCTGGTGGCCGATGACCGGTTCGCGACCGTGGACTGGGTGAACCGGCAATCGAGCCTCAACGACGTGCAGGCCCGCGTCGACCCCGACGGATGGTTTCGCGGTGTGGTGTCCAGACGCGATCCGGGAGTGCACAATTGGCTCGACAAGGCGCACTGGCCGTGGGGCATCCTGCAGGCCCGGTTCTACCGCGCCGACCAGTTCCCCGAGGCCACGGTGACCAAGGTGCCGGTCGGCGAGGTGCTGCGGCACCTGCCCACCGGAACCCCGGTGCTCACCGCCGACCAGCGCGCAGAGCAGTTGCGGCATCGACGGACGGGCGCGCAGTTGCGGCGCATCTGGTGACAGCGCCCCTGCTCGACGGCCCGGACGACCTGTTGTCGTTGCGGGCCAAGGGCTCCGACCCTGACGAGCTGTTCGCGTCCTTCGCGGCCTGGGCCGAAGCCAACGGCACCACCCTGTACCCCGCGCAGGAGGAGGCGCTGATCGGGTTGGTCAGCGGCGCCAACGTCATCTTGGCGACGCCGACCGGTTCCGGGAAGTCCCTGGTGGCCACCGGGGCGGTCTACGCGGCGCTGGCGTCCGCCGATGGCCGGCGCAGCTACTACACGGCGCCGATCAAGGCGCTGGTCAGCGAGAAGTTCTTCGCGCTCTGCGACGTGTTCGGCGCCGACAACGTCGGCATGCTCACCGGCGACGCCGCGGTCAACGCCGACGCGCCGATCATCACCTGCACCGCAGAGGTGCTGGCCAACATCGCACTGCGGCAGGGCGCTTCGGCCGACATCGGCTTGGTGGTGGCCGACGAGTTCCACTTCTACGGCGACCCAGACCGCGGCTGGGCGTGGCAGGTGCCGCTGCTGGAACTGCCGCACGCCCAGTTCCTGCTGATGTCGGCCACGCTCGGCGACGTCACCTTCCTGCGTGCGGACCTCACCCGTCGCACCGGCCGACCCACCGCGCTGGTGGCCGAGGCCCAGCGCCCGGTGCCGCTGTTCTACTCGTATGCGACCACACCGATGCACGAGACGATCGGCGACCTGCTCGACACCCGGCAGGCCCCGATCTACGTCGTGCATTTCACCCAGGCCTCGGCACTGGAACGCGCGCAGGCCCTGATGAGCGTCAACGTCAGCACCAAGGAGGAGAAGGCCACGATCGCCGAGCACATCGGCGCGTTCCGGTTCTCCACGGCCTTCGGTTCGACATTGTCGCGGTTGGTGCGACACGGGATCGGCGTGCACCACGCCGGGATGCTGCCCAAGTACCGGCGGCTGGTCGAGCAGTTGGCGCAGGCCGGTCTGCTCAAGGTCATCTGCGGTACCGACACCCTAGGCGTCGGCATCAACGTGCCGATCCGCACGGTGGTGTTCTCGGCGCTGTCCAAGTACGACGGTGTGCGCACCCGCCTGCTCAATGCCCGCGAGTTCCACCAGATCGCGGGCCGGGCCGGACGTGCCGGCTACGACACGGCGGGCACCGTCGTCGTGCAGGCACCCGACCACGAGGTGGAGAACCTCAAACAGTTCGCCAAGGTCGCCAACGACCCGAAGAAGCGCCGAAAGCTGGTGCGCCGCAAGGTTCCCGAGGGCATCGTGCCGTGGAGCGAGTCGACGATGAACCGCCTGATCGAGGCATCTCCCGAGCCGTTGGCCAGCAATATGCGGGTGTCGACGGCGATGATCCTCGATGTCGTGGACCGTGCCGGGGACCCGTTCGACGCGATGCGGCGACTGCTCACCGACAACCACGAACCGCGCAAACGCCAACTGCAACTCATCCGCGAGGCCGTCGGCATCGCGCGGTCGCTGCTGCAGGCCGGAGTGGTGGAGCGCCTCGACGAGCCCGAAGCCGACGGTCGCCGGTACCGGCTGACGGTCGATCTGCCACCGGATTTCGCGTTGTATCAACCGCTGTCGACATTCGCGCTGGCGGCCGTCGACGTCCTCGACCGGGAGTCGCAGACGTTTGCGCTGGACGTGGTCTCGGTGATCGAGGCGACGCTGGAGGACCCCCGCCAGATCCTGGCGGCGCAGCTGAAGAAGGCCCGGGGCGAGGCGGTGGCCGCGATGAAGGCCGAGGGCATCGAATACGACGAACGCATCGAACTGCTTGACGAGGTCACCTACCCCAAACCGCTCGCCGAGTTGCTCGAGCACACCTTCGAGGTGTACTTGCAGAGCAACCCGTGGGCGGCCGACGCCCGGCTGTCGCCGAAATCCGTGGTGCGCGAGATGTGGGAACGCGCGATGACGTTTCGCGAGTACGTCAGCGAGTACGGCCTGACGCGCTCGGAGGGCGCGGTGCTGCGCTATCTGTCCGACGCATACAAGGCGCTGCGCTCCGGGGTTCCCGCAGCGGCCAGGACCGAGGAACTCACCGATATCGTCGAGTGGCTCGGAGAGCTTGTCCGCCAAGTGGACTCGAGCCTGCTCGACGAGTGGGAACAGCTGACCAGTCCCGACCAGGCCCACGATGCCCCCGTCGCGGTGCCCGCCCGGCCGCGACCGCTGACCGGTAACGAACGCGCATTCACCGCGATGGTGCGCAACGCGCTGTTCCGGCGGGTGGAGTTGTTCGCCCGTCGACGCTGGGACGAACTCGGGGAACTCGATCGCGGTTCGGGCTGGCCGGCCCAGCGCTGGGCTGAGGTCGGCGACGACTACTTCGACGAGCACGACGACGTCGGCACCGGCGCCGACGCCCGCGGTCCGGCCATGCTGATCATCGAGCGCGAAGAGGACATCTGGCGGGTGCGGCAGATCCTGGACGACCCCGCCGGCGACCACGATTGGGGTTTCACCGTCGAGGTGGACCTCGCGGCCTCCGACGAGGAGGGCGTCGCGGTGCTGCGCGTGGCCGAGGCGGGCCGACTCGACTAGCGGCTACGACGCCTCCGCGTCCTGCCGTTCCTCCTGGATGCGGTCCTTGCTGCGCAGCACCCTCAGAAGCGTCACGAGCACCAGACCACCGACCACGTTGCCGACCGCGGTGTAGCCGAACCAGCCGAGCCAGTCGAGGTAGCCGAACGGTGCCTGCCCCGTGATCAGGGCTCCGAAGATCAGCAGCGAATCGAGGATGGAATGGAACATCTGCAGCCCGGCGAGCAGGAACCCGCCGGCGACGGCCGCGGCGACCTTCCCGAACGTCGAATCGGTGCCGTGCTGCATGCGCGTCATCAGCGTGATGGTCATCCCGCCGAGAAGCGCCCGTGCCACCGTCTCGGCGGACAGCGGCGCGGTGGCGAAGTGTGTGGCCGACTCGATCGTCTGCGCGTGCAGCTTCGGGTAGGCCGTCATGATCAGCCACATGATCACCCAGCCTCCGGCGAGGTTGGCGATCAGCGTTCCGCTCCACAGCTTGAGCAGCTGACCCACGCTGGCACGTTTGGCGGCCACCGTGGTGACCGGTACCAGAAACCCCTCGGTGAACAGCTCGCTACGGCCGAGCAGCAGCGCCAGGAAGCCGATCGAGAAGGCCAGTCCGGCGATCAGGTGGTTGTGGGTGGCCGCCAGCACCGACAGGTAGGCGAGCACGCCGACCGCCACCTCGGTACCGCCGAAAAAGCCCGTGACCAGCACTTCGCGCCAGCTGCGGTGCAGGCGCTGAGTACCCTCCCCGACCATCCTCTGGAAGGCGCCCTCCAGTTCGTCCTCGATGGGACTGTTCGACTCCCCTAGCTCGCGCTGGCTGGTCTTGCTCACGTGGATCCTCGGGCTCGGTCGGCAATGGCCCTCGCTGGGCATTCGCGAGTACCCGCCGCGGCGCCGCCGCAAGCATCGAGCCTTCCCGGATCAGAACTGGTGGCAGGTGTCCAGCACGGTCCTCATGGCGGCGATCTTCGCCTGTCCTTCAGGAGAGTTCTTCCATTCGTCGATCTTGGCGCGCTTCTCCGGGCTGATCTCCGGCTTGTTCTCGCGCATCTGCGCGAACTTTGCGTGCCGTTCCTCGACAGACAGGTTGATGATCTTCTCGAACTTGCCCATGCGTTCCGGGTTCGCGGCGAGGTCCGGGGCATGCTGCTGGGCGGCCGCCTGGAACTGGGCGAAGCTGCAGGTGGTGTTGAGCAGTTTCCCGTGCGGTCCCGCCGCGGCGCTGCCGGCGCCGAACAGCAGACCGGCGGTGGCCAGCCCGGCGAATGTTGCGATCAACGGGGTGCGGATGGCAGCCAAGTCGATGTCCCTTCTCGTTCGTCGGTCATCCACCACGTTATCGCCAGCGCGTCTCTGACAGGCCAGTAGCACGGCGGTCTGACATTTCGGACGAGTTGTCCCCAAGCGCGAATTGATCCACAGGTTGGCTGTATTCGCGCTTGTGGCAGGGGTTTTCGGTACAGGGGTTCGATAGCTTGGGCTCATGGGTGGTTTCGTTGCTGGTGAGGCGGCACGCGAGCGGTTGGCGGTGTTGCTCGACGAGGTCGATGCCGCCCAGGCCGCGATGCGTGAACTGTCCAGCGACGAGGTCGGTACCGAGTTTCGGATGGTGATGGCCGAGCGCCTGGAAACTCAGGAACGCACCAATCGAGGGTTGATGTATCGGGTGTTCGGCCAACTGGCCGATCCACCCGATGAGGCCGGGGCGCGGCCGGGGTGGGTGCAGCGGGTCGCCGCGCGGCTGCGGGTGACCCCCGATGAGGTCAAGGCGCGGGCCAAGACCGCCGCACGGATCCTGCCCCGGCGCCAACTGTCGGGCCCGGCGCTGCCCGCGCAGTTGCCGTTGCTGGCCGAGGCGGTCGAGCGTGGGGTGGTGGGCCGGGATCATCTGCAGGTGATCACCGCGGCGATGGACCGGTTGCCGTCGTGTGTCGGGGCCGTCGAGCGCGCCGAGGTGGAAGCCAGCCTGGTGCGCGAAGCACGCAAGAGCGACGCCGGCATCGTGCGGGCCGCAGGTCGCAAGGTCGACGAGATCTTCAACCCCGACGGCGACTACGACGAGAAAGACCGCGCGCGCCGGCGCGGGATGCGGTTGGGTCCGCAGGGCCGCGACGGCATGTCGCGGCTGTCGGGCTGGATCGACCCCGAAACCCGCAGCTACGTCGAAGCGTGCACCGCCGCGGTACGCCCGGGCCGGCACCGACCCGACGGCACCCCGGTCGAGCAACGCGATGAACGCTCGGCGGCCCAACGCTGCCACGACGGGCTCAAACTCGGGCTCAAAGCCGGCATCGCCTCCGGAGGCTTGGGAGCTCATCGGGGCCATGCGGTCACGGTGATCGTGCGCACCACGCTGGCCGAGCTCAACCAAGCCGCCCACGCCGTGGCCAACCCGGATCTGCCGATGCCGGCGCCGGCGCGCACCGGCGGGCACACCGCGCTGCCGATGCGCGATCTGATCCGGATGGCCACCGGCGCGATGCACTACCTGGCCGTGTTCGACGACCACAGCGACCGACCGCTGTATCTGGGCCGGCAGAAACGTGTCGCCACCGCCGATCAGCGCATCATCTGCTACGCCCGCGACGGCGGCTGCACCCGCCCGGGCTGTGCCGCACCGGGCTATCACGCCGAAGTGCACCACAGCCCCGACTGGGCCGCCGGCGGCGCCACCGACGCCGACAAACTGTTCTTCGCCTGCGGCCCCGACCACACCCTGGCCACCGACGGCCACTACCAAACCATCGTCACCCCCACCGGCCGACTCGCCTGGACCGACGGCACCACCGCGCCCACCGTCAACCACATCCACCACCCCGAAGAACTCCTCCGCGGCGACCCCGACCCGCCCGACGGGTAGCCGTCCGCCGGATGGCGGATGTGGAGCAGCGTTAGGGTGCTTTGGTCGGCTTCAGCGAACAAGCCGATAGAAGAGTTGAGCAGTTCATGACCGCAGCACCTGAATCGCCGGCGCTCGAAGCGCGGGTCGGCCACTACTACCAGATGGACGGCACCTACCTGGTCGGGCGCGAAAAGCTGCGTGAGTACGCCCGCGCGGTGCAGGACTATCACCCCGCCCACTGGGACGTCGCCGCGGCCGCTGAACTGGGCTACTCCGACGTCGTGGCGCCGCTGACGTTCACGTCGGCCCCGGGCATGTCCTGCAACCGCCAGATGTTCGAGCAGGTGGTCGTCGGATACGACACCTACCTGCAGACCGAAGAGGTCTTCGAGCAGCACCGCCCGATCGTGGCCGGCGACGAACTGCACGTCGACGTCGAACTGACCTCGGTGCGCAGGATCGCCGGCCGGGACATGATCACCGTGACCAACACGTTCACCGACTCCGCCGGGGAGCGGGTGCACACCCTGCACACCACCGTCGTCGGCGTCACCGCCGAGGATCTCAACCCGGAAGTCAAGACGGCGGTGCAGAACGCGATGATGCACGACGTCGACTTCTCCGGCGTGAGCACGCTGGACTCCGACTACCAGAAGACGCTGCGCCCCGAGGGCGAGATCCGGATCGCCGACGGTGGCATGACCCGCACGCCGGGCACGCCGTCCTTCGACGATGTGGCGGTCGGCGACGAGCTTCCCGTGCACCACACCCGGCTCGCGCGCGGCGACCTGGTGAACTACGCCGGCGTGGCCGGCGACGCGAACCCGATTCACTGGGACGAGGACATCGCCAAGCTCGCGGGGCTGCCCGATGTGATCGCCCACGGCATGCTCACCATGGGATTGGGTGCTGGATTCGTCTCGGCCTGGTCGGGAGACCCCGGCGCGGTCACCCGCTACGCGGTGCGACTGTCGGCGCCGGCGATCGTGTCGGCGAAGGAGGGCGCCGACATCGAGTTCAGCGGACGGATCAAGTCGCTGGATCCGGAGACGCGCTCCGGTGTCGTCGTGGTGGCGGCCAAGTCCGCCGGTAAGAAGATCTTCGGTCTGGCGACCATGAACATCCGCTTCCGCTGACCGTCAACCGCACATGTCGAGGATCGCACCGCTGACGACGTCCATCGCCACGCCGATCGACACGTCGAGGTCCTCTCGAACCATGTCAACGGCGTCCGCGGCCAGCACACCGGTGCTGGTGGCCGCACACACCCGATGGCCCTCCGAGAGCAACTGATCGGCCGTCAGGAACGTGTACCGATCCTGCAGTTCCTGCAGGTATTCGTCGTCTGTCGCCGCGGCGGGGGCGGCAAGGCCTACCGTGAGGGCCGCTGTCGCTGCCCCCACACTCATCCACAGATAACTTCGGGCCATCGTCGGACCGGTCCGTTCGCCGGAATTCGATGGTAGGCCCGACGGCGTTCGCTGAAGTCGATTTCAGCAAACAAATTTGATCAGGCCTTATGGGCACTGAGCAGAAATCCCGGCATGATCAGCAGACCGTCCGCGGTGCGCTGCACGTCCGGCAGCGCAGCCGTGTCGTCGGAGACTTGTAAGTCCTTTCCGTACAACGTCGCCGGCCGCACACCGTCGACGGCCCACCGGGTGGCGACGGTGTCGCGCAGGTCGTCGGCGGTGAAGCCGTTGGGGCCGGGCCGATCGTCGCCGAAAGGGCGTTCGGCGAAAGCCAAGATGAACAGCGCGGCGCCGGGTGCCGCCGCGCGATGCACCGCCTCGACATAGGCCTGCCTGCGCTCGACGGGCAGGGAATGCAGGCACCCGCTGTCCATCACGGTGTTGAACCGGCCGTCGTAGCCACCGAAGTCGGTGATGTCCGCGTGGGCGAACGTGGCCGAGTCCAGGCCGCGCTTTTCCGCCGACGCGGTGGCGGCGGCGACGGCGGTCGGGCTGGCATCCAGACCGACGACGCGAAAGCCGCGCGCGGCCAGCGCCAGCGACAGCGCGGCATGCCCACAACCGGCGTCGAGGACCTCGCTTCGCACCTTGCCCTGCTCGATCACCGCCGCCAGTTCGGGCTGCGGAGCGCCGATGCTCCACGGTGGCGGGGTGTCTTGCTGGTAGGCGTCGTCCCAGTCCATGTGCGGTTCAGTCATTGCGTCCCTTTCTCACACCCGGCTACGCGCCTGCATGTCCTCCGCGTACTGCCCGCCACGGAAGTAGGCGCGGGTCTCGCGGTAGACCAACGGCGACAGGATGATCAGACCGATCAGGTTGGGCAGAGCCATCAGACCGTTCATGACGTCGGAGAAGGTCCACACCGTCTGAAGGGCCGTGGTGGCGCCGACGTAGATCACGATGATGAACACGATCCGGTACGGGACCACGACCTTTCGTCCGAAAAGGTACTCGACGCATCGCTCGCCGTAGTAGGACCAACCGAGCAGCGTCGAGAACGCGAAGAAGATCACGCTGAGCGTGACGATGACGCTGCCCCACGTCCCCGGCAGACCCTCGGCGAATGCGCGCGCGGTGAAGCTGGCGGCCTCGTCGGGGCCCGCCTCCTTCCACACGCCGGTGACGACGATGGTCAGCGCGGTGAAGCTCACCACCACGAGGGTGTCGATGAATGTCTGGGTCATCGAGACGAGCGCCTGCCGGACCGGATGGGTGGTTTTCGCCGCGGCCGCGGCGATGCCGCCTGTTCCCAGCCCCGACTCGTTGGAGAAGATGCCACGCGCGACGCCGTACCGGATCGCCGCCGCCACGGCCGCTCCCGCGAAGCCTCCCGTTGCCGAGGTGCCCGTGAAGGCGTCGGTGAAGATGAGGCCGAGGGCGCCGGGCACCTCACCGATGTTGAAGGCAAGCAGGGCTGCCGCCCCCACGATGTAGATGACGATCATCACCGGGACGAACAAGCTGGTGACCCGACCGATGCTCTTGATCCCGCCCAGGATGACCGCCGCAGCCAGGACCACGATGACCATCCCTGTGATGGGTGCCGACACGCCCCACTCTTCGCTGACGTTGGCCGCGACGGTGTTGGCCTGGGTCATGTTGCCGATGCCGAAGGCGGCCAGCGCGCCGGCGACCGCGAAGAATCCGCCGAGGAAGACGCCCAGCCGGCCTTTGATGCCGCCCCGCAGGTAGTGCATGGGACCGCCCGATTGCTCACCGGCGGCGTCGGTACGGCGGAACCGGACGCCGAGGAAGGCCTCGCTGTACTTGGTCGCCATCCCGACCATGCCGGTGAACCACATCCAGAACACCGCCCCCGGGCCGCCGAGGGCGATCGCGGTGGCGACGCCGGCGATGTTGCCGACGCCGACGGTCGCGGCCAGCGCTGTCGACAGCGCCTGGTAATGCGAGATGTCGCCTTCGGCGCCCAGGTCCCGTCGCTTGACGAAGGCCAGCCAGAACGCGAGCCGGAACCGACGCACCTGGATTCCGCGCAGCAGCACACTCAGGTACAGGCCGGTCAGCAGGAGTAACGGGATCAGTAGCCACGGGCCCCAGATGAAGCTGCTGGCATCGCCGAGGAAGTTGTCGAAAGTCGTCATCGCACCGCCGCAATCGCATCAGTATCGGACGCGTCAAAGCTACAGATGGTTCGCATCGGCGCCAGCGGGTACCCCTCGCGCAGCGACACCCGACATCGAAGGGGTTCCATGACGTCACCCGATTCGAACGACACTGCGGGACAACAGGATCCGGCAAAGATAGACGTGCCGGCCGCGAATCCCGCGTACTCGACTCCTCCGCCGGACGGTCTGCCGGACGCCGAGGACGACGCACAGGGCTAGGTGCGACCGAAATAGAGTTCCTGGGTGGCGAGGCAGACGAGTTGCCCCGACCGGTTGTACATCGTCGACGTGGTGAGCCCCCGGCCGGCGATCCCGCTGGGTGAGAACTGGTCGGAAAGCACCCAATCCGACAGGTCCACCGGCCGGTGGAACCACAGGGCGTGGTCGATCAGCGCATTGAAGGTGCCGATCGGGGTGGCACGTCGCATGGCCAGCGCCGCCTCGACCATCGTGGTGCCCGACAGGTACGCCAGAAGACAGCTGTGCAATACCTCGTCGGCCGGCACAGGCTGGGCGGGGCGCCACCACATGCGCAGCCGCGGAGACGGTTCGGGCAGGTCGAGCGCGACGCGTGGTGGCGCGTCAACGTAGCGCAGGTCGAACGGTTGCGGGCGCACCCAGTGGCCGTCCAATTCCTCGGCGTAACCGGCCAATTGCTCCTGGACGGGTGTCAGGGAATCCGGGTCGGCCACCTCGGGCATGGGCACCTGGTAGTCCAGCGAGTCGAAGGGTTCGCTCAGCGACACCAGCGCTTCGAGCAGGATCTGGCCGTCTTGGGTGGCCGTCACCTGCCGCGTCGACAGGGTGCCGCCGTCTCGCGCGGGGTCGACGCGTAGTTCGACGGGGTAACGCGCATCGCCGGCGCGCACGTAGTAGACGTGCAGGCTGTGCGGCCTGCGACCGGGGGCGGTCAGGCTGGCCGCCATCAACGCCTGGCCGGCGATGTGCCCGCCGATGATGTGGTGGGCGGGATTGTCCAGTTGCGTCGCGACGAATCGATGGTCGTCGCGTCGCTCCACCTCCAGGGTGGCGATGATGTCGGCCAAGGTCGGCGATCGGAAGGTCACCGTGGCATCATGCCGCCCCGGGTGGGCATCCCTCTCCGGTGGCCGACAAGAAGACCCCAGCCGATGCATCCGATGAGGCCGTCGTCATCTTCGCCCCGCTGCCCGTGCTCACCGTGCCCGTCGAGGACGGCTCGGGTGTTCGCTGTTTCGACTGACGAGGAACCTGTCGTGCCCTAGTCTCGATTCCGCTCGGCCGGGCCCGGGCGGGAAGGGAAGCCGATGGGTCGCCGCGAGCTGGTGGCAGTCCTTTCGGTTGCTGCGCTGCTGGTTGCGTCGTGTGGCTTCGCCGACGGCAACAAGGACGACGTCGCCACCGGGCCGACCACGACGTCGGACCGGACCTCGGCGGGCAACCAGGTCGACGCCGTGATCGACGGTGTGAAGATCCAGGCGACTCTCGCACCTGAAGACGACGGACGCGACCTCACGATCACCCCGGCCGACGTCGAGTCGTCGCAAGCCGACGCGCTGGTGGTCGCGGCGAGCCCGGTCAGCATCGAACTCGACGGCGGCAGCGCCCAGCCCTCGGCTCCGATTCGGGTGCAGTTCGATCTGTCCGAGCGACCCGATGTCGTCGCCGAAATGACGGACACCGTCGTGCCCGTTGTGGAATCGGTGTCGGCGACAACCGGTGAACGGGACATGTTCGCCACGACGTGGGATCCGGCCACGAAGACGGTCACCACGGAAGTCACTCACCTGAGCAACTTCTGGGTGAGTCTGTTCAACGTCTTCAAGGCGATCGAGGACGGCATCGGCCGGACCTTTGAGGAACTGCGCGGAAACACCCGGTCGCCGTGCCGCGAGCGCAGCGAGCTGACCCTCGACAGCACTGACTACGTGCTGACAGCGGTCAGCCCGGGTGCGGTCGCCGGATGCTTGGCCGACGACAACGGCGCGGTCGCAATCGATTTCGACAACGCCACCGGTGCCTTCTACGCGATTCTGGTGGCACCCGACGACATCGGCGGCAACTGGGTGGTCGGGCAGGCGCTGAACATGGGTGACGCGGCGGGATCGATCGCGGCCGGGTGGACGCCCGGCAGCAAGGGTGTCCTGGCCGGGCGATCCAGCGGACGGCTGACCCTGAACCGGGGCGTCACCCAGGGCGATGTCCGGTTGACTCCGCAGCCCCAGGGCATTCTGGCCAAGAGCCTGCTGACCGGCATCTCGATGTTCGGCGTCGACCTGAAGCGGTTCGAAGGCATCCCGCAGGCCTGGGATTGCTTCGCCACCGCGGTCAACGCCCCCGGTATCGACGGCAACGTGAGCACCGCGCAATTGAACGGCATGATCGGCGACATCAGTCAGTGCGTAATCGCCTTGGCCAAGGCGCAGGGCGGGGACCAGGCCCGCATGACGGCGCTGCATCAGCTCAGCGTCGTGGTCGCGTTGCTGATCGAACTGCCCCAGCAGCTGTGGGATTTCATCGCCACTGGACTGCAGCAGGCCGCCCGGGACTCGGTAAAGGATTTCCGGCTCCGCAGTACTGCCGATACCTCCCCCGCACCGGGGCCGGCCGAGCCCGAGCCCGCCGGGGAAGCCAGCGCGATGATCGACCGGGTCGAGGTGACGACGTGGGCCTACGACCGGGTAGAGGGCGACAGGTATGTGGCCGACAACGCCGGCGGAAAGAACCTCGAGGTGTTCTGGAAGTCGTTCGCCGGAGCCGATCAGGTGCGGTCGGGCTGCACTTCTTCGGTGCGGATCTCCGGTCCGGGCGCTTCGGAAACCAAGAACAGCTCCGGATGCGACTCGTACAACCCGGGCACCTACTTGAAGATCAAGAGCCCCGGTACCTACACGGTGACCGTCACGGTGCGCCAGGACGGACGACCCGACATCACCGCCGAGCGCACGGTCACCGTGCTACCGCACCGCTAGTCACGGCCGCGTCAGGCGTACTCGACGCCCGGGTGGTAGCGCTTGACGCGGTGCAAGGTGTTCTCGTCTGTGTGGTGCATCTCCCCGCCGATCGCGGTCAACCGCAGCAGCAGATCGGATTTGTAGCTGAATGTGCCGTCGTCGTTGAAGGTGAAACTGCTTGTGAACCCCTTGATCTCAGCGCGGTCGAGCAGATAGCGGTTCTGTAGCACTCCGTAGCAGGGATCACCGGGCGTCGCATTGAAATGCAGGGTGCGGGCGCCGACGGCGGCGTCACTGCCGGCGAGGATCGCGATGCCCCGACCGAACACGACATTGCGAATCACCTGACCGTGTGCCTTGTCCCAGAGCAGGAAGCCGATCTCGTCGTGGAACGGATCCATCGCCTCTTCGCCGTGCCGCCAGGCCGTCATCGAGTAGTTGAGTCCCCAGAGCACCTGTTGGCCGTTCTCCTGGAGCGGGATCGGCTTGAAGACGGCCTTTTCGAAGTAGGTCGTCTCACCCGTCACGTCGTCGTTGTTGTGGTAGCTCAGGTCGACACCGCCGTCGCCCTCCCACTCGCCGATCAACGGGGTCAGCGGACCGAGCTTCTGCGGGCCGCGGAGGGCGGTGCGGTCGAGAGTTTGTGCGTTGGTCATCGGTGATGCTCCGTTCGATTGGTGGTTTCCGTTGACACAGCTCGGCATTCCGGGCAGAGGCCCCAAAACGTCACCTCGGCCTCGTCGATGTGGAAGTTCTGGTCATCGCTGGCCTTCAGACATGGTGCTTTGCCCGTCGCACAGGGGATGTCGACGATCGCCGCGCAACCCCGGCAGACCAGATGGTGGTGATTGTCGCCGGTCTCGAGTTCGAAGAGGGTCCGCATACCCGCCGGTTCCACGCGACGCAACAGCCCCACCCTGGTGAGCGCGTGCACGACGTCATAGATCGCCTGCGTGGACACCGTGCCCAAGCGGGCCCGCGCCCCGGTGGCGATTGTCTCGACATCGGCGTGGGGTTGGTGCTCGAGTTCGGCAAGAACGGCGAGGCGCGGGCGGGTCACCCGGAGGCCGGCGGCGCGGAGCTTGTTCTCGACGCTCTGCATGGATTTCCTCGATTCTGGAGCCCGTCCAGATTACCCCGTCCATTTGTCTTGCGCAAGACAAGTCTTGCGGTTAGCAAACCAAGCGTTTATCCGAGCAGCTTTGTGTCAGTGCGGGATCCGTGGATCTGCTGGTCCCACGCGCGCCAAGGCGTGTCGAGCTCACGGCGCCGGTGTGCTTCGACCTTCTTGACCAATCGACGGCCTTCGTCTGGGAGAGCCAGCATGACGGCACTTCGGTTGTCGGCCTCGGGACGTCGGAGGTGACCCGACGCGTCGAGCCGATCCACCGGCCGAGCGCCGGCAGCAGCCGAAACCGCGGCAGCGAGAGACTCCGGGCCCTCGACGCTGCGCAGGGCCCACCCCGACCAGGTCACTGGTGGCGAGCTGAATGGCTGCCGGGCTGTTCAGTCTGTCGGCTTACTACTCGCGGTCGGGCAACTCTGTGACGTGTAGACAGCTGCTCAGAACACCGGTATTTCCGCAGGTGGAGGCTCGATTGATGACCGCTGCGGGTGCCGAATTTCGTGCGATAGGTGCCATGGCTGTTCGGGTAGCATTTTTTCTTGACGCGTGAGGCTATTGCGGTGCGGAGAGGCGGATGATGGAACCGTTGCGGGTTGACGCCGGCCTCGTCCGAGAAGCCGGGGGGCGACTGCAGACGATCGCGGGTGCCATTCCGCCGCCGCCGACGGTGTTCTCGCCGACCGGAGCCGATCCATTGTCGACGGCCATCGCGACCAAGATCGCAGAAATCGTCGACCCGGTGATCGCGCAGCTGCCGATTACCAAAGAAGAGTTGATCCGCTACGCCCAGAACGTGATGAACGCCGCCGGCATCTATGACGTCACCGACCGGCAACTCGCCGAAGAGATCCGCAGGCGTTTCGGCCTGGTCGACGACGCCCGTGGTGGCGAGGGCGGTGGGCCCGGCGCGGCCGGCGTCGGGTCGGCGGCTGGGGTGCCGACGCAACCGGGCATGGCACCGGCGGCCGGTGTCGGACAAGAGGCCGGGCAATTGGGCCAGATGATGCAGATGCCGATGCAACTGGCGCAGCAGGCCGCGCAGATCCCGATGCAGCTGGCCGGCATGGCGGCGGCCATCCCGCAGGCGATGATGCAGGGCGTCCAGAGCGCGGTGCAGCAGTCCGGTCAGTTGTCGGAGATGGCGGGCGATGATGCGCTCGACGGCAAGGCCGAGGAGACCAAGCAACTCGAGGAGGAGGCGCCGACCGAGGACGAGGCCGCGCCGCGTGCGGATGAGGCAGGTCCGGCGACGTCCGGTGGTGAGAGGGTGCCCGAGTCGCAGTCCCAAGAGCCTGTGCAGGAGCCCTCACCCGCACCGAAGCCGGCACCGACGAGGCCGGCTGAATCGACGTCGGAGATCGTGCTGTGAGCTTTCAGCCGCCCGGCGGTTCGCCGTATCCTCCGCCCCCGCCCAACAACCCGCAGCAGCCGTGGTCGCCACAGCCGCAATGGAATCCCGTTCTTCCGCCGAAGAAGCGCGGCAACGGCTGGAAGTGGGCGTTGGGAGCGGTCGCGTTGGTGGCCGTCATCGGAGTGACTGCGGCGGTGACGGTTTCGGTGACAAAGAACGACGACACCGACGGAGACGGCAGCAATCCCCCTGGCGAGACCTACGGTTTAGCGAGCGCCGACGATAAAGGCCCCGCGAACATCATCACCGAGGATCCGACGTGTGCCGCGTGGAGGCCCATCAATCAGACGCTCGCTGAAGTGCAGCGAAAAGGTTGGGATAGGCGCGATCCTGCCATACCAGCCGAAGATTGGACACGGGAGCAGCGGTCCCATTATGAGGAGGTCGGGCTCGCAATGCGCGAGACCGCGACCCGCGTAGGTGAGTTGGTAAAGATAACTCCCCATCGCGTACTACGTGAGCTGTATCAGCAATTTATCGCGTTTGCACGCGCGTACAGCGATGCCATCCCGGTGTACTCGCCAATTGACAACCATTTGGCAGGGGTTGTCGTGTCGACGTCAAGCACGTTGGCTTTTGTTTGTGCTTCCATCGAATGGGGTTCGGCGCAAGCCCGGGCGCCGTTGGTAAAGGCTCCGCCACCACCATCTGAGCTCCGAGCCCCTTCCAATCCGAGTGACCCATCGCGTTTCCTGCTAGGCCGTGATCCGTCGTGCCCAGAATTGTTCCGTCTGTTACGTCAATTCGATACCGACACAATGGCGTGGCAAGGAGTCGATGCGAATATCCCTGCCAGTAATTGGACACAGGATCAGAAAGAAGTCGCAGAAAGAGTTGCACCAGTCATGTCGCAACTCGCGACCAACCTCGAACACCTCGGTCTCGCCAGCGCGAACCAAACCTTGCAAGATTTTGCCATCTTTTCTGCGCAATATCGTCGGGCCTATGTGCAAGCTCTGCCAACCTACAGACCTTCTGATTCATTTCTTGCTAGAACCGCCGCAAGAACCACCTCTGTTATCTACGAAGCTTGTAAGGCTGCTGGGAACTAGCAATGGGCATCGCGAGGCCTCCAGATCCCTACGGGATGACTGCGCACCCAGCGTGGCCGGACACTGATGAAGACACGCTACGTGCCTGCGCCAGCGTATTGAACGACGTCCTCAGGGCAGTGTCCGCACAAGTCGACGCAGCTAGAGAAGAACGCACTCAGATGTTCAATGGCGTTGCAATCTGGCGGGGAGGCGGTGCTAGCGCTGCACGGGATTCACTCGGCCTTCGCATCGCGAACCTCGAAAAGCTAGAGGAAGGTCTCGCGGCTTCCGTCAGATTGTTCGCCGATTGCTCAGCCGCAGTGGCTAGTACCAAAGACACGATCGTCACCAACGTCGAGAGAGCACACATGCTTATCGACATCATTAATAGTGCTGACGGCTCCGACTCCGAAAAAGAATCCGCCATTCAATCCGTTATAGATGCTACTCGTGGCGAAAACGTTGAAGTTGTCGCCTCAGCAGCATCGGGGGTCTCTGGCGTTCCGATAGGCGGCTCAGCCGACGGCACCATCAACCTGCTCACTTCTCCAATGGGAGATATGCCGAAGGCGCCGGTGATTGACGAAGTACCGCCCGCACCGGGAGATCCTGTTGTTGTCCCCGGCAACAACACTGACGGCGCAGGTGCAGCCCCGGCTTCAACTGAATTGCCGCTCGCCCCTAAGTCGCCCATGGACACCGACCCCCTTGTATCGGGTAATAACACTGACGGTCAAGGACCCGCCCGAGCTGTGACAGAGGCCCCGAGTCCTCCGCCCGCCGCCGACGCCAATCCACCCTCCGCTCCGCCCCCGGCTGCAGGACCGGGCATACCCGTGACGCCGGGCGTGCCGGGCACTCCCGCTGCGCCATCGGCCCCACGCGTCGGTGGCGGTAACGGCGGTATCACGTCGAGCCCCCTGTCGAGTCCGTCCGTTCCCTCGACCTCCGCGCCCGCCGCCTCGAGCTCTGCCAGTCCCATGGCAACGTCGGACGCCCAGTCGCAGCTGAACGAGTTTCATCGCTCGATGGCGGAAGCAGCGACCAAAGCCGCCGCCCAAAACCCCGTACAGCCGCAACAGCCCGCTGTCCCGATGGCGTCCCCGGCGCCTCAGCCCGTCCCCCCGCCGGCCATGCCCGACCCTCCTGCGGCGGCGCCTCCGCCGGCGCACACGCCGTCGGCCGCCGGTCCGTCCGGCGCTGGCAGCGCCGCGCCCGTCACGCCGCCACCCCCGGCCACACCTTCTCCGTCCGCGCCGCCGGTGCAGTTGGGTCCGCCACCTACTCCACCGCCTGCTGCGCCGGTGGCCGCCGCGGGTCCCATCGGGCCCGGTGTGGCACCGGCATCAACCGCGGCCGCCGGCGCCAGCACTGTCGGTGCTCCCGCGCCGGTACCTGTTTCGGCTGCTCGCGCCGAACGTGAGGCCGTGGCGGCCGCTTCCACAGCCGGCGCGCTGCGCCGTCGCCGCACTGCCGGCAACGACCCCGCGACCCTGGCTCAGCGAATTGCCGCCGCACTCAACGCCAGCACCACCGACGTCGGTTTCTACTGGATCACCGGGCTGGCCAAGGACGGCGCTATCGTCGTCGCCAACAACTATGGGTTGGGGTACATCCCCGAGGGGGTCAACCTGCCCGAACACGTGAAGATGGCCTCCGCCGAGGAGACGATTCCCGTCACTGTCCGCGGCACCTGGGCGACGTATCCGATTCTCGCGCTTCATGGTTGGGCACAACATCACAACGTGGAGTTGCGCGCGGTCATCGCTACCGAGGAGCAATTTCGGGGATTCGACCCCGGCGCGCCCAAGCTCATCCTTCGGCCCGACGACATCCCCGACGACGGCCGTATGGAGGGCAAGCACCGTCTGCAGGTCATCGCCCCCGACGCCGCGATGAAACTGGGCGACGTGAGCGGGCCGGGTCTGTCCGAACTGCTGCCCCCGCCACCCGCCGACGCGACGCCACCGGAGGACCGCCGCCAACAACTGTGGTTCGAGGTCTTTCGTCCACTGTTGAGCAACGTGCCGGACCGCGCCACCGTCCAACTGCAGGCCTTCGTCGCCTACGCCGATCACGCCCAAGAGTTGGCCCTGCACCGCGCCCACACCGCAGCCGAGTCCGCCGAGCAGCGCGCCGCGATCGCCGACTGGATCTACTGGCAACACCTCAGCGTGCTCAACAGGGACGCCATCTCCGCCGAAGCGACCGTCTGATCTGCCGCATTTCGCTCGTCGGCGACACACCTGCCGCCGACTCGGTAGCGTCGAACCTGCCGACCATGACAGTTGCGGACACCATGACCGACACCGACGCCTCTGCCCCGAAGGGCGACCCACCGTAGTGACCCGATTCCTCGCGCTGTGCTGCGCCCTCTTGTTGACGCTGTCCGTCGCGCCGGGCTGCGGCAGTCCGCCCCCGGCGCTGCCCGCCGAGAACCCAACGGAGGTCCATCGGATGCTCACGGGTGATTCCGCGACAGACTTCCTGACGCAGATCGCCACCTACCCCTGGGAAGACGACGGTGCTGCCGCGGGCGCGCGCTTCACCTGGATCGGACGAGACGCTGCGTCCACCGACGGCGACGCCGCGTCACGGGCCAGCCAGGCAGCGGCGGCTCTCACCGACTTCCTGCTCGCAGAGCACAACGACCTGATGTCGGTGCGCGCCGGATTTCTGGGTCTGACGAAAGTCCCAGCTGCACAACTGAATCCGCTGCTATTCCGGAGCTTCGCGGCGGCCCTCGGGCCATTCTTGAGCCGCATGGTCGACGGCACGGACCCGGAGTTCGCCTCGTTCCGTGACGGGGTCACTGCGAATCCGACTGCACTGCGTAACGTGCTGACTGTCTTGGTCGCCGGCACCGAGGCAGCCGGCACCATCGTCGAGTCCGCCAACAGCGCGGCGGGCAGTCTCGAAGATGCCGCGGCGACGGCGCCGCCCGGCAGCCAGGACTCCGTGTCCGACCTCGCTGCGGCCGGTTCGATGTTGGGCGCCGTCGCCGGCGCGGCGCAACAGGCGCGCACCACCGGGATCTCCCCGCCCGTCCTCGCCGATGCGCTCAACGACCTGACGGTCCGCATTGCGACCGCGCTCGTGCGCGCTGACCCCAACCCCGGAACGGTCAGTCAGTACGTCCGCAACGGCCGTCTGATGACTCCTGACGACGTTGAGCGCGATTTCGGGTCCCAGGAGTTGCAGGCGTACTACTCCACTCTGGCGAGCTATCTCACCGAGAAAGGCTTCGGCGAAGCGCTGTCGGAGTTCGAGAAGTCCTTCCGGACTGGCTCGGGCGAGACTCCCCACAGGCCCACCGCCTGAACCGCCGCCGGCTTAGAACCGCAGGTTGCGCAGCACGTCGTACACGCTGGCGATCCACAGCAGCATCGGGATGACCGCTGCGATCGTCGCGCCGTCGAGCAATTCCAGGATGCGCTTGACGACCGGCGAAACCCTGCGCACTTCGCGTGTCGCGCCAACCACCGTCAGCGCCACGAACCCCGCGACGGCGTATACGGCCAGCACCAGCCAGGCCGCCTCGGGATACCACAGCGACAGCTTCACCATCACCCCGGTCGGCACCGCCACCGCGGCGGCCAGTAGGGCCCACGCACACCACCGCTCGGCATACAGTCGCGAGCGGAACCCGCAGATCATCGTCACCAATCCCGCCACGATCATGCTGTGCACAAAGAAATGCCCTTGCACCACAACGGTGATCGCACCCGCGGTCAGAACCAGTGCTCCGGCGCTGACGAATCCGATCAACAACCGCTTAGCCAGTTCGCTGCGCTCATGCAGACGTGCCGCGGAGTCCGGTACCGAGGCGATGATGGCCTGCCAGGTGGGTGATTCCTCGCCGGCCATGTCAGAGGTGGCGATGGGGTCGAGAAGTTCCTCGCTGCTCACACTCTCGCCGGGCGCGGGAATCGGCGGCAGCGCGATCCGGGCCACCGCCACCGTGAGTTTGGCCGCGTTGGTCACCACGATCAGACCGAATGCGATGGCACCCACCGGTACCCAGTATTGCCAGCCGTAGCCGAAGGCCACTGCGGCGGCGGTCGCCGCTATCGAGGTCACCGCGAAGAACGACGCCAGCTCGGCGCGCCGGCGTGGACCGCCTCGCGTGGCGAGGGTCAACAACAGCACCACGGCGGCGGCTGCAGCTGCTTGCGGGGCACCCAGTGAGTCGAAGCCCCTGGGTAACGGCACCGCCAGCGCCGCAGCGCCGGCCAACGCCGGAATCGACGCTCCCAGCAGGCTTTCGGCGAGGTCCAAGTTCTGATATCGATTGGTCGCCACCGCGCTGCCACCGAGCAGTCCCAAGCCGAGCACGCCGAGCGCCAGCACCCACCACCAATCGTGGCCGGTACGCGACCACGCGACCAATGCCATCAGAGTAACGACGGACGTGATCACCGGAACAGCCAGTCCGACAAACCGATTCAATGCCGAGCGATCGAACTCCGGCGACTCGTCTAGCACCGCGATCGCGTCGATGACATCCTCGACCAACGGCCGGTACCGCTCCGTGCGGCTCACCGACACCAACGTCAGCAACGAGCCGTCGACCACCCCGGCCTCGTCCAACGACTCGTCGAACTTCAGCGGTGGCGCCCCGGGCCGGGCGAACGCCCAAACCCCTTGGGCGGCGAAGTCGAAACCGGCCAGCACGTCTTTCGGAGTGTCCTCGAGAAGTTCGGCCAGCACCGACACCGTCTCGTCGATGTAGGTCTCGATCGGTGCCGCTGCCGGCAATACCAGATCGGTCATCCGCCGGCCGGTGAGGATCGTCACCCGCGTGGTCGACGGTCGTCCCGGCGTCACGCTGGACGTCGATGCGGCGGTGGCGGTGGAGGTCAACGCCGCTCGAGCCTGTCGAAGTCGTCGGACAGCGCCGCGGCCAACTCGACGATTCGTCGCTGGAAGGTTCGGCCCAGCAGATCCAGTTCGATCTCCGTGCCGGCAGCGATGTGCTTGTCGAACGGCAGCACGATGACGCGGCCGGGAGGCACGTGCCGCTCGAACTGCTGCACCAGATCGTCGACATCGATGTTCGGCTTACCGGGCACCACGTGGTTGATCACCACGCATGACCGGCCGAGCAGATCCTGATATCCGTTCTGCCGCAACCAGTCCATGGTCACCGCGGCCTGCCGCGCCCCGTCGATCGATGCGCTGGCCACGATGACCAACCCCGACACCGTCGACAGCACGCCGCGGGCGGCCGGCTGGAACAGCCCCGCTCCGCAGTCGGCCAGCACGAGGTTGTAGTAGCGCGACACGATGCCCGTCGCGCGCTTCCAGTCCTCGTCACTGAATTCGCGGCGCGCACCGCTGTAATCCTCCGATGACAGCACCTCGAGATTGGCGCTGTTCATGCTCGTGTAAGCACGAATGTCGTTGTACCGGGCCAATTCCTTGTCGGCGAGCAGATCCGCGACGGTGGCGGCGGACTGCCGGCCCGCGCGATCGGCGAGGTTGCCCGCGTCGGGATCGGCGTCGACGGCCAGGATCCGATCGCCGCGCACCTTGCTCAACGCCGAGCCCAGCGCCACCGTCACTGCGGTCTTACCGACGCCACCCTTGAGCCCGAATATGCCGATCTGGTAGGAATCCCTCGCATTTCGGCGGATACGGGTGTGCAGTTCCATCTCGTAGAGCTCGTCGGGCGACAACCCGAGGTTGATCCGGGTGAGCACGTAGAGCAGATGCCGCCAGCCGCGCTGCGAGGGCATCTTGACCGCCGACTTCACTCCCACGTGCGAAAGCGCGTCGATGGCGCGGTGGTTGCCGATGGTGGCCGCCGACGTCGGTGCCGGTTGGCTCGTGGATTGGCCGGCACGCCAGGTGTCGTTGTCGGACTGCGTATCGGCGAAGTGCTGCGTCGGCGCGGGCGCCGGCGCGGGCCGTGGCGGCGCGGCGGGCCCCGGCCGGGGCTGCTCGAACCGAGCGCCGGTGGGGCCGGTGGACTGCGGTGTCCGCATCATCCCGTTGGCTTGTGGCTGCGGAGGGGCCGAGCGTGCCGCGGGCATCTGCGTCGTCACCTCGGTCTGCCGCGGCGGCGGGGTCGGCGCCGTCTGTGTCTGGCTTGGGGTGACGGGCATCGCCGGCGGCGTCACCTCGCTGCGGCCCGGTCCGCTCGTTGGCATCGGCGCAGCCGACTCCTTGGTGATGTGGCGATGCGCCGCGTCGTCGTCGGCTGTCTGCACCGCGTCACCCGCGGAGTGGAAGAGCCGGTCATAGTCGGCCGACATGGGTACCTCTCAAACTCAATAACGCCAAGACGCACGCGGGGGGCGAGTCGCCGAGAGCGTTCCCGCCCACCCACGTGCACCGCGGTGTTATGCGAACATCCCGGTTACGCCGGCTTCGGTTTGGGCCATCGTGGCACCGGCTTCGCCGATCGTCGCCGCGAGGTTCTGCAGCGCCTGATTGAGCTCGGCAGAGGTGCTGTCCCAGCGCATCTGCACGGCCTGATAGGCCTCCGAACCGCTACCGCCCCACACCGAGGCGAGCGCGGCCAGCGATCCCTTTCCCTCGTCGAGTAGGCCCGCGGTGGTGCTCACGGCACCCTGGATCTCGCTCACGCCGCCTTCGATACCGGCGAAGTTCCATACCTGTTCAGTCATGTCTGTGCTCCGTTTCGGTCAGTGATTGAGGTCAGATGCCCATTGCGGACGCGACGATGCCGGCTTGGTCTTCGTCGGTCGCGGTGTACTGGACACCCGAGGTGTGGATGTTGGCCGAAATGTCGTTCAGCTCTTGAATTTGCCGCGCCGCGGCCTCGTGGAAGCGCGCCAGCGCCGCCTGCGCCGCGGTGCCGGCCTGGCCGACCATCTGACCGGCCAGCGTTCCCGCGGTGCCCTCGACGTGCGAGATGACGCCCTTGAGCTCACCGGAGATCCGTTCGAAGTTCGCTGCCTCTTTGGCGAGGACAGCGGCATCGGTATTCATCTGTGCCATGCTGGATTCTCTTTCTTTTTTCCTGTGTCCTCACCACTTATCTCTTCGATGGCGAGTCTTTCCGGCCGTGTGACCGGGAAGTTTGTTGCGACTACCAGTCGTCGTCTTCGTCTTCGCCAAGGTCTTGAGGCAGGACGGAGGGCGCCGTCAACCCCGGCCTGGATCCGCCGCTGGTGCCGCGTTGGCCCATCGCGCCCATGGGGCCCATACCGCCCCCGGCGCCGCCCACCGGTGCCAGGCCCGCGGCGCCTGCGCCCGCAGCTGCCCCCGGAGCCGCCGCCACCGGCTTGGTATCACCAATAAGGTTGGCCATCAGCGGTGTTCGTGGCGCAGTGCCTCCGGCTCCCGGCAACGAGGCGGCCCGCACCAGGCCGGCGCCGGCTCCCGCGCCGGATCCGCCTGCCAACGGGTGGTTGGACAGCGGGCTGGCGCCCATCAGGCCCATCTGGGCCTTGTCGCTGCCGCCCAGTCCACCCATCTGACTGAACATCGATGTCACCTGCTGCAGCGGTTGGGTCAATTGCTGCATCGGCTGCATCACCATCTGGCCGGCCTGCTGCGGCAGCTGACCAAGCGTCGAACCCAACTGCGAGGCCATCTGCATGCCCACCTGCATGCCTTGCTGCATCTGGTCCTGACGGCCGAGTTGGTGGGCGTTCTGGGTCCGCTCAGCCTGACCTTCGGCGTGCACCGCCATCTGGTTGGCCTGAGATACCGCACGGCCGGTTAGCAGGGCCCCCGACTCGACGGTGGCCTGCGCGCCGACATGGGCGATCGCGACGTTGCGCGCCGCGGCGGCGGGGGCCATGGCTGCCGCCTGACCGAGCGCCGCGCCGACGGCGCTCTCCCCCACGCCGGGGATGACGATCGGCTTCATCGGCATGATCGGCTCGAACACGATATTCATCGCCGTCTCGGCCTGATACAGATCCATCGCGCCGGCGGCCTGATTCCACATCCGGACGAAATAGTCGAACTCGTTGACACCGATCGGGACCGTGTTGACGCCAAGGAAATTGGTGGCTTCCAACACGGCGTGGGTGATGTGGTTCTGCTCGATTTCCGGCAACGGCGGTGTGGTCGCCATTGCCAGGCTGTATGAGTTTGCCTGGGCGGTCGCCTGCAACGCCCGCTTCTGCGCTTGAGCCGAAACAGTTCTTAGCCAGAGGACCATTGGCATAGTTGCGGCAACGGCACGCTCGCTTGCTGAACCGTTCCACGCGGACATCAGAGAGGCCAGGCTTGCGGCCAATTCGTCGGCCTGGGTCTCCAGGAATATCGCCAGAGTTTCCCACCCCGCGGCAGCCTGCAGCATCGGCGCCGGACCGGCACCGGCCATCAGCCGCGCAGTGTTGAGCTCTGGCGGCATTCCATGCCAGAACATCGTCTGTGGTGTCCTTGCCTGGTCGTGCGGCGGTTAGAAGTTGGCCGCGTTCGCGCCGTCGACGGCGGCGTAGATACCAGCGATCTCCATGTAGGACGCCCCCGTGCGAGTCATCTCTTCCTGGGCAAATGCGTTCATCGCGAGCGTCTCGGCACCCTCGGCGGCGAACGCCACGGCGGCCTGCGCCGACACTTCGTCCGCGCCCGCGGGCACCAGGGCCGTCACCGCGGCTGAGGCGGCGCTACCGGCGGCCAGTCCGCGCGCGCCGTTTGCGACCACCTGTGCTCCGATTCCGACGGCTGCCGGGTTGTGCTCCATTGGCTGCATTTGCGAGATCTCCTTGCCTGGATTGATTTTGCAGCTTATTGATTTGTCACTACACCTGCCGACGGTTGCCCGGGCGCGCCGAATCTACTCCCCGACCCTTTGCTGACATTCCGCTCCGAGGTTTGCTGAGCATGCTTGATATATCTTAACCGGCCCCCGGGGGTGCTAAAGACACTTCTTCGTCCGGGGGATCCACATATGCCGCCTGAATGACCTCCTTTCCATCCGGCGAGACCAGAAATGCCTGGCCGGGTGGGCGCCGTTTGAGCTTGATCTCGCTGGAGGGAAATTCCTGTTTCTCCCCGGACAGGAACAGCGTGGGCGACCCGGCCCCGTAGGCGGCGCCGACGAACTTGTCCATGGTCGCGCGGTGCGCCTGGCTCATCTGGCAGGTCACGATGACGTGCAGGCCGATGTCGGCGGCGGCCGGCAGCAGGGGAAACAGCGGCGCCATCGGTGGCACCACCCCGCTGGCGGCCACGATCATGTGCCAGTCGTCGACGAGCAGCACCACGTCGGGTCCGCTCCACCAGGACCGGGCCCGCAACTGGGCCGTGGTGAGATCCGACGGCGGCAACCGCTTCTTGAGGTTGATCGCCAACGCCTTGATCGCCTCCTCGAGGGTCGCGTTGTTGCGATTGACCGCGCCAGCGTCGAGCAGATGGCTGTCCGGTACGGCGTCGAGCAGTCCCGACCGATAGTCGGCCAGCATGAAGCGCACCTGCGCGGGGCTGTTGCGCGAACAGATGGCCTGCGCCACCGCGTGCGCGATGCGGGTCTTACCCGACTTCGGCGCCCCGAAGATCAGCAGGTGCGGTGTGCTGTGCATGTGGTTGTAGGCCACCGATAGATCCGACTCGCGGATGCCGATCGGGACCGTCCACCGTGTGCGGTAGTCGGCGTCGGTCCCGGGCGGATTCGGGTCGAGGTCGTGCAGGTAGATCCGCTCCGGCAGGACGCGCACCTGGGGGGCGCGATCGGTGCTCGCTGAGGCGATGGACTTGACCGCCGCCGACATCGCCGCCACCAGATCGTCGGCGCTGTGCACTCCGTCGAGGCGGGGCACCCCCATCATCAGGTGGTGCTTTTCCATCGACACCGCGCGCCCCGGCCGGTTGGCCGGAATCTCACGGGTGATTCGATCGATCTGCGTCTCGTTGACGTCGCCGAGCCGGAACTCGATCTTGGTGCCCAGATAGTCGCGCACCCGCGACTTCAGCTCGGTCCAGCGCGGCGTCGAGATCACCGTGTGCACACCGAATTGCAGCCCCTGGCCGGCGAGATCCTGGACCACCGGCTCCAGATCCGGGAATTCGGCGACGAACGCCGGCCACCCGTCGATCACCAGGAACACGTCGCCGAACGGATCGGCCGCCAGGGCGTGGTTGGCGTCCTCGCGCATCTGCCGATACGCCGCCATCGAGCCGACCCGGTACTGCTTGAACATGGCTTCCCGTTGCCGCAGTACAGCTTTCATCTCGGCGACCACCCGGTTGACCCGGTCGGGCTCCGAGCGGGTCGCGACGCCGCCGACGTGCGGCAGGTCCTCCAGGTACATCAGGCCACCGCCGCCGAGGTCGACACAGTAGAACTGCACCTGTCGCGGCGTGTGTGAAGCCGCCGCCGACAGGATCAGCGTCTGCAGGAACGTCGACTTACCGGTCTGCGGAGCGCCGCCGACGGCGATGTTGCCGCTGGCCGACGACACGTCGATCCCCCAGACCTCCTGGCGGTGCCGCCGCGGTTCGTCCATGATGCCCAGGCCGAACCGCAGCGGCTTGCGCTGCTCGTCGCGTTCGATGAGCTTGTCGACCGGTGTCGGATCGGACAACGGCGGCAACCACATCCGGTACGCGCGGATCTCCCCGGTGGTCAACTGGTCGAGAACCACCTCGCGCAGCACCCGCTGGTCGGCTTCGACGCTCATGAGTTGGCCGCCGTGTCGAAGATGGGCGCCGCGGTGAACGGCCGGATCCGTAGCGGGCTGTGGGCCTGGGTGCGCGGCTTGACGTCCCCGTCGTCCTGCTCCTGCGACGGCGGCACATACGGGACGCCGGTGTAGACACTGTGGAACTTGACCGGATCCTCCATACCGACACGAAGAAAGCCCACACCGCTTTCCTTATTCGTGATGTATTGCGCCTCAGGCGTTCCGATCACCGCCTTCGACTCCGCCGAACTGGTGGTACGCAGTGCGATGCGATAGGTGAGGTTGGGTTCCAGTTTGTCGATGCGCACCCCACCGGTGTTCAGCGACTGCGTGGCCAGCAGCAGATGCACCCGCAGTGACCGGCCCACCCGGCAGATGCGGTCGAACAGAGCGATGAAGTCCGGGTGGTTCTGCAGCAGTTCGGCGAACTCGTCGACGACGACGAAAAGGGTTGGCAACGGCGCCAGGTCGGCGCCGCGCTCGCGGTGCTTCTCGTATTCGGCGACGCCGGAGAGGGCGCCTGCCGCGCCGACCTGCATACCGGCCTGACGCAGGATCGACTGCCTGCGGTCCAGTTCGCCGCTGAGTACCTCGCCCATCCGGCTGACCAGCTCGGCCTCCTCTTCCATGTTCGTCACCACCGCGGCGGTGTGCGGAAGCTTCTCCATACCGAGGAACGTCGAGCCGCCCTTGAAGTCGGTGAGCAGCAGGTTGACCTGATCGGGGTGGTGGGTGGCGGCCAGCGACAGGATCAGCGTGCGTAGGAACTCCGACTTACCGGAACCGGTTGTGCCGATGAGCATCCCGTGCGGTCCTGCGCCGAACTCCGCGCCCTCCTTGATATCGAGGTACATGATGTCGCCGGTCTTGAGTTCATGGCCGAACGGGATGCGCAACCGGTCACGGTCGGTGTCGCTGAACATCCGCCACCGGCTGGGGGTGACCTCTTCGATAGTCTGCGCGCCGACGAGTTGGTGCCATTCGGTGGCGACCTTCTTGTGCACGCGCACGCTCTTGTCGATGATCGTACCGGTGATCGACCACCCGGCGAGCTTGCGTGCGACGCGGTTGGCCTGTTGCGGGGTCATCCGATCGGCCGCCGAAGTCACCAGGCGGAACGTCTGATTGGGCAACCGGTCATCGGCTGTGCCGTCGGCATCCACCCGGATCCGGTAGGCCGAGCCCCGATGATTTCCGAGGGTGATCACGGTGACACCGGCGCGACCGTCGACCGGGAATCCCGCCCGGCCGCCGGACAGGTCGACGACGACGACGTAAGGGCCGCTGGGCGTGGCGTCGGGGGTGTGCGGGCCGCGGGCGGTCAGATCACTCAGACCGTCGGGTCGGGTGAACAGCATGCGCGTCGGCCCCGCCGCATCGGTGTCGCTCTGATGCTGCACATGCGGCAGCCACTTGAGCCACGCCCAGTCCGGGTCTTCCGGATTGTCGGTCAGCACCCGGATCTGCAACAGGTCCGGTGGGTGAAACACCGCCAGGTGACAGATCATCGCCGTCAGCAGTCCGGCCGCACCCGCCGGATCCCCACCGACCGCGATCGTCGGAAAAGTACGCAGCTGCACCAGCTTCGGGCAATCATGGATCAGCCCGTGGGTGCGCAGGAACTTGGTGACCCACATGTGGCTGACCGGTTCGAGGTGGGGCTGTGGGGCACCCTGCGGCCCTGCGAGTTCGCCTCCCACACTGGGCTTGAGCAGTCGGTCGACGGCGGGTTCGGCACCGATCCCGATTCGAGTGGCCGCATAGAAGTCAGCGGTCACGGTGCGCGACCACTGCCGGTTGGTGCCGATGATCGACAGCAGATCCTCGGGATGCGGGGCGTGGTAGTTGAAGAATGTGACCTGCGCGGCCGCCGAGGACGTCACCCGCGTGCGCAGGCCCGCCAGATACCGCAGGTACTCCTTGCGATCGGCGTTGATCTCCGGAACGCGCTTTCCGCCCGGACCGCCGCCGGCCATGAACCCGACCGTGGCCATCACCATCATCAGCGGCATCATCAGCATGTACGGCGACAACTGCCGGATGCCGGTGAAGATCATGATCACGATCATCCCGATCATGCCGCCGCCCATCACCCACGGCAGCGCCTTCTGAATGCCCGACGGCGGAATGTCGACGCCGAGGTCATCCGGTGGGGCGACGTTGATTTCGCCCGGTGTCAGACGTGGACCACGCTTGATGACGGGGGTGAATTTCTTGGTGGTCATCCGCCACCTCCTGTGCCGGCGGCGGCCGGCTGGGTCGAATCATCGCCGACCCTGCGGGGGTTGGGGTCGGCGGGCAGAGTGTCGTGTTCGATCAGTGCGGCCTGCTTGGACAGCACCGGGCCGTCCACCAGCAGGCTCACCACCTGCCATGGCGCGGTCTGAGGTGCGGACAACCCCAGCGTGCCGCCGGTGTCCTCGTCGGCCACCCCGTAGCGCACACCCTGCGGATCGATGTAGTACAGGCTCTCGCCGTAGCGCGGATCCGGCGACTGCAACCGGATGTACTTGCCCCCGTCGATGAAAACCGTTGCATCGCCGCCGATCTGATCGACACCGGTGTTCATCGCCGACGCGGTGATAGGCAGATGGCGTCCGGTGATCACGGTGGTCTTGGGGGCCTGGTCGCCGGCTTCACGTTGCCAGGCCCAGCACAGCGTCGGGGCGTTCTCGCGTGCCAGCATCTCCAGCGGTCGGTCCGGTAGCGGGGAGACGAAGACCTGTTCGGGAATGCGGGCCACCACACTGGATTCCACCAGCGGAGGGGAGATCAGCCCGAAGGAGTTGGTGGCCCGTAACGCCGCGGCGGTGGTGTCGTTGACCCGCGCCACCCCGTCGGGAAGCACCACAAAATGCTGTTCGCCGTCCTCGGTCAGCGCCTTGAACACCGCGCCGATCACCAGGTTGGGCGGTAGGCCGAACGTATTGGGTTCACCGGTGCGCGGCACCAGCGGCAACCGCCACGGTCCGGCGTTGGGCAGCGCGTTGAACAGCCCCTCCGAAATCGGGGTGGCCCTGGCGGTGACCGGGATTCCCACCGCGGAGGTGACCGCGCGGTCGGCCAGGTCGATGTCATGGCGACCCGACTCGGTGACCAACCAGGTGTTGCGGTCGTGGGACACCAGCACACCCTGATCGGCCCGCATCGGACCGACCGACGCGTCGGTCTGCAGCGGCCGGATGAGCACCGACGTCTCGACGGCCGGCGTCACGCTCTCGGGTTTGGTGACGGTGTCGCACAGCGTCCACGTCGAACTGGCGCCCCCGACCGGGGTCGCATACGGCGCTCCCGGGATGCCGATGGGCTGTCCCTTGGGCATCCGGTTGAGCTCGTCGGACTTCACCGCTGAGGGGTTGCCCGCGTTGCCCAGCACCAGCCGAGCCGAGGTCAGGTTGTACACCGGCCGCAGTTGACCGTCGCCGGGCAGCATGACGTAGAGCTGGTTGGTGCTGCGGTCGACGAGAAGCGTGTCGCTACCGCGCTTTCCGAGTGGTTTGAAATAGGCCATCAGCCCCGCGCCGAGGCAGATCAGCACCGCGATGATGACACCGGTGGACACCGAGCGGCTGTAGAACTGCAACGGATCGTCGAACATCCGGGTGTCACGGCGGACGACCGCGTGTTCGACGCGACGCAGCAGGAAGCGCCATCCGCTGACCTGCACCTTGGTGGTGAGCCGGAAACTTGCCATCGGCTACTCCGCGATGTTCAAGCGGCCGTGAACCGCTGTGATCGCCGCGGCCATGTCATCACCGTTGATCTCACTCAACTGCTCGACACCGAGGCTGTCGATGTCCAGCGAGCGCGACAGCCGCATATCGCGGTTCTGTTCACCTGCCTCGACGAGTTGGCGCGCATACCGACCGTTGCCCGCGATGTCCAGAGCTGGCTTACCGTTCAGCGACCGTTCGTTCAGAAGCATCGCGGCCTCCAGCACTCTCTTGGCGGCGTCCTCGTCCAGAGCCGAATCATTCGCCTGTGCAATCACTTTCGTGATGTCGAGGATTTCGTCGGGGGTGTAGGAGTCGAATTCGATGCGGGTGGCGAACCGCGACCGCAACCCGTCGTTGGATTCGAGCAGCCGGTCGATGTCGGCGCTGTAGCCCGCGATGATCACCACCAGGCGGTCGCGGTCGTTTTCCATGCGGGCCAGCAGCGTGTCGAGGGCCTCGGTGCCGAACGGGTCGGCCCGGCCGTCGCGTTCCTGCACCAGGGTGTAGGCCTCGTCGATGAACAGCACCCCGCCGAGAGCGCGGTCGATGGTGCGACTGGTCTTGACCGCCGACTGACCCTCGTACTCGGCGACGAAGTCCTTGCGCGAGGACTCGACGAGTTTGGGTTCGGTGATCACGCCGAGGCCGGCGAGGATGTTGGCGACCACCCGCGCGATCGTCGTCTTACCGGTGCCCGGCGGACCCGCGAAGATCATGTGCTTGGAGGTCTGGGCCACCTTCATGCCCCGTGCTGCGCGGATTTTGGCCATCTGCGTGGCGGCGCGGTAGGCCTCGATCTGCTCCTTGACCCGGGTCAGCCCGATCTGGCGGTCCAGTTCGGCCTGCGCCTCGGCGAGCAGGAGCTCACGACCGCTGTTGTCGGCCTCTGCGCTGGCCGGATCCCACGGATCCCTGCGCGCGGCGATCGCCTCCGGCGTCGTGGTGACCAGCCGATAGGTCCGATCTTTCAGTGCCTCAGCTACTTTCGGTGCCGGGTGGGTGGCCTGCAGCCACTCCAGCAGGGCCACCGCCGCCTCCTCGTTGCCCTGACCACGCCGAGTCATCGCCAAGAACCACGCGATGGCGGGTGCACACGCCTCGCCGGCCGGCGACGAGTTCGATTCACTGAGGCGCCGTTCGGCCTCGGTGAACAGGCCCAGGTTGGCCGCGGCCACTCCGTGCGCCACGCCCGCGGCGCCGGCCAAGAACTTGTCGGGCCAGGCCGCCGCGCTCCTGACCTCGTCGATGACGTCGGTCCACCGCTCGGCGGCGCCGTAGATCACCGCCTTCACCCAGGAGACCAGGTGCTCTGCACCCGTCGACGGCACGTCCTCCAGCGCTTCCATCGCATCGGCGTAGTTACCGATCGAGGCCTCGTGCACCGCAAAGCCCATCGTGATGGCCAGCGGGGAGTTGATCGGATAGGTGATGTCGCCGAACTGCCCGCCGATCGGCACCCTGGCGTTCAACGAGTTCATCGAGATCTCCGCGGCACCCGCGAGCAGGCCGAAGTTGGCCCGCGAATACCAGGCCCGGAACAATGTCACTCGATCGGTGTCGCCGCACCTGATCCGGCCTACCCAAGCGTCGCAAGCGGATTCGTCGTGCGTAGTGATGTCGGTGAAGAGTTCGTAGGCGCGGGCCTGCGAGCCGGCCAGCATCCCGACCGCGCTGCCGAAGAGGCTGGCGAGGTGCTCAGTCATGGTCACTCTCATATCTGGTTGCGAAAATGTGCGCCCGCGCGGCCTGGGCCTCCTCCGGCGTCGGGAGGTCCAGATCGCGGCGGAGGAAGTCGCGCGTGGCGACGTCGTCGTGGCCCTGCTGCCGCATCCCCTCGAGCATGAACGCGTACTGGGCGGACTTGGCGTCCTGAGTGGCCAGTGCGGCTATCACCACGATCTCGTCGGCGAGATCGCGCTCAGTCATCTCGGCCACTTTCGGCGACAGTTCGATCTGCTTGAGGCGACCGTCCATGAAGGCCGTCACCGAAACGGTCCCCGGCGGGTTGGTCACCGTGTACACCGGTTCGGACGGTTCGTCATCGTCAGCGGCCACACCGGGAGCGGAGAAGTCGAGCGCGGCGACCAGGTCGTCGCGCTCGCCCTCGAAGCCCGTCGGGTAGGCATCACCCACGATGTCTGGCCTTGTCCACTGCACGCAATTCCCGTCACTCCCGGCTGGTTTCGGCGCTGCTGTGGTCGAACCAGTTGCCGGCGGGCAGGAACTCGAGCAATCCCTCGAGAGCGCGCTGCAGGTTGTCGGTGCTGCCCGGAAGGAAGCTGCCGTACAACTCGCCGCTGACCCGTCGAGGGATCGACACGACCCGGCCCTGCGGCGAGTCGAGCACCCCGGCCGCCACATCGGCCCGGGTGAAGGTGCCGCCGGGATGACGCTCGATGGCCGTGATCTCCACCCACCCGGCGGGGTCGGCGATGATCTCGGCGTACGTTCGCGCCGACGCAGGCCCGATACCGTACTGCGCCAGCTGGTTTGCGTTACGGCATTGCGCCAGTTTGCTCGCTATCCCGGTCAGCGGCTCCACATCGGCCGGCGGCTCGGACCCGAGCACCGTCGTCACCATGGCCGCCAGTCCGATCCGCGGCGCCACCCGCTGCAGCACCAGCATGTCACCGTCACGAGCGGCAATGACATGACGATCCCCCTTGCGGCACACCACGAAGCGGATCATCTTGCCACCCACATCGCGACGCCACCAACGGGCTTCCAGGGTGCGGTCCGCGCGGCTGAGGATGTCGACCATTGCTGCGACTTCCGGATGCGGTTCGCCGAACACGTCGAGCACGCCCTGAGCGGCCAGGTCGCGACCCACTTGGTCCCATACGATCTCGCGCAGGTCGGGTTGCGGGATGTTCAGCCGGATACCGAGCGCTGGCGGAAACTCCATCAGCCCAAGACGGTCGGCCACGACGAGCATCCCGTCGATGGTGACCTCGACACCGACGACGTCGTCGATGTGTGTCGTCTCGCGAGGTACGGATTGTGGTCCACCCATAGCTATTCCGTCCTCATCTGAATGTCGAGCGCACCGCCCATCGCGTCGTCGATGCGGTCATAGCGCGTGGCGGCGTCCGTCAGCTTCTCGCTGAGGCCATCCGAGATCGCGGCCATCCTGGTGCCCGCGCTGCGGCGCGCGGCGAGCACCGCCTCGACCGCACCCGTTGCCGCCGCCGCGATGGCACCGTGGGTGATGCGCAACGCCGCGTCCACACCGTCCACGGCGTGGGTCGCCGCGCGGGTCTCGGCGGCCGCGCTGGCGTGCTGGGCGGCGAGTTGACCGAGGTGGACGGTCGTGACGCGCAGGTCATCGCCGGGCATCGGCGCCCCCGCCCTGTCCTCCGGCGGATTCGGCGCGGTCGGGGCCGGCACCATCGGCCACCCCGGCGTATCGGCCCACCGCTTGCCGTAGTTCGCCGGCATTGGTGCGCACCTCCGACCACAACCGGCTCATCTGGTCGGTGCTTTCGCCGAGGGCGCGTTGCAGCGCATTGACCTCGACGGCCAGTCTCGCCGCCTCGCCGTAGCGCGGCATGAGCTGCAGCGGACCGAGGGTCCGGCCGGTGTCGGTCAACCAGTTCGACTGATCGGTGAGCAGGCGCCGGCGCTCCGCGATCTGGGTGGCCTGCCGGTAGAGCACCCGGTGCACTTCGCGGTCGGCCCGGGCCATGGTCTCGGCGCGCAGTTGTTGCCTGGCGTTCTGATCGGCATAGGTACTCGCTCCCCGGCCCACCCAGCTGTCATCGGGACGGGCGGTCCGCAGCGCCTGACCGACCCTGTTGAATCGCGAGTGCGCGTGGCTGAAGAGCGCACCGGTATCCGGGTCGCCGTCGCCGGTGGTGCGCTTCATCGCACCGATCACCGCCTGCCCGCAGTTCAACAGCACCGAACCCGTACCGTCGAGCGCCTGCCGGGCCGTTCGCGCGTCGTCCAATTCCGGTCCAATCCCGCTAGCCCCGAGAAACCTCGGTGAGCGCACCGATCGGTTTCCTGTTTGCCCGCTTGCCGATGATTTGCCGCGACGCCCCCGAATTCAGCGCCTGGACCCGTCGCGGGAACCTTTTGCCGGATCACACAGTACCAGCGGCCACCACGTGCTGATGACACGAATTTGTGGGGACTTCCGGACGGGATGACGCCGCGCCAACCCTTAGCTGAGCAATCCCTGAAAAGTGGGAAATGGCTGTTTGTTTATCTGTTTAGCTATCTGTGGCAAATGTTGTTCGTGTGATTGGATTGACGGGAGCGCTTTCGGTGGGGACTTAGCGCTGCGGGTGGACCGACTCGGCGTCATTGGTTTGAAACCCCCGGTGACGCTAGCCCGCAGGGGAACTTCCGTGGTACGCGCTTGCCCAAATGTAGTTTGCTGACGGGTGGCGACAGGTGAGGGCGGCGGCACGACTTGTACGGGTAGTCGATACTTGGGTGAAGCCGAAACCCGCGACCCGACATGTTCTAAAGGGAGATGCGCTGTGACCGACCGCGATGACGCATTGCGGAGAAGACTCGGCTGGACGGGCCCCGAGGACGCCGATTACGAACCGGCGGCCGCCGACCAGGACACTTCGCCTCCGACGCCGCCCGCGTCGGCACGGCCCGCCGGAGACGACCCCGCGCACACCGACCACCCCGCCCCGGATTCCGCCGACGATCCGGCGCAGCCGCCCGACCCCGGCCCGGCCCCTCAGTTCCGCGACCCCGACCGCGCAGGCTTTCGCCCGCCGGCTCCGCGCTACGGGCCGCCACCGGGCACTCCGCGCGAAACCGGCCCGCTGCCCAGCGTCGGTCGTTCCGACGGACCGTCCTGGGGTCCGCAGCAGCCCAGCAGGCCGTCGGTGCCGCCGCGCCCGGCGGGACCGCCCCAGGCGCCGCCGCCCGGTCAACAGTGGCGGGGCCCCGGCTACGCCCCCGATCCCCGAGTTACGGCCCCCGCCCCGAGCGGGTCCTACGCGGACCGGATTCGCGCCGACGACCTTGTGCCGGCTCGCAAGCTGCCGCCCACTCGCGGCTGGCGCTTCGCCCTGTACCGGGCCACCTTCGGGCTGGTCAATCTCGGTCAGGGACCTGATGAGATCCGCCAGGCTCAACTGGAAGCGAAGATCAAGGCCGTGCTGCGCGGGCACTACAAGATCGGCGTGATGGGCAAGGGCGGCGTCGGCAAGACGACCGTGTCGGCCAGCGTCGGGTCGGTGTTCGCCGAACTTCGGCAGGAAGACCGCGTGGTCGCGATCGATGCCGACACCGCCTTCGGCAAACTGGGCAGCCGCGTCGACCCCAAGGCCCAGGGCTCCTACTGGGAGTTGGCCTCCGACCAGCACCTGGAAACCTTCGCCGACATCCGCAGCCGGGTGGGCAATAACTCCGCGGGACTGTTCGTGCTCGCCGGTGAGGCGACCCCGGCCCGCCGTCGGGTGTTGGACCCGGCGATCTACCGGGAAGCCACCTCGCGGTTGGACCGGCACTTCACCATCTCGATCATCGACTGCAGTTCCACCATGGACAGCCCGGTCACCCAGGAGGTGCTTCGCGATCTGGACGCCCTGATCGTGGTGTCCTCACCCTGGGTGGATGGCGCCGCGGCGGCGGGCCAGACGATGGACTGGTTGGCCGCGCGCGGACTGACCAGCCTGTTGCAACGCACAGTCATCGTGCTCAACGACTCCGACGGTCACGCCGACAAACGCACACGATCCATTCTCGCCCAACAGTTCTCCAGTCAGGGCCAGACGGTCGTCGAGGTGCCGTTCGACGGGCACCTACGGCCCGGCGGCGTCATCGACGGCACCTCGGAAATGTCACCGGCGACACGGCGCCGCTTCGTCGAGATCGCCGCCGCCCTTGCCGAACACTTCCCGTCCCAGGACGACCGCGGCCGCGAACGCTATTGAAGTTTCGCGCTCAGGCCAACTGCTCGATCAGCGACTCCAGGGCCGTGACCGCCGCGGCCGGTATCGGCTCCTCGGACTCCGCGCGCACGATGTCGTCATCGGAAACGCCTGCGGCTTGGGCGGTTTCGGAGATCGTGAGGTTGGCTCCGCGACGCGCGGCGTAGATCCGCTGGCCCAGCGTGGCGTGTGGGGTACCGGCGGCGCGGCGCATGACCTGGTCGTAGCGACTGCGCACGGCGCTCAACGCCTTGATCAGCGGCGGGGACACCTTGCTGATCCGGGCCGCCTGCGCAGCCACCCCCTCGAGTTGACGTAGGTCGGCGAGCACCTTCATCGCGCGCGGGGCGAAGTCGGGATCGGCGTCGAGCGGCAGCGCCTCGATCGCCAGGTCCACGGTGCTCACCGCGGTCAGCACCGCCTGGGCGATCAGGTTCGCCTCATTGCCCGCCGCCGTCGGGGTCGCGTGCTGGTTCTGGTCGGCGACCGGTTCGCCGTACCGCAACCGGGAGATCGTGCCCGGCGGCCAGCGCAGCACCTCCTCGAGCTTTGCCCGGGTGCGTTCGCGCGGCCACGAACGCCCCTTCTCGAATGAGATCAGCGCGCCCGCGTTGATCACGCCGTCGGCGGCCAGGCTGCGCTGGCTGATGTTGAGTTCGCGGCGCCTGGCAGCGGCCGCGGCACCCGCGCGCACCATTCCCGGGTCCGGCGCCTCGGGCTGTCGACCGGCAGGTTCCGGGATGGACATATCGACGATGACCTCGCTGCGCGACGGGTCGGGCCCGTGGTGAACGTTGCGTGCATCGTAACCAAAGCTACGGTCAGCGCTACGCCTTGGGTCCGGAACCGTCGTGTCGACCCGGCTTATTTCCGTAGCGCTGGCTGCCGCAACGCTACGGTTTGATTCCCGGGGTTTCATCTACTATATCCAGCTCAAGGGCCCGCCAGAGTGCCGCTCGCAAGTCCAGCCGTGTAGTTTTCCGCTTTAAACCGTTGCATCGCTACGGTTATTGCGCTAGCTTTGCCGCATTGCCGGCGCACTGCCGCAGATCGCGCAGAAGGAGCGACACCATGAGCACCACGCACTGGACGGAGACTCCCGTCGGGGCATGCACCCGCGACCCCGAGCGGTGGACCACGAGGGCCGACGAAGCCGCCAAGTCGGTCTGCCGGGCATGCCCGCGACGTTGGATGTGTGCGCGCGAGGCCTGCGAGTTGCCCCGAGCCGAGGGCCTGTGGGCTGGCATCTTCATCCCGGAGTCCGGCCGGGGACGCACGTTTGCCCTGCGCCAGTTGAAGTCGCTGGCCGAGCGCAACGGATACCCGGTGCGCGCCCGCCGCCTGTATGCGGAATCGGCCTGACCCGGTCGACTACCAGGTGTCGACGAAACGAGGGCCGGGCTCGCGTCGGTGGCCGGTCGCCGCCGACAGCGTGTCGATGATGAGGCTGCGGGTCTCGGCCGGGTCGATCACGTCGTCGATCTCGAACAGCTGGGCGGCATTGAGCGCCTTGGCGTTGTCCTGCGCGGCCGCGGTGGCCTGCCGCACCCGCTCTTCGCGTTCCTCGTCGTCGGCAATCGCCTCGAGTTCCTTGCGCAGCCCCAGCCGCACCGCGCCTTCCAAGCCCATCGGTCCCAGATGCGCACCTGCCCACGCGACGGTCAGCACGGGCTCGTGCAGGCTGCCCCCGACCATCGCCTGCGCGCCGAGTCCGTAGCCGCGGCGCAGCACGACCGCAACGAGGGGTACGGTCAGTGCTGCGCCCGCGACCAGCATGCGAGATGCGCGGCGCACCAACGCTTCTGCTTCTGCGGCGGGGCCCACCATGTAGCCGGGACAGTCGACCAGCGAGACGACCGGAATCCCGAACGCGTCGCACAGTTGCAGGAACCGGGCCGCCTTGTCGGACGCGGCGGCGGTGATCGCGCCCGCCATCACCATGGTGTTGTTCGCGATGACACCGACCGCGCGGCCGTCGATTCGCGCCAGCGCGGTCACCAACTCCGTGGCGAAACGCGGCCGCAGGAACGTCACCGAGGCCTGGTCGGCCAGCGTCTCGATGATCGGCGCGATCGGGTATGCGCGCCGGGCGCGTTCGGGAACCATTGTGCGCAACCGGGTTTGATCTGCGACCTGCCCCGGCCCGATCGGACCCTGGAAGTAGCTCAACAGGCGTTTGGTCACCTCGACCGCCTCGGCCTCGTCGCCGACCACCACGTCGACGACGCCGTTGGGCTCCTGCACCGCAATCGGTCCCACCTCGTCGGGGTGCACGTCGCCGAGTCCGCCGCCCGCGATCATCGCGGGCCCGCCCATGCCGATCGACGCGTCCTCGGTCGCCACGATCAGATCCGAGCATCCGGCGATCACCGCGTTGCCCGCAAAGCAGCGACCCTTGACCACCGCGATGCGGGGCACGACGCCCGACAGCGCCGCCCACAACTTGAACGCCCGGGCGTCCAGCGCCGAGACCACCGGGATGTCGGTGTCGCCCGGTCGTCCGCCGCCGCCCTCGGCGAAGAACACTGTCGGCAACCGCATCCGCTCGATCAGTTCGAACAGGCGGTCCTTCTTGCGGTGGCCCAACGCACCCTGGGTGCCGGCGAGCACCGTGTAGTCGTAAGACAGCACAGCGCATGCGGCGCGTTGGCGGTCGAACAGGTCGCCGTTGACCCGTGCGGTGCCGGCCACCAGACCGTCCGCGGGGGTGCGGGCGATCAGGTCGTCGAGGACGCGGCGATGGCGCTGGGCCGCGATCGCGAACCGGCCGTACTCGACGAACGAGCCGGCGTCGACGAGGGCGGCGATGTTCTCCCGCGCGGTGCGGCCGTTGGCGGCGTGCCGTCGCGCCACCGCTTCGGGCCGTGCCTCGTCCTCGGTGAGCGCACGGCGGCGCAACACCGCGGCGAGGTCGTCGCGGATGGGCTCGTCGGGCATGGCGTCCGATGCTATCGGCCGCGCGGCGACCCGACGTTATCCACAGGCACCGCCGCGCGGGCGGTGGTTGTGTCGGCCCGCGCTCCTACCGTGCGGGCATGACGAATTGGATCAACACGGCAAGCCGTGACCACGTCGAGCTCGGCGTGCGCGGCCGCTTCACCCAAGCCAACAACGGCAAGCCGACGATGCTGCGCAGGATGGCGCGCGGGGACTGGATCGTCTTCTACTCCCCGCGCACCACTTACCCCGACGGTGAGCCGCTACAGGCGTTCACCGCGATCGGTCAGGTGGTCGACGACGAGGCGTATCAGGACACCCTGTCGCCCGAATTTCACCCCTGGCGTCGCAGCGTAGATTTCCTGCCCTGCACGCAGACGCCGATCCGGCCGCTGCTGGAACACCTCGACTTCATCGAGGACACCACCCGGTGGGGCTACAAGTTCCGGTTCGGGGTGTTCAAGATCGGCGACCACGACCTCGAGGTGCTCCGTTCGGCGATGGCCGCACCGCGCTGAGGCCTACGGTGAGGCGGTGAGCAACACTGACCCGTCGCCGGCCGAAGTTGTCTGTGAGGCATCACCGTTCGGCGGGGTGCTGCACCCGCGCGAGGTGCCGCTCGGGGGGCCGCGGGCGATCCGGGTGCGACGGACCCTGCCGCAGCGCGAGCGCTCACTGATCGGGGCGTGGTGCTTCGTCGACCACTACGGCCCGCACGCTGTGCAAGGTGGCGTCGGGATGGACGTGCCGCCGCATCCGCACACCGGGCTGCAGACGGCGAGCTGGCTGTTCAGCGGCGAGGTCGAACACCGCGACAGCGCCGGTGTGCACGCCATGGTGCGCCCCGGCGAGCTGAACCTGATGACCGCGGGTGCGGGCATCTGTCACTCCGAGGTCTCGACGACCGCGACCGACACCCTGCACGGCGTGCAACTCTGGGTCGCCCTGCCCGACTCCGACCGCGACACCGACCGCGACTTCGCACACCACGCACCCGTCCCCCGCGCGGTCGGCGAGGGCGCGATCGCGCGGGTGTTCCTCGGTGAGCTCGCGGGTGAACGCTCCCCGGTGCCCACCTTCACCCCGCTGCTCGGCGCTCAGGTCGACCTCGCACCCGGGGCGGTGTGGGCCGTCGACGTCGACCCGGCGTTCGAGCACGGCGTGCTGCTCGACCAGGGTGACGTCGTCGTCGGCGACCACCCCCTCGACGTGGCCGACCTGGCCTTCCAGGGCGCCGGGCGCGCGCGGCTGACCGTGCAGAACCGGGGCGCGGGCCCGGCCCGAATCCTACTTCTGGGCGGCCCGCCGTTTCCCGAACAGCTGCTGATGTGGTGGAACTTCGTCGGCCGCAGCCACGACGAGATCGCCGGCTATCGCCAATTGTGGGAGGACGGCGCCGACCGGTTCGGGGCGGTTCAGGGCTACCGCGGGGAGGTGTCGCGCCTGCCCGCCCCGCCGCTGCCGAACGCCCGGTTGCGTCCGCGGCCCAATCCAGGGGTATAGCTGAAGGATGACCACCACCGACAAGACCGGCGCGCCGACCACCGTCACCCAGGAGTCCGACCGCTTCACCATCTCGGTCGACGGGAAGCTCGCGGGCTTCACCGAGATCGTCGACCGGGGCGGCCAGCGGATCTTTCCGCACACCGAGGTCGATGAGGAGTTTCAGGGTCGGGGGCTGGCGACGATCCTGATCGGCGACGCGCTGCGACAGACCCGCGGCGCCGGCCTGCGGATCGTGCCGGTCTGCGAGATGGTGGCGAACTACACCGAGAAGCATCAGGAACTGGCCTCCGACGTCGACCCGGTGTCCGACGACGTCAAGGCCTGGCTGGCGAATCGCTAGAACGCCTGGCCAGCTATCGTCGTCGCGATGGCGACGGCAAGTTTCGACACCGACGGCGACGCGTTCGTCCCCAAGCCCGTCACGCGGGGGCCGTGGGGTCAGACGATCAGCGGCAACTTCGTCGGAGGGCTGCTCGGGCACGTGCTCGAACGCGACGCCGGCGACCCCGACTTCCAGCCCGCCCGGTTGACCGTCGACTTGTTCCGGCCCGCTGCGCTCGCCCCGGTGCGGGTGGAGACGACCGTCGTGCGCTCGGGCCGGCGGCTCCGGCTCGCCGACGCGGTGATGACCCAGGACGACACCGTGGTGGCCCGCGCCAACGCGCTGTTCCTGCGCCGCGGTGAGCAGCCGGCCGACACGATCTGGACCTCGCCGGTGACCATGCCCCCGCTGCCGCCGATGCCCGACCCGGTCCCGCGGGGCCTGCCGTTTTTGGTGTGGACCTACGGCGCCGAGTCCCACGACCCCGACGACGGCTTCGGGTTGGGCGGCTGGCGCCATTCCGGACCCAAGCACGTCTGGTCCCGCGATGTGCGCCCGCTCGTGGAGGGCGCGCAACTCAGCGCGTTCACCCGGGCGGCGATGGTCGGCGACATGGTCAGTTCGCTGACCCATTTCGGGCCCAGCGGGTTGCAGTTCATCAACGCCGACTACACGTTGACGCTGGCGCGGCTGCCCAAGGGCGCCTACCTGGGGCTGGCGGCGCTGACGCACTACAGCCATGACGGGGTGGCCACCGGCACCGCGGCCATCGTCGACGAATACGGGCCGATCGGCAGCGGCGTGGCCACCGCGCTGTCCAATCCGGGCTTCGACCCGCCGTACCGCGGCTGACCGAAAAAGCGAGCACCCCGCGACGTGGGCCGCGGGGTGCTTCGTGCCGGTGGAGGTCAGCTGATGCCGACGACCTCCTGGGCGATCTCGGCGATGCGCGTCTGCGCGGCCGACACCAACCGCTGCCGGTTCTTGTGCATCTCCTCGTAGGCGATGATCGCCCGGATGTCGGCCGGGTCCTCGAGCTCCTTGACCGCGGCGACGGCCTCGGTGAGGTTGAGCTCGTCGTAATCCGGGATCGCCAGCTCGTCGGCGTCGAGCACACCGCCCGCGGCGCGCGCCCTGTGCAGCGCATCGGCCGTCTGCTCGGCGCCCTCGTTGCGGGCCACCGACTCGGCGCTCTGCAGCGCCGCATCGCGGGAGGCGCCCAGCGCCTTGAGCGCGACCTCACCGGCGTGCTGGGCACGGCGGATCAAGTCGTCGACGGCCGGGCCGGCGGAGCGGACCAGGTCGGCGACCCGCTCGACGGACTGCGCCGACCACTGCCCCGGCATGTACGCCAGCTTGACCGCGGTGCCCGCCGCGGCCTGCAACGGCGTGCGCTGCAGCGCGGCCGGACCGCCGAGGGCGTCCTCGGCCAGCACGGTCGTCAGCCAGGTCACCGTCGCCGAATGCGCGGTGTTCAGGCGCTCGGCCAGGTCCTCGATGTCCTTGCGCTTCGCCGAGACCGCGAGCGCCTTGATGTAGCGGGCGCGGTCGAGCAACTGATTTTCCAGCGCCAGATCGCCCAGCAGGGCCTCGTCGAACGGCTGGGCCTGTTCGGCCAGCGCCTTGACCGCGGCGGCGGCCCGGCCCAGCAGCGGGCCCACGGTGTCGGGGAAGCCGCCGAGATCGCGGATCGCCTTCTCGATCGCCTCGGCGCGGATGCGGCCGTGCTCGGCGTTCTGCAACAGTTCACGGCGCACCGCCTCGGTGCGGGCCTGCGTCACCCGCGTCTCGGCGACCTGAATCTCGGTGTGGGTGAGGTCCAGGATCGCGCGCAACTGCGCGAGCAAGGTTGTTTCGGTGTGGGTAGTGGTCGTCATCGATATTCGCCCCTTCAGCGTTGACGGATGGTCGGCGCTTGGGTGCACCTGCCGACTGGCTACCCGTCGCGCGGGGAGGGCCGAACTCAATGTGAGCTAGGTCGCAGTGCGGCGTCAGCGGGGTTTGAGGATGACCACGGGAATCTCGCGGTCGGCCCAGCTCTGATAGGTGTCGAAGTCGGCGTAGGCCTCGACCAGCTTGGGCCACAGCCGGGTCCGCTCCTCGGCCGAAGCGGTCTGCGCCCGCACGGGTTTGCGGTCCTTCCCGATCTCGACGTGGGCGTCGGGGTTGGCCACCAGGTTGCGGTACCACTGCGGGTGATCGTCGCGGCCGCCCTGAGACGCCACCACGACGATGTCCTGGCCGTCTTCGATGTACACCAGCGGCGCGACCAGTCGTCGGCCGGACTTACGCCCGGTGTGTTCGAGCAGCAGCGTGGGCACCGGTTTGCGCAGGCCGGCGCCGACGCGCCAGTTGGCGCCGATCCTGCCGCCGGAGCGGCGGTACAGCCAAGTGTGGGCCTTGCTCGCGTACTTCATCATCGTGGTGACCCACGGCGAGTTGAGCTGCTCGGGCCGCTTGCTGGGATCCATCACGCCTCCAGGTACTTCGCGGTGCTGCCGCCGAGGGGCATCTCGGGCATGCCCAGCTTGCGGTGATCCCAGCTGCGGGTGCGCAGCGGCACCACCCGCACGCAGATCCGGTTGCGCATCATCTGGTCGACGAACGGCCGCATGTCGTCGGAATAGGGTCCGGTGTAGCGCTCCCAGACGTTGATGCCCACGCGCAGTGTGGTGTCCGGGTCGTCGACGATTTCGGCCCGGCCGTCGATCGACACCCCGCGCAGGGTGTCGTAGGTGTGCCCGTCCTCGACCATCACGGTGACCGTCGGGTTGCGACGCAGGTTGACCGCCTTCTGCGATTTGGCCTTGGTCTCGAACCAGATCTCGCCGTCGAGCACCGCATACCACATCGCGACCAGGTGCGGCCGCCCGTCGGGCAGCACGGTCGCCAGCGTCGCGGTCCGGCTGCGTTCGATGAATTCGGCGATCTCCTCATCGGACATGACGATCTTCGCCCGCTCGTTCTTACCCACGGTCACAGATCCTGTCAGGTCGGCGTCGTCTCGGCGCAGCCCGGGCTGTGGCTAGCTCATCAACATGACGTACTGCGCGGCCGCCAACTGCTGGGCGCCCAACAGCGTCGGCGCGCTGGTCTCGACGGCGTAGCGATCCGCGGTCACCAGGCAGTAGAAGCCGCCCTCCTGCAGGCGCAGGCAGCGGCTGTCGGGCATGTTGCGCACCGGCGTGGCCGGCGTCGCGTCCGGTTCGACCTCGGCGTTGAACTCCTCGACGATGTCGAGCGCCGCCTCGGCGTCATCGGCCTCGTAGACGTTTGTGCGCGCCATGGCCACCACGTCGGTTCCGGTGGCGGAGAACAACTTTGCCGAGCGCGCCGGGTCGCTCTGGAAGTGCAGCGCGCCCTGCCGCTCGTAGGTGGTGTTCTGGGTGACGGTGGCTTCGCGGCCGTCCATCGGGATGGTGCGTGCCAGCAGGCCGGTCGGGTCGATGCTGATGTCGGAGAACTCGGCGGGGTCGGTCGCGCGGAAGTCGCCGATCATCGGCCCCTGTAGATCGATGGTCTTCGCGATCAACTCCGTGGCGGTTTCCGGCCGGTCGGTCGACTGCGCCTGCTGCATCAACACGTAGGGCCCGTGGGCGATGAACGAGCGCGCGGCGAAGAATTTGCCCGCCGTGCGGTCGGTCGCGGTGTAGGCGCTGGCCCTGGCCTCGGCGTGGCCGGGGATCTCGGTCTCCTGCGCGGGCCCGTCCGCCCCGCGCTGGCGCATCGCGGTCTCGCCGAAGGCGGTCGCGGCGGATTTCGCGGTGGCGTCGTCGGGGAATCGCAGCACCGCGTTCATCAACAGCTTCTTGTTCTTCTGGGTGCGCGCCGAGGCGAAGCCGTTGATGAAGTTGTGTCGGGCGGCCACCGCGCCCAGTTGCACCGGTCCGATCAGCAGCATCGCCTCGGGCGCGGGCAGCGCGAGGGCGCCGAACCCGAACGATTCGGTGAGCGCCGAGTCGACCTCCCACGGGCCGACGACGTGGTTGGCCATCCGCTGCGCCTCGAGGATGCGGCCGGCCCGCGCATTGCCAGCCACCCCCAGCGGCTCGCGCGGCGAGGTGGGGTACGGCCCCACGTCGAGTTGGTCGAAGTCGATCACCGCCGCCGCGCCGACGGGCTTCGTCGGGGTGCCGTCGACAACAGAGGTGCATGCCGCCAACGGCAGCATCACCGCAATAACCAGGGCTAAAAGTGCACGCCGCATCTTGGCAAAGTTACCGTGCCGCCTGAACTTTCGGCTCAGGCATACCGTTCGGCAGTGGCGATTCGGGCGTGAAAACCTGCGCGGGTCGCAGGTAATCACGCCGAAATCGTCGATTGTGGGCGAAGGGGGACTTGAACCCCCACGTCCCGAAGGACACTGGCACCTGAAGCCAGCGCGTCTGCCATTCCGCCACTCGCCCCAACAACCGCGGGAGCCTATCACGCACGGCGGCCCGCTCCCCAACCGTACCGACCCGCGGCACCGGCCCGCCAGCCCGGTCTCGCGAGTCCAAGATCGGCGCCTTGACCTGCCGCGATCCGATTCTCAGAGTTCTGTAGGTCCCGCGCCGCTGCGCTGGGCCGATACCATGCAATCAAGTATGTGGCCAGGCGACACGCGGCTGCCCGGCAGCAGACGAATTGCCGACGGATAACGACAAGCGAGGCGGGCGGTGACATGGGTCTAGTCGACCGCATCGAACGCAAGCTGGAAGCCACCGTCGGCGACGCCTTCGCCCGGGTCTTCGGCGGATCGATCGTCCCGCAAGAGGTTGAAGCGATGCTTCGCCGGGAAGCCGACACCGGTGCACGGGAAATGCTCGGCGGCCACATTTTGGCGCCGAACGTCTACGTCATTACCCTCAGTGTGCCTGACTATCAGAAAGTGAGCGCCGACCCGGACCTCACATCGGCGACGTTCGCCAAGCACTTGGAGGGTTACATCCATGAGCAGGGGTGGCAAACGTATGGTGATGTGGTCGTCAGGTTCGAGCAGTCATCCAGCCTGCACACCGGCCAGTTTCGCGCGCGAGGCGCCGTCAATCCCGACTCGACCACGGGTGACCCCGCCCCACCTGGAGAACTCTCGTCCAACGCAGAATCAGGAGTACCGATGAGCGACAATCCGACCTACCGCGGCGGCCAGGGACCGGGGCGGCCCGCCGACGAGTACTACGACCGTCCCCAAGACGGTCCCCCCGGACATCCCCAGGACCGCCCTCAGGACGACCGCTACGGCCCACCGCCCGACGACCGAGGCGCCGCCGACCCCCGCGCCCCGTACCCCCCGCCACCGGACCAGGGCGGCTATCCGCCGCCCCCGCCGCGTCCGGGTGGTTACCCCGACCAGGGCGGTTATCCGGACCAGGGCGGCTATCCCGACCAGGGCTATCCCCCGCCGTCCTACGAGCAGCGCCCACCGCCCGGATACGGTGGCCCGCCTCCCGCGCCCGGCTACCCCGACCAGGGTTACCGGCCGGCCCCCGGCGGCTACGGCCCCCCGCAGGGCGGTCAGCCCGGCTACGGCGCCCCGCAGGGTGACTACGACTACGGTCGCCCGCCGGGCCGTCCCGACGACGGCGGTTACGGACGTCCCGAACCGCGCCCCGCATACCCCGACCAGGGCGGCTACCCGGACCAGGGCGGCTATCCCGACCAGGGCGGCTACGGCGGGCAGGCCTACGGCCGCCAGGACCAGGGCTACCCGCCGCAGGCCGACTACGGCCGCTACGGCGAACCGGCGGGCGCCGGCTACGCCGAGCCCGGTTACGGCGAGCCCGCCGCCGGCTACGACTACGGCCAGCAGGGCGGATACGGCTACGGCGGCGGGGACTACGCGGCCGGCGGCGCCACCGTCACGCTGCAACTCGACGACGGCAGCGGCCGCACCTACCAGCTCCGCGAGGGCGCCAACATCATCGGGCGTGGCCAGGACGCGCAGTTCCGCCTGCCGGACACCGGGGTCTCCCGCAGGCATCTGGAGATCCGCTGGGACGGTCAGGTGGCGTTGCTGCAGGACCTCAATTCCACCAACGGCACCACGGTCAACAACGCGCCGGTCCAGGAGTGGCAGCTCGCCGACGGTGACGTCATCCGCGTCGGCCACTCCGAGATCATCGTCCGGGTCCACTGAGCAACGACCGAAAAGCTACGAAAAGCTGAGGAATCGGCCGGTTTCGGGCTCGGGAGCGTTCGCTTCAGCCTCGTGTCGTTGGCCGCCCAAGTATCGTGACGTTGCTTAAGGTAGCGAGTTCACTGTGTTGCCTACACATCGTGGATGGGACGGGGACGGAGAGGACGTCAGATGCAGGGTCTGGTACTGCAACTGACGCGCGTCGGTTTTCTGCTGCTGCTGTGGCTGTTCATCTGGTCGGTGCTACGGATTCTGCGGACCGATATCTACGCACCCACCGGTGCCGTCATGGTCCGTCGCGGACTGCCGCTGCGCGGCTCCCTGCTGCCCAACCGGGGCCGCCGGCACGTGGCGCGGCAACTGGTGGTGACCGAGGGTGCGCTGTCGGGCACGCGCATCACGTTGGGTAGCCAGCCCGTGCTGATCGGCCGCGCCGACGACTCGACGCTGGTGCTCACCGACGATTACGCGTCCACCCGGCATGCCAGGCTCTCGCCTCGTGGGTCGGAGTGGTACGTCGAAGATCTAGGATCGACCAACGGCACATACCTCGACAGGGCGAAGGTGACGACGGCGGTACGCGTTCCAATCGGCACCCCGGTGCGGATCGGCAAGACAGTGATCGAGTTGCGCCCATGATCGCGCGCACGCGCAGGCGCACCCCCGGCCGAAAGGCCAGGGGGACAGCGTAATGGCCCTCGTGCTTCGTTACGCCGCGCGCAGTGACCGCGGCCTGGTCCGAGCCAACAACGAGGACTCCGTGTACGCGGGGGCCCGGCTGCTCGCGCTCGCCGACGGCATGGGCGGCCACGCCGCAGGCGAGGTGGCCTCTCAACTGGTCATCGCCGCGCTGGCCCATCTCGACGACGACGAGCCGGGCGGCGACCTGCTCAGCCAGCTCGACGCCGCGGTGCGCGAGGGCAACGCCGCGATCGCCGCGCACGTCGAGGCCGACCCCGAACTCGAAGGCATGGGCACCACGCTGACCGCGATCCTGTTCGCGGGCAACCGACTTGGGCTCGTGCACATCGGGGACTCGCGGGGCTACCTGCTGCGCGACGGCGAGTTGACCCAGATCACCAAGGACGACACCTTCGTCCAGACCCTCGTCGACGAGGGCCGCATCACCGCCGAGGAGGCCCACAGCCACCCGCAGCGCTCGCTGATCATGCGTGCGCTCACCGGCCACGAGGTCGAACCCACGCTGATCGTGCGCGAGGCCCGCGCCGGCGACCGCTACCTGTTGTGCTCGGACGGTCTGTCGGACCCCGTCAGCCAGGACACCATCCTCGAGGCGCTGCAGATTCCCGACGTCGGCGAGAGCGCCGACCGGCTGATCGAACTGGCGCTTCGCGGCGGCGGCCCCGACAACGTCACCGTGGTGGTCGCCGACGTCGTCGACTACGACTACGGCCAAACCCAACCCATCATCGCCGGCGCCGTGTCCGGAGAGGACGGGCAGGTCGCCCCGCCCAACACCTCGGCGGGCCGCGCGTCGGCATTCAACCCGCGGCGCAACGAGGTCAAGCGCGCGCTGCCGGAACCGGAAGACCCTGCGCCGCCGACTCGGTCGCGCCGCCGCATCATCATCGCCGCGGTGCTTCTGGTTCTGGTGCTGCTGGCCGGCCTGGCGATCGGGCGCGAGATCGTGCGCAGCAACTACTACGTCAGCGCGCACGACGGCATCGTGTCGATCATGCGCGGCGTGCCCGGCTCGATCCTCGGGTATTCGCTGCAGGAGCCGTATCGGAAGGGCTGCCTGACTGCCCGCGACGAACTCACCCTCATCGGCCCCGACCAGCCGGCACGCGGCTGCTCCCCTTTTCGGGTCAGCGATCTCAAGCAGGCCGAACAGCGCCAGGTGATGGCCGGTCTGCCGACGGGCTCCGAGGAAGACGCGATCGGTCAGATCAACCAGCTGGCCCGCGACTCACTGCTGCCGATCTGCCGTCCCCCGCAGCCCGAGCGCACCACCGCGCCGCACTCCCCCGCACCGACGAGATCCCCTGGGGTGCCCAACAATACGCCCGGCACCCCGCCGCCGGCGTCCGACACCGAAGGCCCGGAACGCCCCGGTGACCGCACCCCCGCGCCGGAGACGCCGCGCACGGTGGCACCGTCACCCGCGCCGGCCTCGCCTGCCCCTGCGCCGCCGCCTGACCCGCAGTCTCCCGCGCCGCCCCCGCCGCCGTCGCCCGTACCGCCGCCGCCCACCGTCACCGCGCTACCGCCGCCCGTGCAGGAGCCGGGGATCACCTGCCGGGAAGCGTCATGACCACCCAGCCGCAGGCAGCGGTGGCGGTGACGCCGCCGCTGCCCACCCGTCGCAACGCCGAACTGTTTCTGCTCGGCTTCGCCGCGGTCATCACGACGGTGGCACTGCTGCTGGTCGAGGCCAATCAGGAGCAGTCGCTGAGCTGGGATCTGGCCCAGTACACGGTGGCCTACCTGGCGCTGTTCACCGGTGCGCATCTGGCGGTGCGGCGGTTCGCGCCCTACGCCGACCCGCTGCTGTTACCGGTGGTCGCCCTGCTGAATGGCTTGGGGCTGGTGATGATTCACCGTCTCGACCTGTCACAGGACGGACTGGTTCGCGAGGGTCTGGGCGGCACCGCCAATCAGCAGACGTTGTGGACGCTGGTCGGGGTGCTCGGGTTCTCGTTGGTCGTGATCTTCCTGCGAGACCATCGGCTGCTGTCGCGCTACGGATACGTGTGCGGTCTGACCGGGCTTGTCCTGCTGATCATTCCCGCGTTGCTGCCGGCGTCGCTCTCCGAGCAGAACGGCGCCAAGATCTGGATCCGCTTGCCCGGCTTCTCAATTCAGCCGGCCGAGTTTTCCAAGATCCTGTTGCTCATCTTCTTCGCCGCGGTGCTGGTGTCCAAGCGAAGCGTGTTCACCAGCGCCGGCAAGCACGTCCTCGGCATGGATCTGCCCCGGCCACGTGACCTGGCGCCGCTGCTGGCGGCCTGGATCGCCTCGGTGGCGGTGATGGTCTTCGAGAAGGATCTCGGCACGTCGCTGCTGTTGTACGCGTCGTTTCTGGTGCTGGTCTATGTGGCCACCGACCGGTTCAGTTGGGTGATCATCGGCCTGACGCTGTTCGCGGCGGGAAGCGTTGCGGCATATTACGTTTTCGACCACGTCCGGATCCGGGTGCAGAACTGGCTGGACCCGTTCGCCGACCCCGAGGGCGCCGGCTACCAGATGGTGCAGTCGATGTTCAGCTTCGCCACCGGCGGCATCTTCGGCACCGGTCTGGGCAACGGGCAGCCCGACACCGTGCCCGCGGCGTCGACGGACTTCATCATCGCCGCGGTCGGGGAGGAACTGGGCCTGGTCGGGTTGGCTGCCGTGCTGATGCTCTACACGATCGTCATCATCCGCGGCCTGCGCACCGCGATCGCCGTGCGCGACAGCTTCGGCAAGCTGCTGGCCGCCGGCCTGGCCTCCACGCTGGCGATCCAATTGTTCATCGTCGTCGGCGGGGTGACGAAGCTGATTCCGTTGACCGGGCTGACCACACCGTGGATGTCCTACGGCGGTTCGTCGCTGGTGGCCAACTACGTGCTGCTGGCGATCCTGGTGCGGATCTCGCACTCCGCGCGCCGCCCGATCGTCCCCACCGCGCAGGGATCCACGCCGATCGCGGCCGCCAGCACCGAGGTGATCGAGAAGGTATGAACACCTCGCTGCGCCGCATCGCCGTCACGGTCATGGTCCTGGTCGTGCTGCTGTTGGGCAACGCCACCGTCACCCAGGTCTTCACCGCCGACGGGCTGCGCTCCGACCCCCGCAACCAGCGCGTGCTGCTCGACGAGTATTCGCGCCAGCGGGGCCAGATCTCGGCGAGCGGACAACTGCTGGCCTACTCGGTGTCCACCGAGGGCCGGTTCCGCTTCCTGCGGGTGTATCCGGACCCGCTGGTCTACGCCCCGGTCACCGGGTTCTACTCGCTGCGCTACTCCAGTAGCGGCCTGGAGCGCGCCGAGGACGGCATCCTCAACGGCTCCGACGAGCGGCTGTTCGGGCGGCGGTTGGCCGACTTCTTCACCGGCCGTGACCCGCGCGGCGGCAACGTCGACACCACGATCAACCCCCGGGTGCAGCAGGCGGCCTGGGACGCGATGGAGGACGGCTGCGACGGGCCGTGCAAGGGCTCGGTGGTGGCGATCGAGCCGTCCACCGGAAAGATCCTCGCGCTGGTGTCCTCACCGTCCTATGACCCCAACCTGCTGGCCACCCACGACACCGAGGAGCAGGCCGAGACCTGGGAGAAGCTGCGTGACAACCCGGAGTCACCGCTGCTGAACCGTGCGATCGCGGAGACCTACCCGCCCGGCTCGACGTTCAAGGTGGTCACCACCGCGGCCGCGCTGCAGCGCGGGGCCACGCCGGGCACCCAGCTCACGTCGCAGTCGCGCATCCCGCTGCCCGACAGCACCGCGACGCTGGAGAACTTCGGCGGCGCGTCCTGCGGCGACGCCCCGAGCACCTCGCTGCGCCAGGCCTTCGCCAGGTCGTGCAACACCGCGTTCGTCGAACTCGGCCTGGACACCGGCGCCGACGCGCTGAAATCGACGGCGTCGGCGTTCGGGCTGGACACCCCTCCCCCGCCGATTCCGCTGCAGGTCGTCGAGTCCACCGTCGGGCCCATCGCCGACGCCGCGGCGCTGGGAATGTCGAGCATCGGGCAGAAGGACGTCGCGGTCACGCCGCTGCAGAACGCCATGGTCGCCGCGACCATCGCCAACGACGGAGTGGCCATGCGGCCGTATCTGGTCGATAGCCTGAAGGGACCCGACCTCGCCAACATCGCCACGACGGCGCCGACCGAAGAGCGCCGGGCGGTGTCGCAGCAGGTCGCAGATACACTGACGGATCTGATGGTTGCCGCCGAGCAGGTGACGCAGCAGAAGGGAGCCATTGCCGGCGTGCAGATCGCATCCAAGACCGGCACAGCGGAGCACGGCACCGATCCGCGCAACACCCCGCCGCATGCCTGGTACATCGCCTTCGCCCCCGCTCAGACTCCCAAGGTGGCCGTCGCCGTCTTGGTGGAGAACGGCGGCAACCGGCTGTCGGCGACCGGTGGGGCGCTGGCCGCCCCTATCGGACGGGCCACCATCGCCGCCGCGCTGCGGGAGGGATCATGACCGCCCGCGTGGGGGTGACGCTGTCCGGCCGATACCGGCTGCAGCGGCTCATCGCCACCGGCGGCATGGGTCAGGTCTGGGAGGGCCTCGACTCCCGGTTGGGCAGGCGGGTGGCGGTCAAGGTGCTCAAGGCCGAGTACTCCACCGACCCCGAGTTCGTCGAGCGGTTCCGGGCCGAGGCCCGCACCGTCGCGATGCTCAACCATCCGGGCATCGCCGGCGTCTACGACTACGGCGAGACCGAGATGGACGGCGAGGGCCGCACCGCATACCTGGTGATGGAACTCGTCAACGGCGAACCGCTGAACTCGGTGCTCAAACGCACCGGACGGTTGTCGCTGCGGCACGCGCTGGACATGCTCGAGCAGACCGGCCGCGCCCTGCAGGTCGCTCACAGCGCCGGGTTGGTGCACCGCGATGTCAAACCCGGCAACATCCTGATCACGCCGACCGGCCAGGTCAAGCTCACCGACTTCGGCATCGCCAAGGCCGTCGACGCCGCGCCCGTCACCCAGACGGGCATGGTGATGGGCACCGCCCAGTACATCGCGCCCGAGCAGGCGCTCGGTCACGACGCCACCGCCGCCAGCGATGTCTACTCGCTGGGAGTCGTTGGCTACGAATCGGTTTCGGGTAAGCGGCCGTTCACCGGCGACGGCGCCCTCACGGTCGCGATGAAGCACATCAAGGAGACACCGCCGCCGCTGCCTGCCGACCTGCCGCCCAACGTGCGTGAGCTCATCGAGATCACCCTGGTGAAGAACCCCGGCATGCGCTACCGCTCCGGTGGCCAGTTCGCCGACGCGGTGGCCGCGGTGCGGTCGGGCCGGCGTCCGCCCCGGCCCAATCAGGCGCCCGCGATCGGACGTGCCGCCCCCACCGCGGTGCCCTCGGCCGCGCAGGCCCGCGCGGCCGCCGACGTGACCGGACGCGCGCCGGTCACCGCTGCCCGGGCCCGACCCGTCACCGGCACCCACCGCACTCCCCCGCCGCGCCGCACGTTCTCCTCGGGTCAGCGGGCGCTGCTGTGGGCCGCGGGCGTGCTGGGCGCGCTGGCGATCGTCATCGCGGTCCTGATCGTGCTCAACGCCCAGGACCGCAAGGACCGCCAGGTCCCGCCGCCGCCGACCGTCACCGACACCATCACCCAGACCACGCCCTATTCGCCGACGGCGATGCCGCTGCCCAACGATCGCAGAGATGGGGTGGGGGGTGCCGCTCTTGGTGCGGAAGAATTTTGGGTAACCCGCAATGACGTCGCGCGCAAGTCAACCCCAGAACAGACACTGCAATGACCACCCCCCAACACCTCTCCGATCGGTATGAGCTCGGCGAGATCCTGGGCTTCGGCGGCATGTCCGAGGTCCACCTCGCGCGTGATCAGCGGCTGCACCGTGACGTCGCCATCAAGGTGCTGCGCGCCGACCTCGCCCGCGATCCGAGCTTCTACCTGCGCTTCCGCCGTGAGGCGCAGAACGCGGCCGCGCTGAATCACCCCGCGATCGTCGCGGTGTACGACACCGGTGAGGCCGAGACGCCCGCCGGACCGCTGCCCTACATCGTGATGGAGTACGTCGACGGCGTGACGCTGCGCGACATCGTGCACAACGAGGGGCCGATGCCGCCGAAGCGGGCCATCGAGGTCATCGCCGACGCATGCCAGGCGCTCAACTTCAGCCACCAGCACGGCATCATCCACCGCGACGTCAAGCCGGCGAACATCATGATCAGCAAGACCGGCGCGGTGAAGGTGATGGACTTCGGCATCGCCCGCGCGATCGCCGACGCCAACAGCGTCACCCAGACCGCCGCGGTGATCGGCACCGCGCAGTACCTCTCGCCAGAACAGGCCCGCGGTGAGAAGGTCGACGCCCGCTCCGATGTCTACTCGCTGGGCTGCGTGCTGTACGAAATCCTGGTCGGTGAACCACCTTTCATCGGCGACTCGCCCGTCGCGGTGGCTTACCAACACGTCCGCGAGGACCCGGTGCCGCCGTCGCAACGCAACCCCGACATTCCGCCCGAGCTGGACGCGGTCGTCCTCAAGGCGCTGGCCAAGAACCCCGACAACCGCTATCAGACCGCTGCGGAGATGCGCGCCGATTTGGTGCGGGTGCACAGCGGTGAAGCGCCGGAGGCCCCGAAGGTCCTCACCGACGCCGAGCGCAGTTCGCTGCTGGCGGCACCGCATCAGCGCACCGAGCAGATCGATCCGGTCGAGCGCCCCGCACCCCCGTACGCCGAGCGGGAGCGCCGCGGCTCGGTGGGCCGCTGGCTGGTCGCGGTCGCGGTGCTGGCCGTGCTGACCGTGGTGGTGACGCTGGCGATCAACGTGTTCGGGGGTGACACCCGCCAGGTGCAGGTGCCCGATGTGAGCGGCCAGGCCTCCGCCGACGCGATCGCCGAACTGCAGAACCGCGGATTCAAGACCCGCACCCTGCAGAAGCCGGACTCCACCGTGCCCCCCGACCATGTGATCAGCACCGACCCGAACGCCGATTCGTCGGTCGACGCCGGCAAGGAGATCACGATCAACGTCTCCACCGGTCCTGAACAGCGCGAGATCCCCGACGTGCGCAGCCTGGCCTACGCCGATGCGGTGCGCAAGCTCACCGACGCCGGCTTCGAGAGGTTCAAGCCGTCGTCGTCACCGTCGACGCCGGAGATGAAAGACAAGGTGCTCGGCACCAACCCGCCGGCCAATCAGACCTCCGCGATCACCAACGAGATCACGATCATCCTCGGTGCCGGGCCCGAGACCCTGCCCATCCCCGACGTCAAGGGGCAGACGGTGGAGAGCGCCCAGCAGATCCTCAACGCCTCGGGCTTCACCAAATCCGTGCCGGTCGACGTGGACAGCCCCAGTCCCGCGGGTCAACTGATCGGATCCAATCCGCCTGCCGGACAAGAGGTTCCGGTGGACACCCTGATCCAGCTGCAGGTGTCCCGCGGCAATCAGTTCGTGATGCCCGACCTCACCGGCATGTTCTGGACCGATGCCGAACCACGGCTGCGGGCGCTGGGCTGGACCGGCGTGCTGGACAAGGGGGCGGATGTGCAGAACAGCGGGCAGCGCACCAACGCGGTGGTCGGTCAGAACCCGGCGGCGGGTTCGGCGGTGAACTTCGGCAGCAGGATCACGCTGAACTTCGCGTCGTAGCCGCCGCCCGGCCGTCTTGGATCGCGCCGGCCACCTCGTCCTCGAGTCGCCGCACCAGCGTCTCGTCGGGCGCGGCGCCGCAGTACCCCAGCCAGTTGGCCAGCATCCGGTGGCCGCCCTCGGTCAGGATCGACTCCGGATGGAACTGCACGCCGTGGATCGGCAGGTCGACGTGCCGCACCGCCATGATGACGCCGCCCTGGGTGCGCGCGATGACCTCGAGCTCGGCGGGCACCGTGTCGGGCAGGATGGTCAGCGAGTGATACCTCGTCGCCGTGAACGGATTCCGAAGCCCCTGCAGCACACCGGTATTGGAATGATGCACTGTGCTGGTTTTGCCGTGCAGCAGTTCGGGCGCGCGGTCGACGGTGCCGCCGAACGCCACGCCGATGGCCTGGTGCCCGAGGCACACGCCCAGCAGTGGGGTCTGCGTTGTCGCGCATGCCTTGACGAGCGGGATCGACGCGCCGGCGCGCTCCGGGGTGCCGGGGCCGGGGCTGAGCAGGATGCCGTCGAAGGTTTCGGCCGCCCGCGTGACGTCGGCTTCGGTGCACAGTCGGGGGTCGTCGTTGCGCCACACCTGTGCGTCCACCCCGAGCTGGCCGAGGTACTGCACCAGGTTGAACACGAAGCTGTCGTAGTTGTCGACGACGAGGACCTGCATCCGACCAGGTTACCGCTGCGATCCTCGGCGATTTCGGCGTGGGCGGTCGCGCTCAGCGCAACCCTGCACGCCCAAACCGCTCAGTAGCCGACGGGCGCGGCGGGCTTGGCGTAGCGCATCCGCACCGGCTCGGTGTAGCCCACGAGCTCGACCGTCGCGCGCGGTTCCTCGGTATAGCCCAGGCCGAACCGCACCACGTACTGGCGGTACAGCGACACCAGCGGCGAGTCTGCGAGCGCGGCTTTCATGGCGGCGGCGTCGCCGATCGCGGTGATGACGTAGGGCGGGCTGTAGGTTCGCCCGTTCAGCAGCAGGGTGTTGCCCACACACCGCGGCGCAGAAGTCCCGATGATCCGTTGATCCTGCATCTGGATGCCCTCCGCGCCCGCGCTCCACAGCGCGTTGAGCACGGCGTCGATGTCCTGCTGGTGTACCACCAGGTCGTCGGGGGAGGCGTCCCGGGGGAACCGGCCCTCCGCGTCGCGCTGGGCGTCGTTGAGCGTCACCACCAGGCCGGGACCGCGCATCGGATCCAGCCCCGCCCCCTCCGCGAGCAGGCCGGCGCGGTCGGTGATCGCGGTGAGCGCGGCGGCGGTGCCCGGTGAGCCGCCGTGGTGGGCGCCGAGGGTGGCCGTGAGGGATTCGCGTTCCGCGCTGAGCCGATCCACCGACTGTTGGGTCTCGCGGACGAGGTCGACGAGGCGCGGGGCGTCGCTGCGCCTGATCTCGTCGCCGCCCGCAACGGCGTGGGTGGCGGCCAACAGCAGCCCCGCCAACAGGCACACCACGGGCACGCCGAACCGCCACGCGGACGTGCGCTGCCGCGTGACCTGCGGATGCTGTGGTTCCATCGGTGGCTCTCCCTGCCTGACACCTACGTTAGGCTCGTGGGTACATCGTCGCACTGACCTGTTCGTTGTCGCACCGGCGACGGGTGCGACGCCCGACTGTCCGCGAAGGTACCCATGCCCAAGTCCAAGGTTCGCAAGAAGAACGACTTCACCATCAACCCGGTGAGCCGGACCCCGGTCAAGGTCAAGGCCGGTCCGTCGAGCACCTGGTTCGTGGTCCTGTTCGTCGGCCTGATGATTTTCGGGTTGCTGTGGCTGATCGTCTTCCAACTGGCATCGCAGGCGATTCCGTTCATGGCCGAACTGGGCCCGTGGAATTACGCGATCGCGTTTGCTTTCATGATCACCGGCTTGCTGCTCACCATGCGGTGGCGTTGAGCGCAGACCGCACGCGGCATGAATTCATCTCTGACTTTGCGCGTTACCTGTTCAGCAACCTCGCGTTCACCAGATCACACCGATGTGATTCATCCCCATTGGGGATAGCACCTGTGGATAACCCCATAACTCGCGGTAAAGGGGTGTGGATAAGCCATGCAGCAAACTGAATGGAGTCCGGCCGCGCCGGGCATCGTGGCGTGCGGCGTCCTCGGTCTGATCTTGGCTGTAGCCGGTGTGACACTGATCACAGACGTGCCGGGCCGCCTGTTGGTGGGTCTGGCCGCGGCCGGATTGGTTGCGTTTGCAATCCTCTCGTGGCGAGCCCGGCCGAAGCTAGCAATCAGAAAAGACGCTTTGGTAAGTCGCGGTTGGTGGCGCACCACGCTGCTGCGGCGCGACGACATCAAGCTGATCCGCATCACCGAATTCCGCAGGATCGCACGCACGGTGCGACTGCTGGAAATCGATTGCGTCGACGGTCGACTGCTGGTGTTCACCCGATGGGATCTGGGCACCGACCCGCTACACGTGCTCGACGCGCTGACCGCCGCCGGCTACGCGGGGCCGTCGGACGCGGGGAACGACGTCAGCCGACGGTGATGGATTCGACGACCACGGCTTCTGTCGGCCGGTCGTTGCGATCGGTCGCCGTGGTGGCGATCGCGTCGACTACCTTTTGCGACTCGGGATCGACCACCTCACCAAAGATGGTGTGCTTGCGGTTGAGGTGCGGGGTCTTGCCCACCGTGATGAAGAACTGCGAGCCGTTGGTGCCCGGCCCACGATTGGCCATGGCGAGCAGATAGGGCTTGTCGAACTGCAATTCGGGGTGGAACTCGTCGGCGAACTCGTAGCCCGGCCCGCCGCGGCCGGTGCCCGTGGGGTCGCCACCCTGGATCATGAACCCCTCGATGACGCGGTGAAAGACCATGCCGTCGTAGAACGGACCCGAGGATCCGCCCGAGGCGTTCTCGGCGTTGTACTCCTTGGTGCCCTGGGCCAGTCCCACGAAGTTCGCGACTGTCTTGGGCGCATGGTTTCCGAACAGTGCGATCTTGATGTCACCGCGGTTGGTGTGCAGCGTGGCTGTGGCTGTCTGAATGGGGCTCGTCACGGCATGTCAGTGTGCCACGTCCGGTTCGGCGCCCAACGGGCACCGCTGGCTAGCCATTGGTGGCAGGCTGGTATCGATCCCCCGTTCGGTGAAAGAGGTACACCATGAGCGTGACGACGGATGCGCGGTTGTCCCCGAGCCAGCGGCTGGGACGCGGGCTGAAGTACACCGCAGTCGGCCCGGTCGACATCACCAGGGGAGCGCTGGGGGTGGGAATGCAGTCGGTGGCGTCCACGGCGTCGTGGGCCGGTGATCGGTATCGCAAGGGCAGGGCCGCCGAGCAGCTGCGCGCGGATTTGGCCACTGCGCAAGACGCCATCGCCCACGAGATCGCCGCTGCCCAGGAAGTGGTCTCGCAGCTGCCGGCGTCGTTGAAGAAGGCGCGGGCACGACGGCGCAGGCATCCGCTGCTGCTCGTCGCGGTCGGCGTGGCGGCGTTGGCCGGGGGAGCGGTGGTGTTCTCGATCGTGCGGCGATCGATCCAGCCGGAGCCCTCGACGCTGCCGCCGAGCGTGGACGTCACGCCGAAGCCCTAAACGCCGGCGGCGGCGGCAAACGTGCTTGGCGCCTGGCACTCGTCGCTGGGTCGTCCTCTCTGCTGCGGCCGGCTTCGCCAAAGGTGGTCTGCGGTATGCGGCGGCCCATCCACGGGCGTCCGACCATCTTCATCTCAAGCAAAATTGGTAAGCCCTTTCGGCAAACACGACGCCGCCGCCGGTCGTATTCTTGTCGAGCCAGGCCCGGGACGACCGCCTGACACGTGAGAGCAGAAGGAACTCCCGCATGACAACTCCGCCCGGCGGACCCGACGCGCAGTGGCGACGTCCGCAGAATGACCCGCGTTCGGCCGAACAGGCGCCCGTCTATCCGCCGCCCCCGCGGTCGCCGTACCAGCATCCAGCGGCGCCGAACGGGCCTGGCTACGGGTATGGCGGACCGCCGCCGTCCTCGCAGCCCGGACCTCCGTACGGCACGCAGCCACCCCCTCCGGCCTCGTACCCCGGCTATCCTCCGGCGCCGATGTACTTGGCGCCCGGCGTAGCGCCGGAGCCTCGGTCGAGGATCGGCCGCCTGCTCGACCGCAAAGGCGCCAAGGCTGTCGCCGGCGGGATGGCAACGGTCCTTGTCGCCATGCTCGGCGTCATCGGCACCTACGTGCTGGCGCCCTCGCAGGAGGTTGCCTCCCAGGAGGCGGTCGCACAGCACCAGCGTGACGAGGACGCGCGCACCGCGCCGGTTCTGGTCGAAGATGTGTGGGGCACTTCCAGTCCCGACGGCCAGGCCAACCTCATTTCGCCGGACGTCGTCGACCTCGACAGCAGGGCGCTGCACGAATCCGAGGGCGACCCGTACGGCTCGGCGCAAGTTCTTCCGTCGGCCTTCCCCACTGGGAGTGTCCTTTTCACATCTTCAGGCGAGTTCAGATCCGGCTCCAAGAGTTCGATCGGGTTCACCCTGACGGGTCAGCAGAACGCGACCGTGCGCATCCGGGACATCCACGCGGTGATCACCGAGCGCAAGCCGGCGTTCAAGGGCACGATGATCTTCTTCCCGCCCCAGGGGAACCTGCCGAATCTGCAGATGGGTTTCGACCTCGACAGCGAGGACCTGAGCGCGCGGGTCCTGGACGACCGCGAGAACGTCACCGACAAGCACTACTTCCGCGAGAACACCGTCTCGCTGCAACGCGGTGAACCCATCGGCTTCAACACGATCGCGACGACCACCGAGTGCGCCTGCAAGTTCACCCTCGTCGTCGAATTCAGCGACGGCCGCACCACGGAGATCGGCAGTGCAGGACAGCCCTTCGAGTTGGCTCCGTACCGAGACGATGCGCAGCGCATCTACGCCCCGGTGGGGGCGCCAGGCGGTGATGGTGACTGGGTTCTGAAGCGCTGCCCATCGATGGCCGCGTGCGCGCAGATCGCTTACAGGTGATCTGCCGCTACAGCTGGAGAACTTGGGTTACAAAACCTCAAAGGTTTGGCTTTCCGCAGGTCAGGTTCAAAGCCCTGGGTGGTCCTCGTTTCGAGGGCCGGGGCCCGGAGGGCGTCGGTGCGCAGCCTCAGCCCGAGTCTGGGGGTTCGAAACGTCGGCGGTCGAGTGAGCCCATGCGGTTCGCACCCAACAGCTTGCCCCCAGACGAATTGTGGAGCCTAGGGGATTCGAACCCCTGACTTCTGCCTTGCAAAGGCAGCGCTCTACCAACTGAGCTAAGGCCCCGAGTTGTACTAGGACGGCGCGTCGGCGGCGACGTGCCACACCTCGACGCCGTGCCGCGACCGCCAGACCGCCAGCGCGGCGACCGCCGCGACCGCGGTGGCGAGCAGCAGCGCCAGCCTCATGAGGTAAACCTTTCCGTGGGGCTAGGAGGACTCGAACCTCCGACCTCTTCGTTATCAGCGAAGCGCTCTAACCGCCTGAGCTATAGCCCCGGATGCCGGGTGTGGCCGAGCGACGAGATTACCGCAACCGCAGGCTGCGGCCCAAACTCAGTCGCGATCGGCCAAGGTGACTTCCACACCTCCGACGATGTCGGTGGTGAGGTTGTAGATGAACGCCCCGAGCGTCGCCATCGCCGTCAACAGCACGATGTTCACCAGACCGATCAACACCGCACCGCCGAAGATCGTTCCGCTGGACACCAGTTCACCGCCGGCGCTACCGCTGGCACTGGTCAGCAGGTCGCCGACATTGCTGTTGAGCTTGCTCCACACGCCCATGCCGCCCAGCACCAGATAGAGCAGCGCCACGGCGATCATCCACACGAAGAACAGCGCGACCGACAGCACCAGCGACACCTTGAGCGTGCTCCACGGGTCGACGTGGCGGATCTGCATGGTGGCCCGGACCGGGCCGCGTTGGCGGGCGCCCACCTGGAGCCGCCCGCCCGGCGCGGGCCGGTTCACCGGTTCCGTGGCCCCGCGCTGTTGGTCCTGGGGCGGTTTGCGCTGCGGCGGCCGCGGCATGGGGCCGGACAGATCGGGTATCTCGCTGGCGTACTGCTCGGGCCGCACCCCGTCCGGCCGCCCGCCCTCGGTGGTGCGCACGGTTTCGGTGCGTTCGCCGCGCGGGGGAGCGTCCTTCTCGGGCGAGGGCGCCCCGCCGGAAAGGAAGCGGTTCAGCCGGGCGTCTGCGGGCTGACCGTGTCCAGGGGCGTTGCCCGTGCCGCGGGCCGGTTCGTGGCGGGCCGGCGCCTCCTGGGCGCGCGGGGGCGGTTTGGCCCCGCGTGCCGCCTGGCCCCGCTGCCACGGCGGCACATCGGCCGGTTCGGCGTTGCGCTCCGCGCCGTGGGCCGGACCGGGGACTGCGCCGTTTCCGCCGCCGTCGCCCCCGCGGGGGTAGCCCGGCTCGTTCGGTGAGCTCACCTACGGCTCCTCACTAGTCGCGCCACCGTCACTCACCGACGTCGGTGTTGACCTCGTCGGTGCTGTCGCCTTCCTCGGCGTTGCGTGCGATGGCCACCAGTGTGTCGCCCTCACCCAGGTTCATCAACCGAACGCCCTTGGTCTGCCGCCCGGCCTTGCGAACCTGGCGAGCCGCCGTCCGGATGACACCACCACCGGAGGTGATCGCGTACAACTCGGTGTCGTCATCGACGATCAACGCTCCGACAAGACTGCCACGTCGCTTGTCGTACTGAACCGTCAACACCCCTTTGCCGCCGCGGCCCTGAACCGGGTACTCGTCGATGGCGGTGCGCTTGGCGTAGCCGCCGGACGTGGCGACCAGCAGATATGTGTCCGGACGCACGACGTTCAGCGACAACAGCTCGTCGTCGGTGTTGAATCGCATGCCCTGTACGCCGGAGGTCGCGCGGCCCATCGGCCGCAGCGCCTCGTCGGTAGCTGAGAACCGGATCGACTGCCCCTTGGCCGACACCAGCAGCAGGTCGTCCTCCGCGGAGCACAGCACCGCACCCACCAACTCGTCGCCCTCGCGCAGGTTGATCGCGACGATGCCGCCCGAGCGGTTGGAGTCGAAGTCGGTCAGGCGCGACTTCTTGACCAGGCCGTTGCGGGTGGCCAGCACCAGATACGGCGCGTCCTCGTAGCTCTTGAGCTGAATCACCTGCGCGATGCGTTCCTCGGGTTGGAACGCCAACAGGTTGGCGACGTGCTGTCCGCGCGCCGTGCGCGACGCCTCGGGCAGGTCATAGGCCTTCGCGCGGTACACCCGACCCTGGGTGGTGAAGAACAGGATCCAGTCGTGGGTCGAGCAGACGAAGAAGTGGTTGACGATGTCGTCCTGTTTGAGCCCAGCGCCCTGTACCCCCTTGCCGCCGCGCTTCTGGCTGCGGTACAGGTCGGTCTTCGTGCGCTTGGCGTAGCCGGTCTCGGTGATCGTGACGACGACGTCCTCACGCGCGATGAGGTCTTCGTCGCTGACATCGCCGTCGGCGGCCACGATGCGGCTGCGGCGGTCGTCGCCGTACTTGTCGGCGATCTCCTTGAGTTCGTCACGCACGATCGCGCGCTGACGCTCCGGCTTGGCCAGGATGTCCTCGAGGTCGGCGATCTCGGCCTCGATCTTGGCCAGGTCGTCGACGATCTTCTGCCGTTCCAGGGCGGCCAGCCGGCGCAGCTGCATGTCCAGAATCGCCTGCGCCTGGATCTCGTCGATGTCCAGCAGCTCGATCAGGCCCTCGCGAGCGACGTCGACGGTTTCCGAGGCGCGGATCAACGCGATCACCTCGTCGAGCGCGTCGAGCGCCTTGACCAGACCGCGCAGGATGTGGGCGCGTTCGTTGGCCTTGCGCAACCGGTAGGTGGTGCGCCGGACGATGACGTCAAGTTGGTGGTTGACGTAGTGCCGGATCATCTGGTCCAGCCGCAACGTGCGGGGGACACCGTCGACGATCGAGAGCATGTTGGCGCCGAAGCTGGTCTGCAACTGGGTGTGCTTGTAGAGGTTGTTCAGCACCACCTTGGCGATCGCGTCGCGCTTGAGCTCGATGACGATGCGCAGGCCCACCCGGTCGCTGGACTGGTCCTCGATGTTGGCGATGCCCGCCAGCTTTCCGTCGCGGACCTGTTCGGCGATCGAGGTGATGAAGTTGTCGTGGTTGACCTGATAGGGCAGCTCGGTGATGACGATGCCGGTGCGGCCGCGGCTGTCCTCCTCGATCTCGACAACGCCGCGCATCCGGATCGAACCGCGTCCGGTGGTGTAGGCGTCCGAGATGCCTTGGCTGCCAACGATCAAGCCCGCGGTGGGGAAGTCGGGTCCCTTGACGCATTCGCAGACCGCCGTGAGCGTGGCCTCCTCATCAGCCTCGGGGTTCTCCAGGCACCAGTACACCGCCTCGGCCAGCTCGCGCAGGTTGTGCGGCGGGATGTTGGTGGCCATCCCGACGGCGATGCCGCCGGAGCCGTTGGCGAGCAGGTTGGGGAACCGGCTCGGCAGTACTGTCGGCTCCTGTACACGCCCGTCATAGTTGGGAACGAAATCGACTGTCTCCTCGTCGATTTCGCGCAACATCTCCATCGCCAGCGGTGTCAACCGCGCCTCGGTGTTGTGGCTGACAAACCCGTTGGTGATGAACGAGTGGTCGTCAGTGTCGACGCGGAGACTGTAAACCGGTTGGACTCCGGCTTCGGTGACCGAAGCCACGCGCGCGTAATGAAACCGGCCGTCGGTGAGCTCGTCGACGATGGTTTGGGCGTCCGGATCGTCGCCGTACCGGTCTTGAAATGACTCGAGCGTACGGTTGATGACGGAATTTCGCCGATTCTCGTCAGAAACCGTACTCTCGGCGTGCATCACGACGATGTCGTCCGCGCGGATCTCCTCGATCAGCTTCCACAGCAGCGTCGGCACCCCCGCCAGGTCCACCAGGCACAGCAACGGGTGGTTGGCCGTACCGGTCACCGCGTGCCCCTCGACCGTGCGCACCGTGTAGGTGGCGTGCTCGCCCGAGTGGAACAACCGTTCGGCGACAACGGGATTGCCGTGTCGATCGAGCACCTTGAGGTCGATGACGTTATCGGTGTCGGGCCGCGCTCCCGGCACGATGTCGGCGATGCGGACGGTGCGGTGTTCGGGCAACGCGACCAATGCGTCGCCGGTGACGCAGTACCTCATTGCGGCCGGCGGGTCGTTGCCCGGTGAGCCGAAGTTGCCCTGCCCGTCCACCAGGGGGTAGCGCAGCGACCACGGTTGGGCCATCCGGACCAGGGTGTCGTAGATCGACGCGTCACCGTGGGGGTGATAGTTGCCCATCGTCTCGGCCACCGAGCGCGCGGACTTCGCGTGGCCGCGGTCCGGACGGAAACCGGAGTCGTACATCGCGTAGAGCACGCGGCGGTGCACCGGCTTGAGGCCGTCGCGCACCTCCGGCAACGCGCGGCCCACGATCACGCTCATCGCGTAGTCGATGTAGCTGCGCTGCATCTCGTGCTGGATGTCGACCGGTTCGATGCGGTCGCCTTCGGGCGGCAGAGTATCAGTCATGTTTCAGCCCTAATGTGAGTTAAACGTCTAGGAAACGAACGTCTTTGGCGTTACGGGTGATGAAGCTGCGGCGCGCCTCGACGTCCTCGCCCATCAGGATCGAGAACAATTCGTCCGCAGCGGCGGCGTCGTCCAGGGTGACCTGGCGCAGTACCCGTACCGACGGATCCATGGTGGTTTCCCACAGTTCCTTGGCGTCCATCTCACCCAGGCCCTTGTAGCGCTGGATACCGTCCTCGACGTTGATCTTCTTACCGGCCTTGCGGCCCTCTTCGAGCAGCGCGTCGCGCTCACGGTCGGAGTAGGCGAATTCCGGTTCGGCGCGTTGCCATTTGAGCTTGTACAGCGGCGGCTGTGCCAGGTATACATGACCGTTCTCGATCAACGGCTTCATGAACCGGAACAGCAGCGTCAGCAGCAGCGTGGCGATGTGCTGTCCGTCGACGTCGGCGTCGGCCATCAGCACGATCTTGTGGTAACGCAGCTTGGAGATGTCGAACTCGTCGTGGATGCCGGTGCCGAGCGCAGTGATGATCGCCTGCACCTCAGTGTTTTTCAGCACCCGGTCGATGCGGGACTTCTCGACGTTGATGATCTTGCCGCGCAGCGGCAGGATCGCCTGGAACATCGAGTCGCGGCCGCTCTTGGCCGAACCGCCCGCGGAGTCACCCTCGACGATGTAGAGCTCCGACTTGCTTGGATCGGTGGACCGGCAGTCGGCCAGCTTGCCCGGCAGCCCACCGATGTCGGTTGCGCTCTTGCGCCGCACCAACTCGCGGGCCTTGCGTGCCGCGATCCGCGCCTGTGCTGACGAGACCGCCTTGTTGACAACAACTTTGGCCTCAGACGGGTTGGCCTCGAACCAGTGGCTGATCTGCTCGTTGCAGATCCGCTGCACAAACGACTTGACCTCGGTGTTACCCAGCTTGGTCTTGGTCTGGCCCTCGAACTGCGGTTCGGCCACCTTGACCGAGATGACCGCGGCAAGACCCTCGCGGATGTCGTCGCCGGTGAGGTTGGGGTCCTTGTCCTTGAGCAGCTTCTTGTCCTTGGCGTACTTGTTCACCACGGTGGTGAGCGCCGCGCGGAAGCCCTCCTCGTGGGTGCCGCCCTCATGGGTGTTGATGGTGTTGGCGAAGGTGTGCACCGACTCCGAGTAGCCGGCGTTCCACTGCATCGCGACCTCGACCTCGTGGCCGTCGCCCTTACCCTCGAAATCGATGATGCTCTGGTGGATCGGCGTCTTCGTGCGGTTGATGTGCTTGACGAAGTCCACCAGCCCGCCGGGGTAGTGGAAGGTGCGGTGTTTGACCTTCTGCGGTACGGCAGCCTCGGCGGCGTGTTCCTCCGCGGTCTTGGGCGCATCGGCGGTGTCGCTGACCACGTCGTCGGTGACTTCTTCGGGCGCGACGCGCTCGTCGACCAGGGTGATGGTCAGGCCCTTGTTGAGGAAGGCCATCTCCCGCAGCCGGCGTTCCACGGTCTCGAAGTCGTAATAGGTGGTCTCGAACACCTCGGGGTCGGCCCAGAACCGCACCGTGGTCCCGGTCTTCTTGGTCTTCTCGCCCTGCTTGAGCGTGCCCGGTTGGGCCTTCTCGTAGTACTGATGCCATTCGTAGCCGTCGCGGCAGATGTCGACCTCGAGCCGCGTCGACAGTGCATTGACCACCGAGACACCCACGCCGTGCAGGCCGCCGCTGACGTTGTAGCCGCTGTGCTCGCCGCCGAACTTGCCGCCGGCGTGCAACTGGGTCATCACCACGTCGACGGTGGGTGCGCCGCTGGCGTGCATCTCCACCGGGATGCCGCGGCCGTCGTCGGTGACCTCGACACCGCGGTCCTCCAGCAGACGGACCTCGACCTTGGTGGCGTAGCCGGCCATCGCTTCATCGACGGCGTTGTCGACCACCTCCCATACCAGGTGGTGCAGGCCGCGTTCGCCGGTGGAGCCGATGTACATGCCGGGACGCTTGCGGACCGCCTCCAATCCTTCGAGCACGGTGATGGCGTCGGCGCCATAATCTTTCTTCTTCGCAGCGGCCACGGGCGGAAGTTTCCCTACTTTCTTGGGGGTGGGGCTCTGGCGGCAATCGGTCACCGCCGGCAACTCATGCGACCAGTCTACCGGTAAGTACCGCCAGCACCGATTCTGAGGCGGCGTTTCCACATAGCTATTTGCGTCGTTGGTGAGATTTTTCGATCTGAGGTGCCACAAGACGCTTGAGGACGGCCTCGGCGGCGTCCTGGCGGCTCTGAGACCATCACCGAATCAGCCGTCAGCCGTAGGTGTCGCGGGGGCCGCGCCCGGAGATGTGGAAGCGGCCCTTGCGCCAGGACGGCGCCACCGGACCCACGATCTTCAAGGAGGTCACCACCCCGTCCCCGACCGCGGCCGCGATCTTCGCCAGCAGCTGTGCCTGCACCATCCGCAACTGGGTCGCCCACGCCGTGGACTCCGCCGCGATGGTCAACACCCCGTCGGTCAGCGTCGTCGGGCTGGCATGCGCGGCGATCTGCTCACCGACCACCGCGGGCCACCGACCGAAAACCGACCCCTGTGCGACCCGGCCCGACCAGCCGCGGCTACGCGCCAGATCGCGGGCCACCGCCGCCAGCGGCTGCGGGTCACGGGCGTCAGGACCGGGACCTGACCAGCGCCGACGGCTCGATCCGGCCACCCTGCGCGGGGGAGACCCTCGACCACGGCCGACGTCCTTACCTTGTTGACGGGCCGCCCCGCGGGCCTCCTCGAGGGTGCGCCGCACCAGATCCATGCCCTTTAGATGCGCCAGGTGAGCCGGCGGTTCCACGTTGTCGGTCATGACTGCACCACCGAAATCCGCCCCTCATCGTCGTCCCGCATCACAACCTCGATCCGCCGCGCGTCCCAGCCGGCTGGGATGTCCTCGTGCACGGCCGCGGTCACCAACACCTGCTCAGCCGATTCGGCCACCCCGGCCAGCGCATGGCGGCGCGCGTTGTCCAATTCGGCGAACACGTCGTCGAGCAGCAGCACCGGATCACCGCCGTCGGTGCGCAACAATTCGTAGGCGGCAAGCCGCAGCGCCAACGCCATCGACCACGATTCGCCATGGCTGGCAAAGCCTTTCGCAACCAGATCGCCCAGCCGTAGCTCCAGATCATCGCGGTGTGGGCCGACCAGGCACACCCCGCGCTCCAGTTCGGCGCCCCGACGCCGGCTCAGCGCGTCGAGCAGCGCGGCCTCGTACACCTCGACGGCATCGTTGCCCGCGGCGGCTTCCTCTTCGACGACGTCCACCCCGCTGCGGTAGCGGATCGACGCGGGCCGCGAGGCCGGCGCCAACAACTGGTAGGCCTTTTCCACCTCCGGGGCCAACTGGTTGACCAGTTCCACCCGGGCCGCAATGAGCTGCGCACCGTGCGCGGCGAGGTGACCGTCCCACACGTCGAGGGTGTCGAGCACACCGCGGTCGCCGTGGGCTCGCGCACCGCCCGCGGACTTCAGCAACGCGGTGCGCTGGCGAATGACCTTGTCGTAGTCGGCGCGCACCGCCGCGATCCGGGGCCGCCGGGTGGTGGCCAGTTCGTCGAGGTAGCGACGCCGATCGGCGGGGTCGCCGCGCACCAAGGAAAGGTCCTCCGGGGCGAACAACACCGCGCGCAACGCCCCCAGGATCTCGCGGGCGGCCCGCACCGGCGACCTGTTCAGTCGCGCCTTGTTTGCGCGCCCGGCGTTGACTTCCAGGTCGACCGCCAACTCCCGTCCGTCGTTGACGATGATCGTGGAGATCACCGCTCGCTCAGCTCCCGCGCGGATCAACGGCGCATCGGTGGCCACCCGGTGTGATCCCAAGGTAGCTGAATACCACAGCGCCTCAACGAGATTCGTCTTGCCGTACCCGTTGGGTCCGACGAACACCGTCCGGCCCGGATCCAGGTCGATCTCGGCGCGCGCCCACGACCGGAAGTCCTGTAACCCGAGGTGGCGGACGTGCATCGGTTTCCTACTCCTCGCCGCGGGACCTAGCCCGACTCGCTGACCCGTTTGACCGCGTGCCCGCCGAACTGGTTACGCAACGCCGAAACCGCCTTCATCGACGGGGAATCCTCCTGGCGGGAAGCGAACCGCGCGAACAGCGAGGCGGCGATCACCGGCATCGGCACCCGGTGGCGGATGGCCTCCTCGACCGTCCAACGGCCCTCACCGGAATCCTCGGTGTAGCCGCTGATCGCATCGAAGTCCGGGTCCTCCTTGAGGGCCTTGGCCAGCAATTGCTGCAACCAGGACCGCACCACCGTGCCGTTGGTCCAGGCCTGGATCACCGCCTGCGTGTCGGTGATCAGTTCCTCGGCCGCCAACAACTCATAACCCTCGGCGTAGGCCATCATCAGGCCGTACTCGATGCCGTTGTGCACCATCTTCGCGTAGTGGCCGGCACCGACCGGTCCGGCGTGCACGAAACCGTCTTCCCGAGCGCCGGCCGGCCGCAACGTGTCGAAAATCGGCATCGCGCGCTCGACGTCGGCGCTACTGCCGCCGACCATCAACCCGTAACCCTCGTTGAGGCCCCAGACACCACCGGACACGCCCGCGTCGATGAACGCGATTCCTTTCTCGCCCAACAGTTTCGCGTGCGGTGCGTCCTCGGTGTAGCGCGAGTTGCCGCCGTCGATGACGAGGTCGCCCTCGGTGAGTTCCTCGGCAAGCGACCGGATGGTCTGGTTGGTGATCGGACCCGAGGGCACCATCACCCACACCACCCGCGGCGTGTCGAGGGCCGCGGCCAGCGCGGCGAGCGTCGGCACATCGGTGACTTCGGGTCTGGGGTCGTAACCGACGACTTGGTGCCCGCCCTCCCGCAAGCGTTCCCGCATGTTGAAACCCATCTTGCCCAGGCCGACCAGACCCAATTGCATGCGCGCCCCTCTCGTGGCGGTCAGCCGGGAAGCCGTACCGGCATCAACAGGTAGACGTAATCGGTCTGGATGGCGGGAAACGGACCCGTGTCACTCTGCTGTCCATCATCCTCGCCGGCCGGACGCAACACCGCCGGCCGGCTCGGCGTGGTGAAACCGAACGTCACCCGCTCGGAATGCAACGAGCTCAACCCGTCGGTCAGATACGTCGGGTTGAACGCGATGGTCAACGGCTCGCCGACGAAGGACACCGGCAGGTCCTCCTCGGCGCGCCCCACGTCGTCGGCGCCCGCCGACAGCCGCAGCACGTCGTCGCCGAACTCCATCCGCACCTGCGCACCCCGGTCGGCGACCAGCGCCACCCGCTTGATGGCTTCGGTGAGTTCTGCGACACCGATCGTCGCGACCGCGGTGTGCTCGGTGGGCAGCAGTTGGCGGAACTTCGGAAACTCCGCGTCGAGCAGGCGGGTGGTGCTGCGCTTGCCGTTGCTGCGAATGCCGAGCAGCCCCTCCTTGCCGACGGTGGCGCCCGCGCCGAGCGACAGGTGCACGTCGGCTCCGTCGGCACCGGCCCTGGCCGCCTCGGCCAGTGTCTTGGCCGGCACCAGCACCGCGGCTTCGATGTCGGCCGATTCCGTGGACCAGGTCAGCTCCCGCACCGCGAGGCGGAACCGGTCGGTGGCGGCCAAAACGACCTTCTCGCCGGAAATCTCGACACGGATACCGGTCAGCATCGGCAACGTGTCGTCACGGCCGGCGGCCACCGCGACCTGACCGATCGCTTCGGCGAACAGTTCCGAGGAAATCACCCCGGTCTCCTCTGGAAGGGTGGGCAGGGTCGGGTAGTCCTCCACCGCCATCGTCGGCAGCGAAAACCTGGAACTGCCGCAGGTCAACGACACCCGGGTGCCTTCGACGCTGACGTCGACGGGCTTGGCCGGCAACGCCCGGGTGATGTCGGACAACAACCGCCCGGAAACCAAAACACTTCCGGGAGAGGCTATTTCGGCGGCGACCTGTACTTCGGCGGACACTTCGTAGTCGAATCCGGAGATCGTCAAACCGTCGTCGGAGCCGGTCAACAGCACACCGGCCAGCACCGGAACGGTCGGCCGGTTCGGCAGACTCCTGGCCACCCAGGCCACGGCATCGGCGAAGTCCTCGCGCACCAGCCGGAACTTCAGATCGGTGAGACCAACCGTTGTCGTCGACACGTCCATCGGGTCCCTTCGATAAATCTCACAATAAGCGTTAAGCAGCGGTTTCTCGGTGTCTCGGAACGCGTCTGCGGTGCGTCGCGACGACCGTAACGGCTGTCGATGAAACACCGTAGAGCTTTCCGGCTCAACTTGAAAGCTAATCGATCGGCCTGACAACCGAGCGGGCGGACCGGGTGGCAACCGTGCCGCACGGTGCGTCCCCAGGTGCTGTCTTCAGAGAAGAAACCCTTAGAGATAACCAAGCAACAGTATTAGGGGCTGTGGAGATTGGGGATGGACGGGTATCGGGCCTGACCGCGCGGTGTGTCTGGGTGTGAATGGTCTGTGGAGTGTGGGGGCGCGGCCGAGGTGGTGGCTGTGGAGATCGACGGTGGTGTGGACCGCGAAGCCGGTCATGCCCAGATTGGTCCCAGGTTCTCCACAGCGGTGTGCACAGCCCACAGCTGTGACAGGAGAGACCGGCGGTACAGAAGTTTTTTGAAATTTCGGCGCCCGGAGGCGGGAACGCGGTCATTCAGCGCTTGGCGCGCTGGCGGATCCGGGTGGTGAGTTCCTTGACATGGTCGAAGATTTCACGCCGCTCGGCCATCTCGCCGCGGATCTTCTTCTCGGCGTACATGACGGTGGTGTGGTCGCGACCGAACGCCTGACCGATCTTGGGCAGCGACAGGTCGGTGAGTTCGCGGCACAGGTACATCGCGATCTGTCGGGACTGCGCCAGGGCCCTGGTCTTGCCCGGCCCGCGAAGCTCCTCGACGGTGGTCTGGAAGTACTCCGCGGTGGCGGCCATGATCGCGGCCGTGCTGATCTGCATGGTGCTGGGATCGGAGATCAGATCGCGCAGCACGATTTCGGCCAGAGAGCGGTCGATGGGCGTCTTGTTCAGCGACGCGAACGCCGTCACCCGGATCAGCGCACCCTCGAGTTCGCGGATGTTGCGCTCGATGCTGCTGGCGATCAGTTCGAGCACATCGCCGGGCACATCGAGTCGATCCATCTGGGCCTTCTTGCGCAGGATCGCGATGCGGGTCTCGAGTTCGGGTGGCTGGACGTCGGTGATCAGGCCCCACTCGAAGCGGGTGCGCAACCGGTCCTCGAGGGTCGCGAGCTGTTTGGGCGGCCGGTCCGAGGAGATGACGATCTGTTTGTTGGCGTTGTGCAAGGTGTTGAAGGTATGGAAGAACTCCTCCTGAATACCTTCCTTGCCCTCGATGAACTGTATGTCGTCGACCAACAACACATCGATGTCGCGGTAGCTGCGCTTGAACGACGCCTTGCGGTCGTCGCGAAGTGAGTTGATGAAGTCGTTGGTGAACTCTTCGGTGGAGACGTACTTGACGCGCATGCCGGGAAACAGGCGCTGCGCGTAGTTTCCCGCGGCGTGTAGCAGGTGGGTCTTGCCCAGCCCGGATTCGCCCCAGATGAACAGCGGGTTGTAGGCGCGCGCCGGCGCCTCAGCAATCGCCAGCGTCGCCGCGTGAGCGAACCTGTTGGAGGCGCCGATCACGAACGTCTCGAAGGTGTAGCGGCGGTTGAGGTTGACCGCGACGGCCTGGTCGGCGGCCGGGCCCTGGCCGCGGCTGGAGAAGTAGGTGGGCCAGCTTTCCTCGGCGCTGGCGAGCGCTTCGGAGTCCTCGTCGATCTCGTCGATGTCGGTAGCGGCGGCGGCGCCGTTGATGGTGTCGTCGGGTTCGTCGGGCGCGGCGATGCGCACCCCGAGTTCGACGCGCTGGCCGAGATGGCGGCTGAGCGCATTGATGATCGGCTCGCGCAGGTGTCGTTCGATCTCGTTCTGGACGAACGGGGTCGGCACCGACAACAGGGCAAAGCCCTCGGTGATGACGAGGGGTTTGACCAGCTTCAACCACGCTCTTTGCTGGGGGGTCAGTGGTGGGGTGGGAGTGTCGCCGTTGTGCGGAGTCTCCGGGCGAATGTCTCCGTTGAGTTCGGCGACGACGGTGTTCCAGACGGCGACGAACGGGGCATCGGGGTCAGTTGTCAATGACACGTGCCCCCTTTGAGTCGATATGAAGACGACCAAAGGAACGATGACGAACTGTCCACATAGTTATCCACAAGCTGTGGATAACCGACAGTCGTCGTCGTTCTGTTGTCTACCGGCGGGGTAACCGTGGGCCGGGGCTCGTCACAGTGCTGAAAAATCTGTGGGCTCGCGACTTGAAGTCACCCTCGCTTCGTGGTCCGTCGCCGTTTCGTTATCGAATCGGCATTGGCAGAAGCTAACAGTTTTCTGGGCGGGTGCCAACCGTTCGGCAACATTGCCTGGGGGTAGATTTTGCCGGGCGACGACGGCGTGACAGGTGTGGCAGTTGTCAACCGTTTGCGGTGCGCATCGGGGTGGTTTGATCAGGTTTGACCCAGGCAAAACTCGTCAGTACCCTCGAACAGTCGCCCGAACGTGGCGGCACGGCTGCGACCCGGCGGAGACCGGGGACCGCGCCGGTTAGCAAGCGAGACGCAGAGCTTACAAGCGGCGAATGCGTTCCACTCGGATGAGGCTTCATCTGGTGGGGCGTGGACGCCACTGGATTGAGGAGAGACAGCCGTGGCCAAGGGCAAGCGGACTTTCCAGCCGAACAACCGGCGCCGCGCGCGGGTGCATGGGTTCCGGCTGCGGATGCGGACCCGGGCGGGCCGGGCGATCGTGTCGAGTCGTCGCCGCAAGGGCCGCCGTTCACTGAGTGCCTGAGTCGACTCAGGACCTGAGGCGGTGCTTCCGGCGCGGTACCGGATGACGCGATCGACTGAATTCGGTGCCACCGTCAGACAAGGGATGCGTGCAGTGCAGCCCGACCTCGTCGTGCACAAGATGCGGTGGCCGGAGGCCGGCACGGACGGCCCGAAGATCGGCCTGGTGGTGTCGAAATCCGTTGGCAGCGCGGTGCAAAGGCACCGAGTGGCCCGTCGGCTGCGCCATGTCGCGCGCACGGTGATCGAAGATCTGGACCCCGCCGACCGGGTGGTGATCCGCGCACTGCCCGGCAGTCGCGACGCAATCTCGGCTCGACTCGAGCAGGAACTGCGAACGGCCCTGCGGCGCACCAGATCCCGAAGCCAGGCGTCGCAGTGACACGGTCAGTGGGGTCGACGGCGGCACGGGCGCTGATCTTCGTCATCCAGCTCTACCGCAATACGATCTCGCCGTTGCGGTTGCCGACGTGCCGGTTCACCCCGACCTGTAGCCAGTACGCGGTCGACGCACTCGGTGAGTACGGGTTGGTCAAGGGTGGATGGCTGGCGGTGGTGAGGCTTTTGAAGTGTGGTCCCTGGCATAGGGGAGGATGGGACCCGATACCGGAGCGTCAGGGCGGCGAGGCCGAATCGTGCGCGGCCGCAGGCGAGAACTCCGACGATCCGAACATCGCAGGCGGCAGCGGGGGCATCCCGGCGCCACCAGAAGAGAGCGAGACGCGTGTTTAACTGGTTCAGCCTCGACATCATCTATTACCCCGTCTCGGCGATCATGTGGGTTTGGTACAAGCTGTTCGCCTTCGTGCTGGGGCCGTCGAACTTCTTCGCCTGGGCGCTGTCGGTGATGTTCCTGGTGTTCACGCTGCGCGTGATCCTCTACAAGCCGTTCGTCAAGCAGATCCGCACCACCCGGCAGATGCAGGAGTTGCAGCCGCAGATCAAGGCGCTGCAGAAGAAGTACGGCAAGGACCGCCAGCGGATGGCGCTGGAGATGCAGAAGCTGCAGCGCGAGCACGGATTCAACCCGATCCTCGGGTGTCTGCCGATGCTGGCGCAGATCCCGGTGTTCATCGGGCTGTTCCACGTGCTGAGGTCGTTCAACCGCACCGGCGGCTACGGCATCGGTGCCCAGCATCTCGACCCCGAGGTGAACCGGACGCTGGCCAACTACGTCTTCAGCGCCACCGATGTCGGGCACTTCCTGGACGCCAATCTGTTCGGCGCCCCGATCGGTGCCTGGATGATTCAGAACACGGGCCTGGACGCGTTCACCGTCTTCAACCGCGGCGCGGTGATCGCCGTCGGGGTGCCGATCATGATCCTGGCCGGTATCGCGACCTACTTCAACAGCCGGGCGTCGGTGGCCCGGCAGAGCCCGGAAGCGGCCGCGAATCCGCAGACCGCGCTGATGAACAAGTTGGCGCTGTACGTGTTCCCGCTGGGCGTCGTCGTCGGCGGTCCGTTCCTGCCACTGGCCATCATCATGTACTGGCTGGCCAACAACATCTGGACGTTCGGTCAGCAGCATTACGTGTTCGGCATGATCGCCAAGGAAGAAGAAGCCAAGAAGCAGGAGGCGCTGGAACGGCGCGCCCAGAACGCGCCGCCGCCGGGGGCCAAGCCCAAGCGCAAGCGCAAGGCGCCGGGCGCCGGTGCCGCCCGACCTGCCGGCGCGGCCCAGGCGACCGCGGCGGAGTCTTCGGAGTCTTCGGAGACCGGCGAGTCCTCGGAGTCTTCTGACGCGACCACCGACGGTAAGCCGGGCGGGGCACGGCCGAAGAAGACCGCACCGAGCGCGAACAACCGCGCGCCTCGCCCGGGGGCCGCACCCCGGCCGGGAGCGCGCCCGAAGAAACGCAAACGTTGACCGGAACCATCTCCGGCGGATGAGGGAGACAGACATGACGGACGCTGAGACCAGCGAGCGCAGCGACGAGGCGACTTCGGATTCGTCGGCGGCGGATGCCCCCGAGGAGACGACCGCGGAGGCCATCGACGAGACCGAACCCGAAGACACCGAGGACGATCAGGAGGAGCGCTTGGTCGCCGAGGGCGAGATCGCCGGCGACTATCTCGAGGAGCTGCTTGACCTCCTGGACTTCGACGGCGACATCGACCTGGACGTCGAGGGCGACCGCGCGGTGGTGAGCATCGACGGTGGCACCGATCTGACCAAGCTGGTGGGACGCAAGGGCGAGGTGCTCGACGCGCTGCAGGAGCTGACCCGGCTGGCGGTGCACCAGAAGACCGGCGACCGCAGTCGGTTGATGCTCGATATCGCCGGGTGGCGCCGGCGCCGCCGGGAAGAGTTGGCGGCGCTGGGCGACAAGGTGGCCCGCCGCGTGCTCGACACCGGTGAACGCGAGGAGCTGTCCCCGATGACGCCCTTCGAGCGCAAGATCGTGCACGACGCGGTGGCTGCGGTCGACGGGGTGCACAGCGAGAGCGAGGGCGTGGAGCCCTCGCGCCGCGTGGTCGTCATCCGCGATTGAGAGTTACACGCATGTGATTCGACCAGCCCGTCGTCGCGAAGATCCGGAGGATGTTTCACGTGAAACATGACGTGGTCTCCGCGGCGCCTGCAGGGGCCGAGGCGCTGTTCGGGGCTCGTCTGGACGTCACCCGTCGCTACGCGGAAATCCTGGCCGGGGCCGGGGTCGAGCGCGGGCTGATCGGGCCGCGCGAGGTGGACAAAATCTGGGAACGCCACCTACTCAACTCCGCGGCGATCGGTGAGCTTCTCGAACCGAACGCGCGAGTCGCCGACATCGGCAGTGGAGCGGGCCTGCCGGGGATACCGTTGGCGTTGGCGCGACCAGATCTACGTGTCACCCTCATCGAACCGCTGCTGCGTCGAAGCGAGTTCCTCCGCGAGGTCATCGAGGAGCTCGATCTCGATCCGACGGCGGTGACGGTGGTCCGCGGGCGTGCCGAGGACGCCGCGGTACGACGGCAGGTAGGGCAGATGGACGCGGCGGTCTCCAGGGCGGTGGCGGCTCTGGACAAGATCACGAAGTGGAGCATTCCGCTCGTGCGCCCGGAGGGGCTGATGCTCGCCATGAAGGGGGCCCGCGCCGAGGAGGAGGTCCGCGAGCACCGGCGTGTGATGGCGTCGTTCGGGGCCACGGATGTAAGGGTGGTGCAATGTTGCGCGGAGTACTTGGACCCGCCCGCGACCGTCGTCGTGGCGCGACGCCGGACGCCGGTCGCGGACCGGCGGAAGGGCGGCAGGCGGCGATGACGCCGAGCACCGAGGGCAGTCGCCCGATGGACCCCGACGGCCGCGATGTTTCACGTGAAACATGGCAACAAGCCGCGCCCGTTCCCAACGAGGACTGGGGTCCGCAGCCCGCTGTGGACACCCCGATCGGCGCCGAGGCCGAACGCGCCGTGCGACTGTTGCACGCCGCCGCGAAGGCCGGCCTGCCGCGACCCAGGCGTCAGCGCATCTTCACGATCGCCAACCAGAAGGGCGGTGTCGGGAAGACGACCACCGCCGTGAACATCGCCGCCGCGCTCGCCCTGCAGGGGCTCAACGTTCTGGTCGTCGACCTCGACCCGCAGGGCAATGCCAGCACCGCGTTGGGCGTCGAGCATCGCGAGGGCACCCCGTCCTCCTATGAAGTGCTGATCGGTGAGATCCCGCTGCGCGACGCCCTCCAGCGCAGCCCGCACAGCGAGCGGCTGTTCTGCGTCCCCGCGACGATCGATCTCGCGGGCGCGGAGATCGAATTGGTCAGCATGGTCGCCCGGGAGGGCCGCCTGCGCAATGCGCTCGCCTCGCTCCAGGACTACGACTTCGACTACGTCTTCATCGACTGCCCACCGTCGCTGGGCCTGCTCACCATCAATGCTCTGGTCGCGGCGCCGGAGGTGCTGATCCCGATCCAGTGCGAGTACTACGCGCTGGAAGGCGTCGGTCAGTTGTTGCGCAACATCGAGATGGTCAAGTCGCATCTCAACCCGGAACTCAACGTCACCACCGTGATATTGACGATGTACGACGGGCGCACCAAACTCGCCGATCAGGTGGCCGACGACGTCCGCGCCCACTTCGGCGACAAGGTGCTGCGGACGGTGATCCCGCGCAGCGTCAAGGTGTCCGAGGCACCGGGCTACGGCATGACGATCATTGACTACGATCCCGGATCGCGGGGAGCGATGAGCTACCTCGACGCGAGTCGCGAGATCGCCGAACGCGGACAGCAGGGACCCGACAACCGATGAGCACTCCGGTGACGGGACCATCCCAGGTGAGTGCTCGCGCCCAAAGGAGACCGAGATGACCCAGCCGACACGCAAGCGCAGCGGCCTCGGCCGAGGCTTGGCATCGCTCATTCCCACGGGGCCGGGGGACAGCGACCAGTCCGCTCTTGGGCAGCGGATGGGTACGGCCGCCGCGGATGTGGTGATCGGCGGGGGAGCGGAGGCCAACCCGGCCGGCGCCGTGTACCGCGAGATCGATCCGGGGGCCATCGAGCCCAACCCACGGCAGCCCCGGCAGGTCTTCGATGAGGAGTCGCTCGCTGAACTCGTGCACTCCATCCGGGAGTTCGGCCTCATGCAGCCGATCGTGGTGCGCGCCCTCCCGGGAGCGGCTCCGCCGCAGTATCAGCTCGTCATGGGGGAGCGGCGCTGGCGTGCGGCGCAGCAGGCTGGGCTCGCGACCATTCCCGCGATCGTGCGCGAGACCGCCGATGACAGCATGCTGCGCGACGCCCTGTTGGAGAACATCCACCGCGTGCAGCTGAACCCCTTGGAGGAGGCGGCCGCCTATCAGCAGTTGCTCGACGAGTTCGGCGTCACCCACGATGAACTCGCCGCGCGTATCGGGCGGTCGCGGCCGCTGATCACCAACATGATCCGGCTGCTGCGGCTGCCCATTGCCGTCCAGCGCCGGGTGGCCGCCGGGGTGCTGTCGGCCGGGCATGCGCGGGCGCTGTTGGCCCTCGAAGGCGGTCCGGAACTGCAGGAGGAACTCGCGGCGCGCATCGTCGCCGAGGGCCTCTCGGTGCGGGCCACCGAGGAGGCGGTCACCCTCGCCAACCGCGGCGACGGGGGAGCGCCCCCCGCGCCACGGCGCAAGCCGATCCAGATGCCCGGCCTCCAGGACGTTGCTGAGCGGCTGTCGACAGCGTTCGACACCCGGGTCACGGTGAGCCTTGGCAAACGCAAAGGCAAGATCGTCGTCGAGTTCGGGTCGGTCGACGACTTGCAACGGCTCGTCGACTTGATGGCCCCTGCAGACCGGTGACCTACCACACGCGGTAATTACGTCACTGTGACAGATGGTCCGCACCGGCCGTCGACAAGCGCGCCTTGTCGACGCAATCCCCTTGTGCACCAATGGCTTTCGCTGACAGCACGCCCGAAGGTCCGTCGCGGGGCCGAAAGCGAGCCAGCTTCGCCGCGGGCTTCTATCCTGGAGTGGCAGCCGTGCGCGTCAGCACCGCGCGGAGACCGGGGAGTTTAGTGTCGGCACGAATTGCGCCAATGCGGCTCGAGGCGTTCGAGCAGCTGCCCAAGCACGCCCGCAGATGCGTGTACTGGGAGGTCGATCCGTCGACCCTGAGCGGCTCGCAGTCCGACCAGTTGTCGGACCCCGAGTTCGAGAAAGAGGCCTGGCTGTCGATGGTCATGCTGGAGTGGGGTGCCTGCGGTCAGGTGGCCGTGCAATGTCCGGACTCGACCGACCCCGATGAGCCGGTGACGCTGACCGGTGACGAGCACTGTCTCGGGTACGCGTTCTATGCGCCGCCGGGTGCGGTGCCGCGGGCCCGGCACTTTCCCAGCGGCCCGGTCAGCGCCGACGCGGTGCTTCTCACCACGTTGGGCGTGGAATCCGGTGACGGTATCGACGATTTGTCGCGCGCGCTGCTCGCGGGGGTAGTCGGCGACCTCGTGCGGCGCGGGGTGCGGGCGCTCGAAGCGTTCGGACGCACCGCAGATGTGGCGGATCTGCATGACCCACGGGTCATCTCACCTGTCCTGCGTCCGCTGGTCGAGGTGCTCGGGGACTGTTCGGTCGAGCAGTGCGTGCTCGACGCCGACCTGTTGCAGGATGCCGGCTTCGAGGTGGTGGCGCCACATCCGTACTTCCCGCGGCTGCGGCTGGAACTCGAGCAGGGCCTGGGCTGGAAGGCCGACGTCGAGGCGGCGTTGGAGCGACTGCTGGAGACCGCCCAACTACCGCAACCGGTCGGCGCCGGATCCGGCCGCTGCTAGCCGAGCTCAGCTCAGGTCGGGCTGACCCGTCCGCCGGCCTTCTCCACGGCCAGTTCGTGCGCGAGTAGTTCAGCGAAGGTGAATGTGCCTGTGGGCCGGTCGTTTTTACCGAGCAGGTAGAGGCGCTTGACCGCGGCCAGGATGCCCTCGGCGATCGAGTCGCGGGATTGGGGGGCCAGCAGCAGGGCGCGGTCGTGGGGGTTGGTGATGTAACCGACGTCGACCTGCACCGTGGGCATCCGGGTCAGCCGCAGCAGATCCCACGTGCGGCCGTGTGCGCGGCAGTCCCGCAATCCCGTGCGCGCCACCACTTCTCGTTGGATGAAATCGGCGAGGTTGCGACCGATGGTGGACACCGAACCGTGTGAGTTGCCGAAGTGGAACGAGGCGACCCCGTTTGCGGCGGGAGTGGCCTGAGTGGCGCAACGCAGACTGATCATCAGATCGGCGCCGACGGTATTGGCGGTCGCGGCACGTTCGGCATCCGACGGCGCCCGGTTCGCCGGCCGGGACAGGAAGGTGTCCATGCCGATCGCGGTCATCCGGCCCTCCAGCCTGGCGGCCAGATCCCACAGGATGTCGGCCTCGCTGATCGGCCCCTCGGGCCCCTGCATGATCAGCCCGTGATCGTCGCCGCCGCGGCCCGGGTCGACGATGATCCGCTTGCCCGACAACCGCGGGCCCGAGCGCCGCACGAGTTCTTCCTCGCGGATCGCATGTGGTGATCCGCCGGTGACCCGCGAGCCCAGAAAGTACAAGGAGCGCAACGTCTCTGGGCCGCAGATGCCATCGGGGTACAGCCCGTACTCGCGCTGGTAGGACATCAGGGCGTTGTGGGTCTGCAGCCCGAAGTGCCCGTCGACCAGGCCGGTGTAGAACCCGAGATCCTGCAACCGGGCTTGCAGCGTGGCCACGTCGTCGCCGTACATCGGCGCACCGAACTGATGGCTCAGCGTGCGGGCACCAAGCCGATACGACGCCTCCTTGAGCGCGCGGTAGGTGGCCTCGCCGACGATGCCGTCAACCAGCAGACCGCGGTGCTGCTGGAACGCGCGCACCGCGTGGTCGAGTTCGTCGTCGAAGACATCGACCGCGACATGCTTTCCGGTGGTCAAATCCTCGTCGGGGCTGCTGATCATCCCCAACGCGGCAAGCGCAGCCCTGATCTCGGTGACCGTACCCCCACGGTCACCGCGACGCAGACTCGACATAGACGGCCTTTCGGTCACTGGTCGCCGACGGTGAATCTGCGTCGACGAGGCATAGCAAGGCTAGGCAGCATTGTCTCAGACACCGTGGTGAAACATGAAAACCCCAGGGCGGATGTTGGGCGGTTGCCCGAGTCCGGCCAAGGGCCGCCGAGCGTGGCCGATGTGACGAAAACGGGCCGATTCCCGTCGTCTTCTCCACGCTCGGCACCTGGCCACAGCGCCGAACGACGCTAGAGGGCGTCCTCGAGCTCGCGCAGCAGTGCGGCCTTGCCCTTCGCGCCGACGATCCGCTTCACCGGGGCGCCGTCCTTGAACAGGATCATGGTGGGGATCGAGACCACCTGGAAGTCGCGCGCGGCGGCGGGGTTGGCGTCGACGTCGAGCTTGGCGACGGTCAGCGCACCGGCCTTGTCCTTGGCGATCTCCTCGAGCACCGGCGCGACCATCTTGCATGGTCCGCACCAGGTGGCCCAGAAGTCGACCAGAACGGGGGTGCCGCTGGACAGCACCTCGCTGGAAAACGTGTCGTCGGTGACGGTGACCGTCGCGGTGTTGGCGCTGGTCTCTGCCATGATCAATCTCCTAACTCACAGGGGTCTCGGTAGCCTCATCGCTTGGGGCCGAACCGATTTCGGCCAACCAGCGTTCGGCGTCGATGGATGCCGAGCAGCCGGTGCCCGCCGCGGTGATGGCCTGTCGGTACACGCGGTCGACGAGGTCGCCGGCAGCGAACACGCCCTCCACCGACGTCGCGCTGGTGCGGCCCTGTACCTGCACGTAGCCGTCGGGATCCAGGTCGACCTGACCGCGCACCAGCTCGGAACGGGGATCGTGGCCGATCGCGACGAACACCCCGGTGACGTCGAGCTTGGATTCCTCACCGGTGACGGTGTTGCGCAACCGCACCCCGCTGACCTTCGGATCACCCTCGATCGCGACGACCTGGGTGTTGGTCAAGAAGGCGATCTTCTCGTTGGCGCGCGCCCGGTCCAGCATGATGCGGGAGGCGCGGAACTCCTCGCGGCGGTGCACGATGGTCACGCTGCGGGCGAACTTGGTCAAGAACGTGGCCTCTTCCATGGCGGAGTCGCCGCCGCCGACCACGATGATGTCCTCGTCGCGGAAGAAGAACCCGTCGCAGGTGGCGCACGTGCTCACCCCCATGCCGATCAGGTCCTCCTCGCCGGGCACACCGAGGTGTCGCGCCGCCGCACCCATCGCGAGGATGACCGATCGGGCGCGGTGGGTCTCGTCTGCGACCGTGACGGACTTGATCGGCCCGGTCAGGTCGACGGCGTCGACGTCCTCCATCCGCAGATCGGCGCCGAACCGCAAAGCCTGCTCACGCATCTGGTCCATCAGTTCGGGGCCCATGATGCCGTCGCGGAAACCGGGGTAGTTCTCCACCTCGGTGGTGGTCATCAGCGCACCGCCGAACTGGGTGCCCTCGAACACCAGCGGAGCCAGTTGCGCACGGGCCGCGTAGATCGCGGCGGTGTATCCGGCAGGGCCGGATCCGATGATGATCACGTCATGAACCGTGGATGAGGAGGTCATGGGGCCCTTTCTGCCGCTTGTCACCGGCAATGTGTACAAACATCAGCGTAGGCCTGCGTGTTCCCGCAGCGGCCCGCAGGACAGACTACGGATCGGCGACCACGGTTTCGGCCAGAAGCCCCGTGCTCGCCGCGTTGCAGGTCGGCGCGACCGCCTTGGCCACCACCGTCTGCGCCTCGCCGTCTTCGCCGTGTTCGCCGGGCAGCAACAGCAGCACGGCGGGCCTGCCGTGCATGTCCACCTGCCGCGCCCCGAGCACCGGGGCGGTGGCCGCATAGCCCAGCCCGGTCAGGCACGAGGCGCGACGCTGGGCATCGGTGAGCGGGCCGTAGTCGGGCGGTTGGGTGAGCAACGCCGCAAGCTGGGCCTCGTCGAGGGGGATCGGCTGCGGCGGGCGGGACACGGTGATCTGTTCGGCCGTCGGCCCGGACGTCCGCGGCGGAGGCGGAGCCGGTTCGTGGACCAGCATCAGCACACCGATGACCGCGCCGAGCACCGCGGCGCCGATGCCGACGACGAGCCCGATCGACTGCACCCGACGCAGCCGGGGCCGGGGCAGGGCATGGGCCGGCGCGGCGCCCGGGTTTGGCGCAGCGCGCAGCGCCGTAAGGATGCGGGCGGTGAGTGCCGGCGGTACGTCAGGGGCGCTGGACTCGCCGGCGCCGAGCGTCTGCAGGTCGTCGCGGACACGTTCGAGCACGACCGGATCGATGTCGTCCGTGCCGTTGTCCATCGCTGCTCCCGCCGATCGCCTCGACGTCAGCCAGTGTCCATCACGGTCGGGGAGACGACGACGCCGACGCGGCGGCTCCCTCTGCCAGTGCGAAGTATCCCAGGGAGTCGGCCAGCTTGGCGCGGGCCCGCGAGCACCGGCTCTTCACCGTGCCCTCGGGAACGCCGAGCATACGGGCGGTCTCGGCGACGGAGTAGCCCTGCATGTCCACCGCGACCACCGCCGCGCGTTGTTCGACGGGCAGCCGCATCAGCGCACGTTCCACCACGATCGCGGTGTCCACCTGAGAGGTCGGGTCGGCGCCGGGACGGTCGTCGGGCAGCACGCCCGTGGGCCGTGCGTACTTGCGCCGCAACCGATCCAGGCAGGCGTTCACCACGATGCGGTACAGCCAGCTGCTCACCGCGGCGTCGTGACGGAAAGTGCGCGCCCGGCGGTGCGCCGAGAGCATCGCGTCCTGCAGCGCATCGGCGGCGTCGTCGAGGTCACGGCTGGTGATCACGGCCAGCCGGTAGAGCTGACGCTGGTGGCGCTGGAACAGTTCCTCGAAGGCGTACCGGTCGCCGGCGATGTGGGCGGCAAGCAACTCCGAGTCGCTGCGATGGTGTTCGGCCTGCCCCCCGAAGGTGCCCACAGCCGAACACTAAACGGCGCCGGGGGTGCCTTCGGACACATTCTCGCGGGCCTGGGGATGGCCGAGACTCAGTCGGCGGCCTTCAGCGTGATCTCGGCGATGTCCGAGCGGCTCTCGCCGCCGACGGTGCCCAGCGTCGACACCCACACCAGCACGTTGGAGGTCGGCGAGGCGCTGTCGACCTTGATGGTATTCGAGCCCGGCCGCAGCTGAGTGGCCGGCGTCAACACCGTGGTGTCGGCCAGCGACGTCGGATTGGGGGTGTCCGCCGAGCGGATCTCGACCGCGGTGCCGGTGCTGTTCAGATTGATCGTCACCTCGCCCAGCGTCGTCGGCTGCGGCAGCTGCAACATCAGGCCGACGCCGTTCTTGAAGTTCGGGAACGGCACCGGGTCGGTGTAGGTGTCGATGGGCCACACCGTGGCCGTGTTGCCGTCGATGGCCAGCCCCGCCATCGCCGGGGCATCGGCCTCACCCTCCGGCGAAAACACCGTCGCCTGAACGGGTTTGACGACCTTGCCACCGGAACCCGCTTCGGCGGAGGTCGGCGGGTTGAGTCCGAGCTGATCGCCGCCCAGGCCGTCACCGACGTCGCCGAAGATCCGGCTGAGCACGGTGGCCAGCACGATCAACGCGACGACGACGACCGCACCGCCGACGCCGAGGCCGATCATCAGGGCCCGTTGGCGGCGTGCCCTGACGTCGGGGTCGTCGTCGTCCGGAAGCAACCGGGAGGCGGCCGGTTCGGGTTCGGGCTCGGACTCGTCGACCGGGGAGATCAACTCGGTGCGGTCGGCGATCGCGGTGGCCTGCTGCAGCAGGTTCAGCAGCGTCGGGGCGCTGCGGATGCCGCCGCCCTCCTGCACGGCGCGGGCCGCGGCGGCCGAGATCTGAAACGGGATGCGCCGGTCGACGACGCGCGGTTCGACGGCCTGGCCCGCCGCGTCGACGTCGGCGGGTGCCAGCCCGCTGCGCACCCCGGTCTCCGGCAGCGGCCAGCGGTTGATCAGCAGGGCGTAGAGCGCCGCGCCGATCCCACGGATGTCGTCGTCGGGGTTGGCGCCCGGCAGGCTGGCGGGAAAGGCCAGCACCACGTCGCCCTCGATGCTGACCCGGATTCGGCCGGGATGGTCGATCGACAGTGCGACACCGGCGCGGTGGGCCGCCTCGGCCGCTGCGGCCAGCGATTGGATCGCGCGGGCGCCACCGATCGGCGACGGCGCGGTGTCGGCCACCTCGGCCAATGACCCGCCCCGGACCCACTCCGAGACCACCAGACCGCCCGATCCGGTGTTGACGACGTCGAGCACCCTGGCGATGCCGGGCATGTCGATGCGGCCGAGCTTCTGCGTGCGCGCCAAGATCTCCCGCAGTTGGTCGTCGGTCAGCGTGGCGTCCGGGTCGACGAAGGTCAGCGCGACCTGCCGGTCGAGCGCGGTGTCCAGCGCCTGCCAGAACTGCAGGGTCGGCGGGCCGCCGTGAAACACCAGCAACCGGTAACGCCCGCCCGCGATGCTGGCCCCAGGTATGAGGTGGACGTCCTCGTCGGAGGTGGCGGTCTCGATGTCGGGTTCACGCGCGATCTCGAACGGCAAAGACTCGCGGGTGGGGTCCCCGCCGTAATCGGCGGGCGGGCGGCCGGACACCGGCATCGGTGTGGTGCCGTTGGCCACCTCGGCCGCGAACTCGGTGGTGTCGCCACCGGCCGCGGTCGACGCGGCGTCAGCGGGGACGTCGGGTGCGAAGTCGTCGGCGCGCGACCTCGGGAGCTTGGTGGTGGCGGTGCCGTCGGGACGGGGCGCGGCGTCGCCCGCGGATTCGTCGCTCACCGCTGGTCCTTTCCGCGTCGGCTCCCCGGCAATGGCGCCGGGGGGTCCGCGCCGGACGGCCGGCGGGCTGTGCCGACGTCCGTGCGCGGACGAATTCCTCTGATCAGGGTACGTGAGCGCGCCTGTAGACGGAGGGCTGTCGGAAGGTCCGGCGGTGGTGGTGGCAACCGTCGTCTCGGCACCGAAGCGGCGTCGGACGAACGCGACCGCGGCCATCGCCTCGGGCACCCGGGCGGCCACCATGACCCCGGCGATGATCGGCACCATGATCACCCCGAGCACCAGCAGGCGCAGCAGTGAACCGGCACCGCCCCAATTGCGGGTCAGCGACTCCAGCCCGAGCAGTTGATCGGCGACATGGGCGAGCAGACCCGCGCCCAGCGAGGCCGCGATGGTGACCAGGATGGTGCGCACCACCTGCAGGCTGATCAGCCGGCCGTCCGGCGGGTCGAGGGCTTTGCGCAGCAGCACGTAGCCGACCGTGGCGCCGGACAAGAAGCCGAGGCCGTTGGCCGTTCCGAGGTAGCCGGCCACCAGGTCGGGGTCGTCGGTGAGGTGCGGCGCGACCAGCGAAGCGGCGATCTTCACGGTCGTGATGACCACGATCAGCGCGATCGGTATCCACGGCTGCTGGCGGGCGTAGAACACCCGAAGCACAAGCAGCACAAGGGCGTACGGGATCAGCGTAAACGCCGACAGGCTGATCGCCATCCCGAGGTAGCCGGCGTCGGTTTCGCCGAAGTTGCCGTAGGCAAACAGTGCGCTGCCGATGGCGGGGCCGCCGACGGTCATCATCGCCACGATCGGGATCAACGTCACCATCGTCAGCCGGGTGGCCAGCGACAGGTCGGCGAGCACCGCACCGGTGTCGTTGGCGGCGGCGTTGCGGCTCAGCCGCGGCATCACCACCGTCAGCACCGTGACGCCGATGATCCCGAACGGCAACTGCAGGATCAGCCAGGTGTAGTTGTAGATCGCCGGCCCGGAAGCCGCGGCGCCACTGGCGATCCGGTTCCCCACGATCAGCCCCGCCTGGCTGATCAACACGTAGAGCAGCATCGCCGCGGCCATCGCGCCGAACTGTTTGAGGCGCTCGTCGATACCCCACATCGGCCGCAGGCTGATCCGTTCCCGCCGGATGGCCACCAGCAGCACCACCACCTGGGTGACCGTGCCCAGCGTCATCCCGAGGCCGAGCACCAGCAGCTTCGGATTGCCCATCTGTACCGGGTCCACCGAAAGCTTGCCGGGCACAACCAGATACAAACCGAGGGTGGCCAACGCCACCATGTTGTTGCACACCGGCGCCCAGGCGGGCGGCCCGAACACGTTGCGGGTGTTGAGGATCGCCATGAACACCGACGACAACCCGTAGAACAACACCTGGGGCAGCAGCAGGTAGGCGAACGCGATGGTCAGCGCCCGGTTGACCTCGGGTTCACTGCCCAGCATGAGCCCGACGAGCGTGGGCGCCGTCGCGATGGACACCGCGGTGGTGATCAGAAGCAGCGTGGTGGCCAGGGTGACCAGGCGGCGCACGAACGCCGCACCGCCGTCGGGGTCGTCGCGTTCGGCGCGCGCCAGCACGGGAATGAAGATCGCGGTGAAGGTCGCCTCCAGCACCAGCGCGGCGATCAGGTTCGGCAACTGGTAGGCCACCGAGAACGCGCTGGACAGCGCCGCGCCCAGGATGGTCGCCACCAGCACGATGCGCGCGAACCCAGTGAGCCTGCTGACCAGGGTGGCCAGCCCCATCCCCCACGACCGCGACACCACTGCGGCGTCGGACAGTTCGGGCCGCCCGGCGCGGCGGCGCGGTGCGGGCCCGCGGGGCAGCCGCGGTGGGGCTGCGGGTGGCGGGGGCGCCGGCCGGCTGCGCCGGCTCGAGGTGCTCATTGCTTACCGCCGGACGAGGGCGTCTGCGAGCCGCTCTCGCGGGCGTCGTCGTCGAAGTGCATCGCGACCTCGAGCGGATCGGGACGGTCCAGATCGGCACGGTCGGGTTGGCCGCGGAACCGGTGCCACAGCCGGCGGCCCGCCAACAGCACCAGCACGGCCCCGGCCGACAGCGTGATGATGAACAACACCTGCCCGTAGGCGTTGGAGTGCAGCGACAACCGCACCTGTTCGCCCAGCGGAAGCCCCTCGGCGGTGCGCAGCGCCACGTCCACGGCCACGCGCTGGGTGAAGTGCACCTCGATGGGCACCCGCAGCGGCAGGTAGCCCGGCGGCAACTCGATGACGCCCATGTCGGTGACCGTCATCCCCGGTGGTGCGGCGACGTCGAGGCGCACCCGGATCGGCACCGGCAGGTTGTTGCGCAGCGCCAACGGCAACGGGCTGCGCTCGGTGGCCAGCGTGTAGGACCCGCCGGGGTTGACGATGGTCACCGCGTTGAACAGATCGTCGACCGTGCGGCCCACGGTCGTCAGCCGCTGCTGGGCCAGGCCGTTCCTGGCGTCCGGGGGCACCGACTGGCTCAGCGCGCGCAGCATGTCCTCGCGCAGCGGCGCGGTGTAGCCCAGACCGGTCAGACCGGTGCGCACATCGGTGGTCAGTGCGGCCGTGAGGCCCGCCAGCCGGTCGGTGACCGTCCCGATGCCCGACACCACCGCGTCGTCGAAATGGCCGCGCGGGTTGCCCAGTGCCGCGTCGGGCAGCGGGGCGGCGTCACCGGGCGGTACGGCGTTGCCGCCGGCGATCACCTCGGTCAGCGGTCGCGGTTGGGCCAGGCCGGCGTTGAACGCGGTGGCCACCGTCGTCAGGATCGCCTGCGCGTCCTCGGGGCCCACGCTCCACGTCGGCGGCGGCATCAGAATCTGCGTGCGCGGCGCCAGGTCGGGCCGCAGGACCCGCCACAGCACCGCGCCGACCGCGGACTGGCGCCGCGCCACCGGGGAATCGTGTTGCAGCGCGATGTCGAGCGCGGGGTCCAGATACGACGGGGTGATCGGGTCGGCGCCCATCGCGGCCAGCGCGGCGCCCACCGCAGGGTCGAACGGGGCGCTGACCACCTGCGGCGTGTAGCGCACCGGCGTCACGTCGGCGGTCTGCGGCGCCCCCACGAACCCGCCGTCGTCGGAGTCACCAAACACCGGCAGGTCGGCGGCGCCGACGGCGACCGTCGGTCCCTGCGCGGACAACAGCTGCACGGCGGGCCCGGTCAGCGGCCCGGCCCCGAGCAGGCTCGCGCCGCGCACCGAGGCGACGCCGAGGATCTGGTCGACGATGTCGCCGGCGGTGCGGGTGGCGATGGCGTTGAGCTGCGGTTGGCCGACCCGGTGCAGCGCATCGACGTCGGCCTGCGCATACGGGGACGACGCCACACACATCCGCTGGGCCAGCGCCCGCAGGCGGCCCAGCCACGCGATCGCCGCGTCCATGCCGGCACCGGGCCGGGTGGGGGTGGCCGGTCCGGCGTCGGGACCGTCGTTGACGACATAGCCGCCGGTCATCGCGTTGACGGTGATGAGCAGGTCGGGGTCGACGGCCAGGCAGGTGGCCATCCGGGTGGCCCCCTCGGGGTCGACGGGTGGGCTGGTCGCGAACTCGACGGCCGACAGCAGGGTGTCGAGCCGACCTCCGGTGGCCAGCGACGTCGCGAGTTCGTCGTCGACGAGCCGCACCGGTGTGGTGCCGCCCGGCACCCCGGCCGCCAGCCTGGGCGCGTCGGCGATCGGCCACAGCATGGTCAGCCGCACCGGCTTGGTGATGTCGGGCGGCACCACCGCGGTCAGCGAATCGGCGGTGTCGGCGGGATCGGCGGGCACGCCGAGCACCGGAAGCAGGAAGCGGGCGTCGTCGAGGCGGGCGGGCGCGCCGTAGTCGGGGGTGCCGTTGACGTTGACCATCACCGGGTACACGCCGGGCTCGTCGATGCTGAACGACGGCCGGTCCGAGGACCGCAGGGGATAACTCAACCGGAACGGAATCTCTTGTCCGCGAGCCAGTTCCGGTGCCAGCGTGACGAAATCGGCCACCGGCTGGAACTGGTCCACATTGCCGGCGAGGTTGGTGCGCAGCCCGGTCGACGACGTCACCGCGTCGGCGTCCTCGACGCGCACCATCACGTCGCGCACGGGGCGGTCACCGACGTTGAGCACCGCGCCGGTGATGGTCACCAGCGGCTCACTGGTGGTGGTCACCACCTCGGGATCGACGTGATCGATGCGTACCTGCAGAAACGGTGTCTCCGCGGGCTGGGCCGCGGCGGGCCGGGGCCACGCCATCGGCACGACCGACAGCGCCAACAGCCCGATCGCGACGAGTAGGCGCGCCGCGGTAGTCACGGTCCTTGGCCGCAACCGTTCGTGCGCCGAGTGGGCTGGTCGTCGCGACGGCGGTTGCGGGTGTGCGAATGCGTTTGCGGCCGCCGCCGCGGCGAGGTCGGTGGCAGCGGCGGCAGCGCGCCCGGCCCGTCGGTGTGCAACACGTCGATCAGCTCGTCGGCGACCTCGGCGAGGCGGCGCTCGTCGGCGTAGGCCAGCCGGGTCGGCAGCTCCTTGAGCGGTACCCACGCCACCTCGGTGACCTCGACGTCCTCGTCGCACAGCTCGCCGCCGCGGAAGCGCAACAGATAGTGGTGCACGGTCTTGTGCACGCGGCGTCCCTCGGTGACGAACCAGTAGTCGATGCTGCCGAGGGCGGCCAGCACGTCGCCGCGGATCCCGGTCTCCTCGGCGACTTCGCGGATCGCGGTCTGTTCGGCGGTTTCGCCCTGTTCGATGTGACCCTTGGGCAGCGACCAGAGCATCCGCCCGCGGCGGTCCAGGCGCCCGATCAGGGCCGCCACCTGGTCGTCCTTGGGGCCGTCGATGCCGTCGACGACCAGGCCGCCGGCCGACGTCTCGTGCACGGTGCGCAGGCGGTCGGGTGGGCGGCGGGGCCGCGACCGCTGTCCGCGGCGGCTGGGTTGTGGGGTGGGTTGGCCGTCGGTGGCTGCGGCGTGGGAGTGGCCGTTGTGGCCGTTCTGGACGGTGTTCGGGGTGGGCGACACGCCCAGCTCAGTGGATGCTTCGGGCGGACCTGCCGAGCGTCGGCCGCGGCGGCGCCTGCGGCGCCGTCGTGGTTTGGCCTGTTCGCCGTCCGACACCCAAGCGATAGTAGCTGCCATGCCGATTCGCTCCCGCCGCACTCACCGGTCGTGACGCAGCCGTTGCACATTAGGCTGTCCGAACGTGCCCGAAACAGCTTCCGACGCCGAACTGCTTGCCGCGGCGCAGGTTGCGCTGAACCGGTATGGCGACCTGCTGCGCGACCTGGGCCGGGTGTTCGCTGACGCCGGCCATGAGCTCTACCTCGTCGGCGGCAGCGTGCGCGACGCGTTGCTCGGCCGGACCCGCGGCGATCTGGACTTCACCACCGACGCCACCCCCGAGCAGATGCAGCGCTTCCTGCGGCCGTGGGCCGACGCGCTGTGGGACACCGGCATCGAGTTCGGCACCGTCGGCGTCGGCAGGGGCGAGCACCGCCTGGAGATCACCACGTTCCGCGCCGACACCTACGACCAGGTGACGCGCCATCCCGAGGTGCGGTTCGGCGAGCGGCTCGAGGGCGACCTGGTGCGACGCGATTTCACGGTCAATGCGATGGCCGTGCAGGTCACCGCCGACGGCCCGACCGAATTCCACGATCCGCTCGGCGGCCTGGCCGCGGTACGCGCCAGGGTGCTCGACACCCCGGCGGCCCCGGAGGTGTCGTTCGGTGACGATCCGCTGCGGATGCTGCGCGCGGCGCGGTTCGTCTCACAACTGGAGTTCGACGTCGCGCCGCGGGTGCTCGAGGCACTGGTGGAGATGGCCCCGCAACTGGGTCGGATCTCCGTCGAGCGGGTGGCCGCCGAACTGGACAAGCTGCTCCTCGGCGACGACCCGGTCGCGGGGATCGACCTGATGGTGCAGACCGGCCTCGGCGAGGTGGTGCTGCCGGAGGTAGGCGCGATGCGGATGGCCATCGACGAGCACCACCAGCACAAGGACGTCTATTGGCACTCGCTGACGGTACTGCGGCAGGCGATCGATCTGGAGGGTCCCGACGGCCCCGATCTGGTGCTGCGGTGGGCGGCGCTGCTGCACGACATCGGCAAGCCCGCCACCCGCAGGCACGAACCCGACGGCGGGGTGAGCTTTCACCACCACGAGGTGGTCGGCGCGAAGATGGCCCGCAAGCGGCTGCGTGCGCTGAAGTACCCCAAGCAGATGATCGAGGACGTCTCCCAACTGGTGTACCTGCATCTGCGGTTCCACGGGTACGGCGGCGGCAAGTGGACCGACTCGGCGGTACGCCGCTATGTCACCGATGCGGGCCCGCTGCTGCCCAAGCTGCACAAACTGGTGCGCGCCGACTGCACCACCCGCAACAAGCGCCGCGCGGCCCGGCTGCGGGCGGCCTATGACGACCTCGAACGCCGCATCGAGGAGCTGGCCGAGAGGGAGGACCTCGCCCGGGTGCGCCCGGATCTGGACGGCAACGAGATCATGCGGATCCTCGGGATCCCGGCGGGACCACAGGTGGGTGAGGCGTGGCGGTATCTCAAGGAGCTGCGGCTGGATCGGGGGCCGCTGTCGCACGACGAGGCCGTCGACGAATTGATGAAGTGGTGGAACGCCCGGCAGTAGCGCCGCGTCTGAAAGTTATGGACTACTGCCTGGCCGACGGGGACGGCGCGGCCACGATCTGGACCGCGCCACCGGATATCGATGTGGACGGCGACGGCGTGTTCGACGCGGTGGGGCTGGATTTCGACGATGACGGCCTGGTCGACGACGCGATGGCCGACCTGGACGCCGACGGCGTGGCCGACCACCTGGTGCGGGATTTCTCCCCCCAGGACGGTTCGGGCGTCGCCTATTTCTCCGACGACGGCACGGGCACCTGGGCGGTCAGCGTGGACCGCGCCGGGCCGGGATTGCGGTGGTTCGGCCTCGACGGGGTCGAGCACCACGGCGGGCCGATGATCGACGTGGATGCCGACGGCCAGAGCGACAGGTTGGTCGACGTCGACGGCGACGGGCTGGCCGATCGGGCGCTGACCGGCGCACACGCCTACGTCGACACCGACGGCGACGGCCGCTGGGACCTCAAACTGACCGACAGCGACGGCGACGGCAGGGCCGACGGAGCCGACGAACTCTGACCGCGCGCGAGATTGCATTCCAGCAGGCCGCTACTCGAACTTTTCCTGCGTAGATGCAATCTCGGCGCGGTTCAGCGACCAGGCCCCGGCGGGCCGGCGAACGCCTGCGCGATGCCCAGCCAGGTCTGCGCGTCCGCGCCGGTGGCCGTCACGTCCAGTTCGGTGTGCGGCCGCCGCTGGGTGACGAGCAGGCAGAAGTCCTCGGCTGATCCGGTGACCCGTTGCGGAGCGTCGTCGGGTCCCCAGGTCCATGTCGAACCGTCCGGTGCGCGCAACTCCACCCGGAACGGCTCCGGCGGGGGAGTCAGCCCGTTGATGGTGAACGCGAAATCGCGGGTGCGCACGCCGATGTGCGCGATCGACTTCAACCGCGCGGTGGCGGGCCGACGCGCGCCCAGGGCGTCGGCGACGTCGAGGCCGTGCGCCCAGGTCTCCATCAGCCGGGCGGTCGCCATCGACGCGGCGCTCATCGGCGGCCCGAACCACGGCAGCTTGCGGCCCTCAGCCACGTTGAGCAACTCGTCATGCAGGCGGGTGCGGTCGGCACGCCATCCGGCGAGCAGTCGGTCGGGCGGTGTGGTCGCCAGTTCGTCGGCGGCCGCGTCGACGAACCCGGTCGGGTCCTTGGCCGCCTCCGCGAGCACCGCGGCGAACCCGGCCTCGTCGGTGACGCTGGTCAGCGCGACGCGGTCGGTCCACCACAGATGAGCGATCTGGTGGGCGATCGTCCAGCCCGCGGCGGGGGTCGGCGTTGCCCAGCGGTCGGGCGTGAGGTCGGCGACCAGCGCGTCGAGGTCGTCGCTCTCGGCACGCAGATCGGCCACCACCGCCGCGGCTGTCGCCATGTCGGTGACTCTAACCCGGGGTGCGGGCGCGGCGGGCCACCGCGGCGTGCACGGCGAGGCCGACCAGATACACCCCGACCCCCGCGAGCGCCAGCGCAGGCTGGTACCCGTCGGAGGGAATCACGCTGGCCGCCAACGCGATAGCGAGGATGAACGACACCCAGAACAGCGAGTCCTGCACGGTGAACACATGGCCGCGCAGCGCGTCGTCGACATCGAGTTGCATGGCGCTGTCGGCGCACAGCTTGACCACCTGCCCGGCCATCCCGAGCAGGAAGCCGCAGGCCACCATCGTCGGCAACTGCAGTCCGGAGCCGGCGAGCTGGATCAGCGCGGCCAGCGCCAGCGCACCGTTGGCGGTGGCGTAGCGGCCCCAACGCCGCGCGGCCGCGGGCATCACCACGGCGGCCAGAAACGACCCGGTGCCGGTGGCGGCGACGAACAGCACCGCCGTACCGAGGCCCGCGACCTGCTGGGTGTCACTGTGGCGCACCATCACCAACACCAGCAGGCTGTTGACGCCGAACACCATGCGATGGGCGGCCAGCCCGGCCAGGGTGGCCGCCACCGTCGGCACCGCCGCCACCGTGCGCAACCCGTGCGCCCACCCCGTCGCCACCGCGTAGAACACCGACCCGTGCACCGCCCGCGCGGAGTCGTCGGGTCCCAGCGCGTGTGGCGCGAACCGCCATGCCAGCCACAGAGCCAGCGCGACCGGCACGGCGACGAACAGCATGATCGCGGCGGCGCCCTCGTCGTCGGCGCCGAGCAGCCAGCGCGGCACCAGCATGAAGTTGGCACCCAGGAAGGCGGCGGCCGCACCGGTGGCCGTGGCGACGGAGTTCATCGTCACCACCTGCTCGCGCGGCACGACGTGCGGCAGCGCGGCCGACAGCCCCGAGGAGACGAACCGTGTGCACCCGTTGACGATCAGCGCGGCGATCAGGATCGGCAGATCGCCCGCCCCGGCCTCCAGCAGCGCGGCCACCGCGAACACCAACAGCAGCCGGCCGGCGTTCGCGCCGACGAGCACCAAGCGGCGGTCCCACCGGTCCAGCAGCGCGCCGGCGAACGGGCCGAGCAGCGAGTAGGGCAGAAACAACACGGCGAACGCGCCCGCGACCGCCCAGGGCTGCGCGGCGCGTTGGGGGTTGAACAGGATCGCCCCGGCCAGCCCGGCCGCGAACAGCCCGTCGCCGAACTGGCTCACCAGGCGCAGCTCCAGCAGCCGCTGGAACTGCGGCAGGCTGCGCACCGAACGCCACAGGGCGACGGGCGCGCGCGCGTCGGCCACGGAAATCACGTCCTGTTGGTCGTATTCGGGCGGCGGTACAGGATGGGCAACCCCGGGCACCACAGTACAAAGCCCGCGGCGGGCCGCGAATTCAAAAACCGCGGCGGGCCGCGGCTGTTCGCCACCGGGGGCCATTGCTGGTGTCATTATGGGGAGGTGGCGCAGTCAGAGGACCCGGAAGATTTCATCGCGCCCGCCACGCCACGGGTACGGGCGGGGACGTTGCTGCTCGCCAACACCGACCTGCTGGAGCCGACGTTTCGGCGAAGCGTGATCTACATCGTCGAGCACAACGACGGCGGGACGCTGGGCGTGGTGCTCAACCGGCCCAGTGAGACCGCCGTGTACAACGTGTTGCCGCAGTGGGCGAAGCTGGCCGCCAAGCCCAAGACGATGTTCATCGGCGGGCCGGTCAAACGCGACGCCGCGCTGTGTCTGGCCACGTTGCGCGTCGGCATGGATCTCAACACCATGCCCGGGCTGCGCCATGTGCAGGGCCGGATCGCGATGGTCGACCTGGACGCCGACCCGGACAACGTCGCGCCTGCGGTCGAGGGGGTGCGGATCTTCGCGGGCTATTCGGGTTGGACCACGGGTCAGCTCGAAGGAGAGATCGAACGCGACGACTGGATCGTGTCGTCGGCGCTGCCCTCCGATGTGCTCGTGGAGTCGCGCACCGATCTGTGGGCGCGGGTGCTGCGGCGTCAGCCGCTGCCGTTGTCGCTACTCGCGTCGCACCCGATCGACGTCAGCCGCAACTGAGAGACGTTCTGCGACAACCTTTTAGCTACACGACAGCGTGCAGGTGGCGCACGTACCGCCGCAGGCGTCTGCGCCTTCGGCGTTGGCCGCGCTGCTGGCCGCCGCCTTGGCGCTCTGCCAGCACCCGGCGGCCACGGTGCCCACGCCGCCGAGCACACACACGATCATGACCACCAGCGCCGTGTCGGGACGAGCCGACAACGCGACGGCGCCACCGGCGGCCAGCATGGCCGCGGCCGCCAGCTGGGTGGGGGCCACGGTGCGCAGCACCTGACGGACGGGGTCGCCGAGGGTGGGTCGACGGAGCAGCCAGAGCCCGACGGTCGCGGTGGCGACGGCCGCGCTCAGACACAGCATCGCGGCGATCAGCATGGCCCCACCCTACGAAACGCCCGATTGCGCCCGGTGTGGCGTCCCCCGGGCGCCAGGCTTCGCCCGGGGGACGAGCCTTATCCGGCCAGCCCCACCGCCGACGGCAGCGCGGTCAGCGCAGGTGCGGGTGGCACAGCTGCGGCCGGCGCGGGAGCCGCGGCCGGGGCCGCGGTGGCGGCCTGTGGGGCCGGGACGCTCACCCGGAAGCCCTGCACGATCGCGTCGGTGGCCTCCGCGGCGGGCACCACCTGGTCGACGGTGGTGGTCACGGCGAGTGACACCAGGTATTTGTCGGGGCCCGCGGTGGCGATGACGTGGCGGCGCGAGGTGTTCAGCGTCATCGCGTTCTCCCGGTAGGTGCCTTCGATCAGCGCCGAGGGCATGCCGCCGAACTCGGCCATCGACGCATCGGTGGTGCGCCAGGCCGGAAGCTGCAGGCTGTCGACGAAACCGTGGCTGATGGCTTCCTTCGGGTCGAACTCGCCGACCAGCTTGTAGACCACCACCTGCGCGTTCGACGAGTACAGGCCGTTGCCGCCGACGCGGTCGGCGATCACCGCGAACGCGTCGGTGACGTTGGGGTCGGGCACCTGCTCCCAGCCTCGCGGCATCGGCAGCACGATGTTGAGCGCTGTGAAATCGCGGCTGACCTGCGGTTCGAGCGTCACTCCATGCTCGTTGAAGAAGTCGGTCAGCGTGCCCGACGAGGCCGGGGTGATCGGCGCGACCGGTTGTACGGGCACCGACGGCGCGGTGAGCAAGCCCGGTGACGCCGAGCTGGCAGGGCTCGTCTGCTGACCCAGTGGCTGGCTGGCGACCGTGACGGGCGCGGGCTGGGGCGGTTGCGGGTACACGGGCTCGGCGGAGGCGGTGGCACCCGCGAATCCGAGGACACCGGCCACGCCGGCGGCCACTCCTCCTGCCAGAACCCGCCAGCGGCGGGTGATCTCGGTCATGAACGGGCTTCCTTTTCCAGCGGTACGGGCTCGGTATGCCCGCGATGACGGCTTGGGTAGGCGCCGACTGTATCGACCCGGCGACCGCGATCACCAGGGCCGGAATCGACCTGGAATCAAGAGATGACTTCCCCGCGACGCAACCGATACCAACCCGTGGCCGACGATGGTGCGCACCCGCTCGCGAAGGACCCGCACCGCCGTGCTTATACCCTGTTGACGTGACAGATTCGCCGACCGCCGCGCCCAGCGCCGACGAAGCCCCCACGCACCGCTACACCGCGGAGCTGGCCGGGCACATCGAGCGTGCCTGGCAGAAGGTGTGGGCGGACACCGGGACGTTCCACGTGCCGAACCCGGTGGGCTCGTTGGCGCCGCAGGACGGATCGCCGGTGCCCGAGGACAAGATGTTCGTCCAGGACATGTTTCCGTACCCGTCGGGTGAGGGTCTGCACGTCGGGCATCCGCTCGGCTACATCGCCACCGACGTCTACGCGCGCTACTACCGGATGCAGGGCCGCAATGTGCTGCACGCGTTGGGCTTCGACGCGTTCGGTCTGCCCGCCGAGCAGTACGCGATCCAGACCGGAACGCACCCCCGCATCCGCACCGAGGCCAACATCGTCAACTTCCGCAGGCAGCTGGGCCGGTTGGGCTTCGGCCACGACGCGCGGCGCAGCTTCTCCACCACCGACGTGGACTACTACAAGTGGACGCAGTGGATCTTCCTGCAGATCTACAACGCATGGTTCGATCCCGATGCCAACAAGGCCAGGCCCATCGCGGAGCTGACCGCCGAATTCGATTCCGGTGCAAGAACTCTCGACGACGGTCGGGACTGGGCGCAGCTGACGGCGGGTGAACGCGCCGACGTCATCGACGGTCACCGGCTGGTCTACCGGGCCGACTCGCTGGTCAACTGGTGTCCGGGGCTGGGCACGGTGCTGGCCAACGAGGAGGTCACCGCCGAGGGCCGCAGCGAACGCGGCAACTTCCCGGTGTTTCGGAAACGGTTGCGGCAGTGGATGATGCGCATCACCGCCTACTCCGAGCGGCTGCTCGAGGACCTGGAGGTGCTGGACTGGCCGGAAAAGGTCAAGTCCATGCAGCGCAACTGGATCGGCCGGTCCACCGGGGCGGCGGTGCTGTTCGGCACGCACGCGGCCGACATCGAGGTGTTCACCACCCGGCCCGACACGCTGTTCGGCGCGACCTACATGGTGCTGGCGCCCGAACACGAATTGGTCGACAAGCTGGTCGCCGACCAGTGGCCCGCCGACGTCGACGCCCGCTGGACGTTCGGTGCGGCCACGCCCGCCGAGGCGGTGGCGTCCTACCGCGCGTCGATCGCGGCCAAGTCGGATCTGGAACGTCAGGAGAACAAGTCCAAGACCGGCGTGTTCCTCGGCGCCTATGCGACCAACCCGGCCAACGGCCAACAGATCCCGGTGTTCATCGCCGACTACGTCCTGCTGGGCTACGGCACCGGCGCGATCATGGCGGTGCCCGGGCACGATCTCCGAGACTGGGAGTTCGCCACCGAGTTCGGCCTGCCGATCGTGGAAGTGATTGCCGGCGGCGATGTTTCGCAGGAGGCGTACGTCGGTGACGGCACGCTGGTGAACTCCGACTACCTCGACGGACTGAGCGTGGCCGAGGCCAAGGAGGCCATCACCGAGCGGCTGGAGCGGGATGGCCGCGGGCAGGCCCGCGTCGAGTACAAGCTGCGCGACTGGCTGTTCGCCCGGCAGCGGTACTGGGGTGAGCCGTTCCCGATCGTCTACGACGCCGACGGTCGCGCCCATCCGCTGCCGGAGTCGGAGCTGCCCGTCGAACTGCCCGACGTGCCGGACTACTCGCCGGTGACCTTCGACCCCGACGACGCCGACAGCGAACCGTCGCCGCCGCTGGGCAAGGCCACCGACTGGGTGAACGTCGAGCTGGATCTGGGTGATGGGCTCAAGGCCTACACCCGCGACACCAACGTGATGCCGCAGTGGGCGGGCAGCTCCTGGTACGAGCTTCGCTACACCGACCCGTACAACGCAGAGCAACTGTGCGCCAAGGAAAACGAAGCCTACTGGATGGGTCCGCGGCCGGCCGAGCATGGGCCCGACGACCCCGGTGGCGTCGACCTGTACGTCGGCGGCGTGGAACATGCGGTGCTGCATCTGCTCTATGCGCGCTTCTGGCACAAGGTGCTCTACGACCTCGGGCACGTCAGTTCGCGCGAGCCCTACCGCCGATTGGTGAACCAGGGGTACATCCAGGCGTATGCCTACACCGACTCACGCGGCGCCTATGTGCCCGCGGCCGAGGTCGTCGAACGGGACGGCACGTTCTACTGGACCGGGCCCGACGGCGAAATCGAGGTGTTCCAGGAGTTCGGCAAGATCGGCAAGAGCCTGAAGAACTCGGTGTCGCCCGACGAGATCTGCGACGACTACGGCGCCGACACGCTGCGGGTCTACGAGATGTCGATGGGCCCGCTGGAGGCGTCACGGCCATGGTCGACGAAGGATGTTGTTGGCGCACACCGGTTTCTGCAGCGACTGTGGCGGCTGGTCGTCGACGAGCAGACCGGCGCCGGGCGGGTCACCGAGGGCGGGGACCTCGACACCGAGACGCTGCGGTTGCTGCATCGCACGATCGCCGGGGTCACCGACGATTACACCAGCCTGCGCAACAACACCGCGGCGGCCAAGCTCATCGAGTACACCAACCACCTGACCAAGCAGGGGGTGACCGCGCGGGCGGCGCTGGAACCGGTGGTGTTGATGGTTGCACCGCTGGCGCCGCATCTGGCCGAGGAGTTGTGGAAGCGGTTGGGCCACGACACCTCTCTGGCGCACGGGCCGTTCCCGGTGGCCGACCCGCAGTACCTGGTCGAGGACACCGTCGAGTTGCCGGTCCAGGTCAACGGCAGGGTGCGCGGCCACATCACCGTCGCTCCCGACGCCGACCGCGAAGCGCTGGAGGCCGCGGCCTTGGCTGACGACAAGGTGCAGGCCTTTCTCGACGGGGCCACGCCGAAGAAGGTCATCGTCGTCCCCGGCCGCCTGGTGAACCTGGTCGTGTAGCGATTTCGGCGTGGCGGGTCGCGCCTGGCGCGACTGTGCACGCCGAAACCCCACACTGGGGAACCGCGGAGAGCGGTGCCGCCGTCTCATCTACATGCTGGCCGATTATCTGTGCAGAAATGACGGCGTGCTCGCCCTCGAACAGGCACGCCTATGCGGCCTGAGCAAGCATGCCGTCAACCGACGGGTGAGCGCGGGCCATTGGCGGCGGTGCGCTCGTGGCGTCTATTTCGTCAACGACCGAATCTTTACCGACCGCGCCCGGGTCCGAGCGGCCGTCTGGGGCCATGGTGACCTTGCTGCGGGGAGTGGACTGGCGGCGGCCTGGTGGCAGGGGCTCACTCAGTTCGCGCCGAAGGTCGTGGAGGTCACCGTCCCGCGCAACAGCAATGGCCGAACCCATCCCGGCACCAGAGTGCGTCGGCGGGACCTGGCGGCGGAGGACATCGCGGTGTGCGAGGGGCTGCGAATGACCGCGCCTGCGCTGACGGTCATCGAAGCGGCTGTGCGGCGAGGGGGTGGCCCGAAGATCATGGACCGAGCGCTTCAGCGCGACGCCGAACTGCGCGAACTGTGGCGCGCGCACCTGCGTAACAAGGGGCGATACGGGTCGCCGGCCGCGCGAATGCACTTGCAGGCCGCCTCCGACGGCGCCCGCTCGGCCGCGGAACGGCTTCTCGTCAAGCTGTTGAGAGAAGCCGGCATCACCGGGTGGAAGACCAACTACCCGGTGGGCGGGTACAAGGTCGACGTCGGATTTCCCGGGCCCAAGGTCGCCGTCGAAACCGACGGGTGGGCGTTTCACAGCAGCCAGGAGGACTTTCAGGGCGATCGCAAGCGGCAGAACGAGATCGTTCTGCGCGGCTGGCAGGTGCTGCGGTTCACCTGGCTGGATCTCGTCGAGTACCCGCAGCGGGTGATCGCCGTTATCCGCCATGCGATTTCGGCGTGACGGGTTGCGCCTGGCGCGACTGTGCACGCCGAAATCACCACTTAGCGGGGGCGGACGATGACCTCGTGCACGTGGGCGTCGGGCGGGGCGTGGACGGCGTCGGCGATCACCTGCGCGACGGTCTGCGGGCTCAAGAACCGTGACGGGTCGTACTGGCCGCCCTCGTAGGCGACCAGGCCCTGCTGCATGGCGGTCGCGATCCGGCCGGGATGCACCGACGTCACCCGCAGCGACGGCTCGTCGTTGCGCAACGAGTCGGCGAACCCGCGCAGCGCGAACTTGCTGGCGGTGTAGGACGCCAACCCGGGCGAGGCGTTGATGCCCGAACCGGAGTTGACGAACACCACATGCCCTCGCGCGGCCCGCAACGCGGGCAGCAGCGCCAGCGTCAGCGCCGCCGCGCCGATGACGTTGACCTCCATGGTCTCGCGCCATTCGTCGACGGTCGACTCCGCGACCCGGCCCGGGTAGGCCACGCCCGCGTTGTGGATCAGCACGTCCAACTCGGCGATCGGCTCCACGACCGCCGGGATCGCCGCGGTGTCGGTCAGGTCGATCGGCCACGTGGTCGCCCCGAACGAGGAGGCCACGGCGTCGAGCCGCGACGACGGCCGACCGGCGAGAAACAGTGTGTGGGTGGGCGCCAGCGCAGCGGCGATGGCCGAACCCAGCCCGCCGGCCGCGCCGGTGATCATCGCGACTTCGGCCATTGGGCCACCTTAACGACCTGCGCGCAACGGCGACCCGGCGCATCATGGACGGGATGCCACCCGACCACAGCTTTGCTCCGACCCAGCTCGCGGCGCGCGCCGCCTACCTCCTGCGCGGCAATGACCTGGGGGTGATGACGACGGCGGCGCCGCTGCTGTACCCGCACATGTGGAGCTGGGACGCCGCATTCGTGGCGATCGGGCTGGCGCCGCTGAGCGTGGAGCGCGCGGTCGTCGAACTCGACACGCTGCTGTCGGCGCAGTGGACCAACGGGATGATCCCGCACATCGTGTTCGCCAACGGCGTGGACGGCTACTTCCCGGGCCCGGCGCGCTGGGCGACCTCGACGCTGGCGGCCAACGCGCCGCGGCTGCGGCTCACCTCGGGGATCACCCAGCCGCCGGTGCACGCGATCGCGGTCCAGCGCATCCTCGACCATGCCCGCACCCGCGGCCGGACCACCCGTGCGGTGGCCGAGGCGTTTTTGGACCGCCGTTGGGATGACCTGGTGCGCTGGCACCGCTGGCTGGCCGAGGCGCGCGATCAGCACGGCCGCGGCCGGGTCACGCTCTATCACGGCTGGGAGTCCGGGATGGACAACTCGCCGCGGTGGGACAGCGCCTACGCCAACGTGGTGCCCGGCAACGTGCCGGAGTACCGACGCGAGGACAACGTCATCATCACCGACTCCAGCCAGCGGCCCACCGACGGCGAGTACGACAGGTATCTGTGGCTGCTGGAGGAGATGAAGGCCGCCCGCTACGACGACGACCGCCTGCCCGAGGTGATGAGCTTCGCCGTCGAGGACGTGTTCGTCTCGGCGATCTTCTCGGTGGCCTGCCAGGTGCTCGCCGAGATCGGCGAGGATTACAAGCGGCCGAACGCCGACGTCAAGGACCTCTACATCTGGGCCGAGCGTTTCCGCGCCGGTGTCGTCGACACCGCTGACGAAAGGAGCGGCGCGGCAAGGGATTACGACGTGCGTGCGCAGCGGTGGGTGGCCACTGAGACCGCCGCCCAGTTTGCGCCGCTGCTGTGCGGGGGGCTGCCGCACGACCGGGAGCGGGCGCTGGTGAAGCTGTTGGAGGGTCCGCGGTTCTGCGGGCATCCTGACCTCAAGTACGGGCTGATCCCGTCGACGTCGCCGGTCTCGCGGGACTTCCGACCGCGGGAGTACTGGCGCGGCCCGGTGTGGCCGGTGTTGACGTGGCTGTTCTCCTGGTGTTTCGCGCGGCGCGGGTGGGCGGAGCGGGCGCGGCTCCTGCGCCAGGAGGGTCTGCGGCAGGCCAGCGACGGCACGTTTGCCGAGTACTACGAACCGTTCACCGGCGAACCGCTCGGCAGCATGCAGCAGTCGTGGACCGCCGCGGCGGTATTGGACTGGCTGGGATAGCTTCTCGGGCTATTCCGCGAGCCGCTCGAGCGGCCCCAGCGCCTTGGTCAGCATCTCGAGGTCCTGCGGACCGAGCTTGCTCAGCAGCGCCGCCAAATGTGCGCGGCGGGTGGCCAGCGCCTCCTGATGCTGGGAGAGGCCTTCCGGGGTGATCTCGACGAGCACCGCCCGCAGGTCCGACGGGTCGCGCGAGCGCTTGACCAGGCCGAGCTTCTCCAACCGGCGGATCGCCACGGTGGTGGTCGGGGTGCGCACCCGCTCGTGGGCCGCCAGTTCGGTCATCCGCATCGGGCCCTGCTCGAGCAGCGTCAGCAGGATCGACAGTTGGGCCAAAGTCAGGTCGCCGGCGGTGGACTCGCGCGGGATGTCGCTGCGGCGAAGCACCGAGAACAGCCGGGACAGCACCCGCTGCAGTTCGCCGGCCAGCTCTGTGACCTGCGGTTCGGCCTCGACCATAATTCAGCCAGTCTAACCTGTCGCCCTCTGCCACGTTGCCGTGACGGCGGCGTAAATCTCAAAGTACTTGCGAAAGGAAGCGCCGCAGGCGGTCGGTCTCGGCGCCTTCGAAGACCCGGTCGGGCGGGCCGGACTCGACCACCTGACCGTGGTCCATGAACACCACTGCGTCCGACGTCGACCGGGCGAACCCCATTTCGTGCGTCACCACCACCATCGTCATCCCGTCGTCGCCGAGTTCGGCGATCAACGCCAGGATGCCCTTCACCAGTTCGGGATCCAGCGCCGAGGTGGCCTCGTCGAAGAACATCACCTGCGGCGCCATCGCCAGCGCCCGCGCGATCGCCACCCGCTGCTGCTGGCCGCCGGACAGCGTCGCGGGCCGCGCATCGGCCTTGTGACGCAGGCCCACCCGCTCCAACTGCGCCAAACCGAGTTCGCGCGCCTCCTCGGCGCTGAGGCGCTTGAGCTTGCGCGGGGCCATCGTCACGTTGTCCAGCGCGGTGCGGTGCGGGAACAGGTTGAAGTGCTGGAAGACCATCCCGATGCGCTGACGCAACTGGTTGGGGTCATCGGCCAGCACCGAACGACCGTCGAGCAGAATGTCGCCGCGGTCGGGCTCGTAGAGCCGGTTCAACGTCCGCAGCAGCGTCGATTTTCCCGATCCCGACGGCCCGATCACTGCAGCGGTGGTGCCCGCGGGCACGTCGATGTGTACGCCGCGCAGCACCGGATTCGGTCCGAACGACAAGTGAATATCGTTGGCGGCCAACGACACCGGCTCGAAACCGGGACCCTGTGTGCCCATCAGATCATCTCCTGGGACAGCTCGAGCGGGTCCTCTTCGGCAGGCGGCCGGCCACGCCGCAACCGGTTGTCGATGTAGTTCACCAGATGGGTCAGCGGCACGGTCAACGCCAGATAGAACAACCCCGCGGCCACCAGCGGCGACAGGCTGCCGGTCTGCGCATTGAGGTCGCGGCCGACCTGGAACAACTCCCGCTGGTTGGCCACCAGCCCCAGGAAGTACACCAGCGACGACGCCTTGAGCAGCGAGATGAACTGATTCATCAACGCGGGCAACACCCGCCGGATGCCTTGGGGCACCACCACCAGCCGCATCGAGGTGGGGTACGAGAAGCCCAGCGCCCGTGATGCTTCCAGCTGCCCGGGGTCCACACTTTGAATACCGGACCGGAAGATCTCGCCGACGTAGGCCGCGGCCATCAGCCCCAGCGCGGCGATCCCGAGCGGAAACGGGTTGTTTCCGGTCAGTCCGCCCACCAGCGGTCCCAGACCCAGTCCGATGAGAAGGATGATCACCACTTCCGGCAAGCCCCGCAGGATGTCGGTGTAGACCCGTGCCGGCCAGCGCAACAGCCGGGACCGCGAGATCCCGGCGACCGCCAGCACCATGCCCAGCGCCAACCCGATGATCGCGGCGCACACGGTCAGGATCAACGTGTTGGGCAGACCGGTCTTGAACAGGTCGGGCACCGCCTGTCGGTACAAGTCCCAGTTCAGGAACGACTCCTTGAGCTGGCTCAGCGTCGACTTCTGCGCCACCACACCGGGTTCGCCCGCCTGCTCCTGGTTGGCCGCCGCGACCGCGTCGAAGTCGGGCAGCTCGGGCATCGGCGCGGACTTGGATCCGGGTTTCCAGCCGGGCGGCAACGCGCGCGGCACCCAGTCGGTGTACAGCCGCGACCAGGTGCCGTCGGCGATGATCGCGTCGAGCCCGGAGTTCAGCGCATCGATCAGCGGCTGGTTCTCCCTGGCGACCGCCCAGGCGACGAAATTGTCCAAGCTGAAGGTGTTTTCGATGATCTCGGCGGGATCGCCGGGCCGCACGGTGCCCTCGGCCTGCTGCGAGGGGGCCACCCATGCATCGATCTGCCTGGTCTTGAGGCTGGCGTAGACGGTGTTGTAGTCGGGATAGATGACGGGCTGCAGCCGCAGCGTGTCGACGACGTAGGCTTCCTGCACGGTGCCCTGCACGACGCCGATGCGCTGCCCCTGGCCGAGTTGGGCGAAGCCGCGGATCGGCGATCCGGACGGCACCACCAGCGAGAAGTAGCCGAAGTCGTAGCCGTTGGTGAAACCGACGGTGCGCCGCCGGGCCTCGGTGGTGGTGATCGACGACGAGCCGACGTCGAAGCGCCGCGAGGCCACCTGGGCCAGCAGGCCGGAGAACTCGGTGCCGACGAAGTTGATCTGCAGACCGAGGCGGTCGGCGATCGCGCGCAGCAGTTCGTTGTCGAAGCCGGTGAACTGACCCTCGGAGTTGATGCAGATGCTCGGCGGGGCGTCGGACAGCGTGCCGACGGTCAAGGTGCCGGGCACCCCCAGGCCCAGCGCGTCGACGTCGATGCTGTCCAGGGGTTTGACGGTCGCAGTGGTGTAGCGGTCCTCCTCGGGCCCCTTGGCGGCGGCGGCCAGGTTGGTGGGCAGCGCGCTGGCACCCTCGATGCCCGGCGGTGCGCACTGGTCGACGTTGGCGCGCGCCGGCGCGGCCAGGCCCAGACTGCAGCCCAGCATCGCGACCAGCCCGACGACGAGGGTCTTCACGGCGGTCATCTCTGCAAAGTAGCCGCCGCGAGGTCGACCGAATCGACTTCAGCGCACTTCGAACGCAACCGGCGACGGCTGGAACACCCCGCGCCGCACCAGTTCCGTCAGCATCACCCCGGCCATCACCTGCGACTGGGCCATGCACGCGGTGCGCGCGCCGTCGGGGTCTGCATGCCGGATCGCTTCGACCTCGGCTTCGTAGAGCGGCAGCAGTTCGTCGTGGTTGTCGAGATAGGACGCCCAGAACGAGCGGGGGATGAAGGTTTGCGAGGCCTGCAGCAGCGCCAGTAGCCGCGGCCCGGCGTACTGCTCGTTGACGGCACAGCGCAGGCGCCACGCCGCATCGTGGAAACCGCGCGATTCGCGATTGGTGCGCATCGAATCGATGTGCCCGTCGAGTTGGTGGAGGATCTTGGCGTCGGGATCGGCGGCCGCGCGCGCGGACGCGATACCGTTGAGCACACCGTAGATTTCGTGGTGCTCGCGCACGACGGACTCGTCGTAGCGTTCGACGTAGGCGCCGCGGTGGTACTGGGTGGACAGGAAGCCGTCGTGTTCGAGTTGCACCACGGCCTCTTGGATCGGCACCCGGCTGACCCCGAGTTGGTGCGCGATCTCGTTGCGGTCGATCCGATCACCGGAGCGCAGTTTGCCGGTCAACACCAAACTGACGACGTGGGACACCACGAGGTCTTTTTCCTTCACCCCATACTTTTTCGGCATGGCGGCGCCAGTGTCTCACGGCCGTCAATATTCGGCGGCCTGCGACCGCGAATGTACGGAAAAACCCGCCGATTTGCGTGCAAACGCGGTCGGTCGCGGGCAGGCGCAGCTACCCGAGCACGCCGCGCAGCAGCTTCACCAGTTCCAGCGGTTGATCGCTTTGCACCGAATGGCCGGCGTTCTCGACCATGTGCACCCGCTGGAAGCCGGGGGCGCGGCGGGCGAACTCGGCGGCGTCGTCGTCGTTGACGAAAAACGAGTTGGCGCCGCGGATCAGCGTCGTCGGCGTGGTCAGCTTGGGCACGTCGTCCCAGAGGTTGTCGAAGCCCTCACCCTTGCGCATCGTGTCGTAGCGCCACGTCCAGGTGCCGTCATCGAGCCGCTTGGCGTTGTGGAATACACCGCGCCGCAACGACTCCCGGTCGCGGTGGGGTGCGGCCGCGACGGTCACCTCGAGCATCGCCGAAAAGCTGGGGAAAATCCGGTCGCCCTGGACGAGGGCGACGGTGCCCTTCTGGTCGTCGGTCATCTCGGTGTGCCGTTCGGGGGCCGACGGGGTGACGTCGACCATCACCAGCCTGCGCACCAGATCGGGGGCGGCCACCGCAAGTCGCAGCGCCGTCAGCCCGCCCAGGGACATCCCGACGACCAGGTCGGCGTCGGGCGCCAGGGACCGCAGCACGGGTTCGACGAGGGAGGCGTTGAGCTTCGGCCCGTAGTCGCCGTCCTCGCGCCACGCCGACCGGCCGTGCCCCGGCAGGTCGACGGCCAGCGCCGGTTCGCCGAGGCCGAGCACGACGGTGTCCCAGGTGTGCGCGTTTTGTCCGCCCCCGTGGAGGAACACCACCCGCGGTGGGGCGTCGCCGAACCTCAGCGCGCTGATCGGTCCCGAGTCGATGCGTTCGACGGGCGGCAGCGCTCCGGTCACCCCGGCTTGTTTGGCGTTCTCCTTGAGGAACGTGAATTCGTCCAGTGCGGCCAGTTCGTCGTCGAGGGATATCTCGGTCACGAATTCATCTAACCGCGTCGCCGAATTCGACGTAATGGTGGTCCGCACTCGCACGAATCCGCCCAAACGTCCGTCTGGGCGGAAAACGGCGAAAGCGGGTCAGCCCTCGATGAAGCTTTCCAGTTGCGCGCGCGCGACGTCGTCGGGCAACTGCTTGGGCGGGCTCTTCATCAGATACGCCGACGCGGCCTCGACCGGCCCGCCGATACCGCGGTCCTTGGCGATCTTGGCCGCACGCACCGCGTCGATGATCACGCCCGCCGAGTTCGGCGAGTCCCACACCTCGAGCTTGTACTCCAGGTTCAGCGGCGCGTCGCCGAAGGCGCGGCCTTCCAGCCGCACGTAGGCCCACTTGCGGTCGTCGAGCCAGCCGACGTGGTCGGACGGGCCGATGTGCACATCCTTGGTGTTGAACTCGCGCTGCAGGTTGCTGGTGACGGCCTGGGTCTTGGAGATCTTCTTGGACTCCAGCCGCGAGCGCTCCAGCATGTTGAGGAAGTCCATGTTGCCGCCCACGTTGAGCTGCATGGTGCGGTCGAGCTGCACGCCGCGGTCCTCGAAGAGCTTGGCCATCACGCGGTGGGTGATCGTCGCACCGATCTGGCTCTTGATGTCGTCGCCGACGATCGGCACACCGGCGTCCTCGAACTTCTTGGCCCACACCGGGTCGCTGGCGATGAACACCGGCAGCGCGTTGACGAACGCCACGCCGGCGTCGATCGCGCACTGGGCGTAGAACTTGTCGGCCTCGTCGGAGCCGACCGGCAGGTAGGACACCAGCACGTCGACCTTGTTCTCGCGCAGTACCTTGACCACGTCGACCGCGTCGACGTCGGACACCTCGATGGTGTCGGCGTAGTACTTGCCGATGCCGTCCAGGGTCGGGCCGCGCTGCACCACCACGTCGGTCGGCGGCACGTCGGCGATCTTGATGGTGTTGTTCTCCGACGCGAAGATCGCCTCCGACAGGTCGAAGCCGACCTTCTTGGCGTCGACGTCGAACGCGGCGACGAACTTGACGTCGCGCACGTGGTACGGGCCGAGGCGCACATGCATCAGGCCGGGTACGGTCGCCCGCTCATCGGCGTCGCGGTAATACTGCACGCCCTGGACAAGCGAAGACGCGCAGTTGCCCACGCCGACGATCGCGACCCGCACCTCCGAGTTCGTTGTCGCCGGCGCGCCGGCTCCGATGTGCTCAGTCATGAGACGACTTCTTCCTCTCCCTGCTAATCAGTCAGATCTACTGCTGCTCGGCATGGCCCTGTGCCATGCGTTCTGCCGCAATCAACTCGTTGAGCCACTTGACCTCGCGCTCGCTGGACTCCAGCCCGAGTTGATGCAGCTGCCGGGTGTACCGGTCGATGGAGTTGCTCGCCCGCGCCACTGCTTCACGCAGGCCTTCGCGGCGTTCCTCTACTTGACGACGGCGCCCCTCCAAGATCCGCATCCGAGCCTCGGCCGGGGTGCGGTTGAAGAAGGCGAGATGAACTCCGAAGCCGTCGTCGGAGTAGTTCTGGGGGCCGGTATCGGCGACCAACTCGGTGAACCGGTGCTTACCGGCATCGGTGAGCCGGTACACGCGCCGCGCGCGACGCATCTTGGGGGTGCCGTCCGGGGCGGGGTCCTCGGCGATGAGCCCGTCTGCCTGCATCCGCCGCAGCGCGGGGTACAGCGAGCCGTACGAGAACGCCCGGAAGGCGCCCAGCAATCCGGTCAAGCGTTTGCGCAGTTCGTAGCCGTGCATCGGGGATTCATGCAGAAGTCCCAGGATGGCCAGTTCCAGCATCGTGGGCACCTCCTCCAAAATCCCTGTTCGTCGCTACGGCGATCCGACACCTCGCGCAATAGTATCGCGCCGATATATTCGCGGCCAACATCGGGTAACCATTCCAGGCCCTCCCGCGGTCGGTCAGCGGGTGTTCGCGTAGACCTCTTTGGGGGTGCCGTCCGGGGCCAGCACCAGGTAACCGCTGCCGAAATCGCTGCTCACGCGGATGGTGATGTTGACGGCGGACGGCGTCGCCGGATCTCCCGACGGGGTGATCTCCAGCCAGGTGTTCGTGACGTCCTCTCGGGGCACGTTCAGCGTCTCGGGGGCGCCGCGCAGCACGCCGATGACGGCGTCGAAATCGAATACCGCGAGGTCGAGGAGGCGGTCACCGGAACTCAGCGTGTCGGGCGAGGAGTCCGGATCGCCCCACCCGCCGCGGTAGTCGTATTCGATCTTGCGGCGGTTGTCGTGCGGATCGGCCCGGTACAGCGTGGCCCAGTCCTCGCGGATCTCCAGTTCGTAGCCGACGGTGTCGCCGAACTTCTTGCGCATCTGCTCGAAGAGCCCGTTGAAGCCGCCGAGGGACAGCAGCTGTTGGGGCGCGGTCAGCACCCGGGCCGGGATGCCGTCGGCCTTGGCCCCGGGATCCGTGGTGAAGTTCAGCGGCGAGGTCGTGTTGCCGTACAGTCCCCAGCCGATCGCGATGCCGAGCACCACCAGCACCGCCGCGGTCGCCAACTTCAGTCCCCAGCCGACGGGCACCGCGGGCAGCCTGCGTTTGCGGTCCTCTCGCAGATCGGGCAATTGCACCGGCGAATCGGCGGTCTGCAGGTCCGAGACCAGCGCCTGCAGATCACCCAGCGTCGCGGCGCGGGTGGCCGCGGCGACCCGCGTGCGGTGCTCCTCCATCGACAGCTGTCCGTCGGCCAGCGCACTGTCGAGGATCCGGCAGGTGTCGTCGCGATCGCTGTCCCGCGCCCGCGTCCCTGCTGACTGCCGCGCCGGTCGTGTCGCTGCCACGACGAAGATCGTAAAAGTTGGGCGGCCAGCCGCGCAGGTCAGCCGCCAGGTCAACCGTCAGGGCCGGACCCGCCGGGACGACGTGCGGTGCCGTCGCGCCTCGGCGGTCCCGCGGCCGACGTACTCTGGTCTTCGTGCGATTGCAGCGACAGGTGGTGGACTACGCGCTTCGGCGGCGGTCCCTGCTGGCAGAGGTCTATTCGGGGCGCACCGGCGTCTCGGAGGTCTGCGATGCCAACCCCTACCTGCTGCGCGCCGCCAAGTTCCACGGGAAGCCCAGCTCGGTGATGTGCCCGATATGCCGCAAGGAACAGCTCACCTTGGTTTCGTGGGTATTCGGTGACCACTTGGGCGCCGTATCCGGATCGGCGCGCTCTGCCGAGGAGTTGGTGATGCTGGCGTCCCGATACGACGAGTTCTCCGTTCACGTGGTGGAGGTATGCCGCACCTGCAGCTGGAATCACCTGGTCAAGTCATACGTGCTAGGAGCCGTTCCGCCGCCCAAGGGAGGCCGCGGACCCAGACGCACCCAGACGACGCGCGGCCGTGCGCGCACGGCCAGTGAATAGCGAAGGGCGCCAAGAACCGTCAGCCAAAGACGTCCGTTCCGGACAAGGGGCTGATGGCGCGGGCACGCCCCGACCCAGGCAGACCGGCGCCGCCGGAGCGGACCGGACCGGGGGCCGGCCGTCCCCACCGTCGGGCCCGCCCCGGCACGCAAACCCGGTGCCGCCTGACGATCGGCACACCTCGGTGCTGCCGCCGGTGCGCGACAACCGACCGCCGCACCTGCGCGACCCCATCGACGTCGTCAAGGCCGCGCTGGACGGTGCACCGGCCTCCAAACCTCCGCCGCCTCCCCCGCCGCCGCGGCGACCACCCGGCGGCGGACCGCCATCGGGACCGCCGTCCGGCCCCCGGTCCGGTCCACAGTCAGGTCCTGCCGGGCCGCGGCCCAGCCTGCACAAGAACATCAACTGGAAGTGGGTGCGTCGCGGGTTGTTGGCGGCGGTCGCGGTGATGATCGTGCTGCCGGTCGTCACCTTCGCGATGGCCTACCTGATCGTCGAGGTGCCCAAGCCGGGTGACATCCGCACCAACCAGGTGTCGACGATCCTGGCCAGCGACGGCAGCGAACTGGCAAGAATCGTTCCGCCCGAAGGCAATCGCGTCGACGTGAACATCGACCAGATTCCGGTGCGTGTCCGCGACGCGGTGATGGCCGCCGAGGACCGCGACTTCTACTCCAACCCGGGGTTCTCGTTGACCGGGTTCGCGCGCGCGATCAAGAACAACCTGTCCGGGGAGAACCTGCAGGGCGGTTCGACGATCACCCAGCAGTACGTGAAGAACGCGTTGGTCGGCTCGGAGCGGATGGGCATCGGCGGGCTGGTCCGCAAGGCCAAGGAGCTCGTCATCTCGACGAAGATGTCCGGCGAATGGTCCAAAGACCAGGTACTGCAGTCGTATCTGAACATCATCTACTTCGGCCGCGGCTCCTACGGTGTGGCCGCCGCGGCGCGCGCCTACTTCGACAAGCCCGTCGAACAACTCACCGTCTCCGAGGGTGCGCTGCTGGCCGCGCTCATCCAGCGGCCCTCGTCGCTGGACCCCGCCGTCGACCCGCAGGGCGCCGCGGCGCGGTGGAACTGGGTGCTCGACGGCATGGTCGAGATCGGTGCGCTTACGCCGGCCGAACGCGCCGAGCAGGTCTTCCCGGCCACGGTGCCGCCGGAGTTGGCGCGCTCGCAGAACCAGACCACCGGACCCAACGGGCTCATCGAACGCCAGGTGCAAAAGGAACTGCTCGACCTGTTCGACATCAACGAGCAGACGTTGAACACCGAGGGCCTGCAGATCACCACGACCATCGACCCGAAGGCTCAGCAAGCCGCCGAGGAGGCCGCCGAGGACTACCTCGACGGACAGGACCCGGACATGCGCACCGCGATCGTGTCGATCGATCCGCGCAACGGCGGCGTGAAGGCCTATTACGGCGGCACCGACGCCGCCGGATTCGACTTCGCCCAGGCCGGGCTGCCGACGGGGTCGGCGTTCAAGGTGTTCGCGTTGGTGGCCGCGCTGGAGCAGGGCATGGGGCTGGGCTATCAGATCGACAGTTCGCCGCTGACGGTGAACGGCATCGAGATCAGCAACGTCGAGGGCGGCAGCTGCGGCACCTGCAACATCGCCGAGGCGCTCAAGCGATCGTTGAACACCAGCTACTACCGGTTGATGCTCAAGCTGAAGAACGGACCGCAGGACGTCGCCGACGCCGCCCACCGCGCGGGCATCGCCGAGAGCTTCCCCGGCGTCGAGCACACCCTGTCCGAGGACGGCGAGGGCGGACCGCCCAACAACGGAGTCGTGTTGGGCCAGTACCAAACCCGGGTGATCGACATGGCCTCCGCCTACGCCACGCTGGCCGCGTCGGGGGTGTACCACAAACCGCACTTCGTGCAGAAGGTGGTCAACGCCGAGGGCGATGTGCTCTTCGACGCCTCGCAGCAGGACTCCGAGGGCGAGCAGCGCATCGACAAGAAGGTGGCCGACAACGTCATCTCCGCGATGCAGCCGATCGCCGCGTACTCCAACGGCCACGCGCTGGCGGGCGGCCGGCCGTCGGCGGCCAAGACCGGCACCAACCAACTCGGCGACACCGGCGACAACCGGGACGCATGGATGGTCGGCGTGACGCCGTCGTTGTCGACGGCGGTCTGGGTGGGCACCACCGAAGGCACCAAACCGCTTGAGAACAAGTGGGGTTCGCCGGTGTACGGATCGGGCCTGCCCTCCGACATCTGGAAAGCCACGATGGACGGGGCGTTGGAAGGCACCGACAAGGAGTCGTTCCCCAAGCCGGAGTCGATCGGTGGTTACGCGGGCGTGCCGCAGGCGCCACCGCCGCCGTCGACCCCGCCCTCGGATGCGCCGACGACGATCGCACCGCCGTCGGAGACCGTGATCCAGCCGACTCTGGAAGTGGCGCCGGGCATCACGATTCCGTGGGGACCGCCGACCACGGTGCCCGTCGCCCCGCCGCCGCCGGGGCCGCCCGCGCCCGTCGACCAACCCGCGCCCGTCGGACCCGGCCCGCCGCCCGTCGCGCCGGGTGTTCCGCCGGGGCCGCTTCCGCCTCCGTGAGCCAGGGCCAAGAAGAAGTCGAATCGCCGGCCCCTCTCGTAGAAGACCTGCGAAGCCTCGACGACCGCGACTGTCCCAGCCGCACGGACACCATCGGGGCGGCCCTGTCGGAGGTGGTCGGCGGCCCGGTCGGTAGGCACGCGCTGATCGGACGGCAACGGTTCCTCACGCCGCTGCGGGTGATGCTGATCATCGCGCTGGTGTTTTTGGCGCTGGGTTATTCGACGAAGGCCGCGTGCCTGCAGACCACCGGCACCGGCCCGGCCGACCAGCGGGTGGGGAACTGGGAGAACCAGCGCGCCTACTACCAGTTGTGCTACTCCGACACGGTTCCGCTCTACACCGCAGAACTGCTCAACCTCGGCAAGTTCCCGTACAAGTCCAGTTGGCTCGAGACCGACTCCTCCGGCGCGGCGCGCATCCAGTACGACGGCAACATCGCGGTGCGCTACATGGAATATCCGGTGTTGACCGGGATCTACCAGTACGTGTCGATGGCGTTGGCCAAGACCTACACCGCACTGACCAAACTGGTGTCGATGCCGATCATCGCCGAGGTGGTGATGTTCTTCAACATCGCGGCATTCGGCCTGGCGCTGGCGTGGCTGGCCACGGTGTGGGCCACCTCCCGACTGGCCGGGCCGCGACGCGTCTGGGATGCCGCGCTGGTGGCGGCCTCGCCGATCGTGATCTTCCAGATCTTCACCAACTTCGACGCGCTGGCAACGGCTTTCGCGGCCGGCGCGATGCTGGCGTGGGCGCGGCGACGGCCGGTACTGGCCGGCGCACTGATCGGCATCGGAGTTGCGGCCAAGCTGTATCCGCTGCTGCTGCTGGGCCCACTGGCGGTGCTGGCGCTGCGCACCGGCAAGCTTCGCGAGGTCACCAAGACCGCGGTGGCCGCGGTGGCGGCCTGGCTGGTGGTCAACCTGCCGATCATGGTGCTGTTTCCGCGGGGCTGGTCGGAGTTCTTCCGGCTCAACACCCGCCGCGGTGACGATATGGATTCGCTGTACAACGTGGTGAAGTCGTTCACCGGCTGGCAGGGATTCGACACCGATCTGGGGTTCTGGCAACCGCCGACGGTGCTCAACACGGTGACCGCGATGTTGTTACTATCGTGTTGTATCGCAATCGCTTACATCGCCTTGACGGCCAAGCAGCGACCGCGGGTGGCACAGCTGGTGTTCCTTGTGGTGGCGGCGTTTTTGTTGACGAACAAGGTGTGGAGCCCGCAATTCTCGCTGTGGCTGGTGCCGCTGGCGGTGCTGGCGCTGCCGCACCGGCGGATCCTGCTGGCCTGGATGACCATCGATGCCCTGGTGTGGATTCCGCGGATGCTCTACCTCTACGGAGAGCAGAACCGCGGGCTGCCCGAGCAGCCGTTCACGGCGATGGTGCTGCTGCGCGACATCGCGGTGATCGGGTTGTGTGCACTGGTGATCCGTCAGATCTATCGGCCCGAACAGGACATCGTGCGCTCCCGCGGCGAGGTCGACGACCCGGCCGGCGGGGTGTTCGACCGCGCGCCCGACGATCCGCCGCGGTGGCTGCCGGACTGGCTGCGGCCGGACCGCGAGCGGTTGAAGGTGAGTGTCGCTCAAGACGGCGGTCGCTGACACCGAAGCGGTTCGGAAGCCGACAGATGCCGTAGTTCTCGGCTTCGTTGGCAGCTGAATCCGTAGTGTCGCAATCGGAACGGCGGTCGCTACCCGGCCTTCGCGCATCACATCGGTGTGGATACCCATTGTGGATGCCCATTGTGGCGAGCCACCGAACTCGCGGGTCGTAGACGGATAGCGGCGACGTTGAACGGATAGTAGCGATTGCTCATGCGCGCTTAGCATCACCCTCGTCATCCACAAACGGGCCTATTTGACGCACTTGCGATTATCACGACGGAGGGAACATGGCGAACAGGAGCATCACGATCGTCGGTGCCGGCCAGTCAGGGCTGCAGTTGGCCATCGGCTTGCTGGCACACGGCTATCAGGTCCGCATCGTCAGTGACCGAACACCGGAGGATATCGCCGGTGGCAGAGTTGCGTCGAGTCAAGCGATGGGTGCCCCCGCGTTGAATCTGGAGAGAGGGCTGGGACTGAACCTTTGGGACGCTGAGGTCCCGCCTATCGAGGGTGTCTCGATGACAATTGCCGGCCCTCCGGGCAGTCCCGACGGATCGGCTGTTCGGTGGTCCTCCCGCCTTCACGCCGTCGGTCAATCAGTCGATCAGCGTGTCAAGATGCCGCGCTTGATCGCAGAATTCATTCGACGAGGTGGCGAGTTCGTCGTCCGTGAGGCGGGCATCGATGACCTCGAGAATTACACGAGAGATTCAGAATTGGTGATTGTGGCGGCCGGAAAAGGCGACATCGCCAGGCTGTTCGAGCGTGACGATGTGCGGTCAACATATAGAGAACCGCAGCGCGCCCTTGCTCTTACGTATGTGGACGGCATGGTGCCGCGGCCGGAATATTCCGCGATCTGCTACAGCGTTGTCCCCGGGATAGGCGAGTTCTTCTGCTTCCCTGCGCTGACGTTGAGTGGACCGTGCGAGATCATGGTTTTCGAGGGGATCATCGGCGGCCCGATGGACCGCTGGTGCGAGGCGAGCACGCCTGAACAGCACCTGGAGATATCGAAAAGTATCCTCAAGGAGTTCTTCCCCTGGGAGGCCGAGCGGTGTGATGACATCAGCCTCACCGACGAGCTGGGAATCCTGTCGGGACGCTTCCCACCGACAGTCCGACACCCCGTAGCTGTCTTGCCTTCGGGGGCAGAAGTACTCGGTATGGGGGATGTCGTTGTGCTGAACGACCCGCTGACCGGGCAGGGCTCCAACAACGCGAGCAGGTGCGCCGGTGTCTATCTGGATGCCATCTGTGCGCATGAAGGGCTGCCGTTCGACCGAGAGTTCAAGCAGCGTACGTTCGAGCGCTACTGGGACTTCGCGAAGTACTCGACGCGATGGACCAACACAATGCTCGAACCGCCTGCCCCACACGCCATTCAGTTACACGTCGCCGCCATGGAGCATCCCGAAATCGGACGGCGCTTCGCCAATGCCATTGTCGATCCGGAAGATTTCTTCTCCTGGTACATGGATCCCTCACAGGCCGACGCGTACATGGCAAGCCTCACGCGATCATCCTGATGATCAGTACACAGGGCATATCAGCGCCGTATCCTCCGCCGACTGAAGGAAGCGCCTACCGTGCATGCAAGTGAATCAGTGCGTGAATGTGAGCTCGACTTGCGTGATCTTCGACGAGCACTGGGCCAGTTCGCCACGGGCGTCAACGTCGTGACTGCCCGCAGTGGAGACGGCCGCCCCGTCGGCATGACAGTGAACTCATTTTCCGCGGTCTCGCTAGAGCCTCCGCTGGTGTCGTGGTGCGTCCGACGCGAGGCGCCAAGCGCGCCGGCGTTTACCGCAGCATCCCATTTCGCTGTGCATGTTCTGGATGCCGCGCACGCGCACATTGCACGTCAGTTCTCCACTCCTTCACCGGACAAGTTCGCCGAAGTCGATTTCAACGATGGCATCGCAGATCTTCCGGTACTTGCCGGTGTGATCGCCCACTTCGAGTGTCGAAACATGCGCACGGTCGATGTTGGCGATCACATCATGTTGATCGGTCAGATCGAGCGATACGCAGCGCGCGGCGGCGAACCACTAATTTTCCACTCGGGCGGATTCCGGAGCCTCAGCGACATAGTGACGTGAACCGCGATCGCGCCGACAACTGGTGAGGCCCAGCTTGTTTCGAAGCCCATTCCTACGCCTATTCAACGGCGAAGCGTCTCGGACGGCGACTCCCCGAACCGGCGTCGATACTCAACCGAGAATCGTCCCAGGTGCATGAATCCACATTCCAGCGCGACTTCCGTTACAGTAACCTCCGCCGACGCGTCGGCTTCGCTCAGAAGATCTCTCGCTCTCTTGAGACGAACATCGCGCAGGTAATCCATGGGTGAGCAACCGACGTGCTCCTGGAAACCCCGTTGCAGCGCACGTGCGCTGATTCCCACATGTGCCGCAAGACGCGCCGTCGTGATCGCACGATCGGACTCGGCTTCGATGTAGTCCAACGCTCGCCTGATCGCCCGCGGCGGCGCCGGACCGGTGTCCAGGAGAAGCGCCGCGGTGTAGTTGTGCGGTTGCGCGGTCAGGAGACCAGTAAGGATGAGCGACTCCAGCTGCGACGAGACCAGCGGGAACTTCAGCAGACCGCCGTCGCGACCAAGCTCGGTGATCAACATGTCGATGGCTGCGCGCCAACTGCTTCCGGGGCCAGAGTCGAGCGGCATTCCCAGAGAAAAGTGAAGGGGCGCCTTCACCGGGTGTCCCAGCAGCGACTCGAGGTGTTGGTGCAGCACGTCATCATCGATACGGAGGATGACTTCGGAGCAATGGGCCTCCCATCGCATGGTGCAGGGCAGTCGCGGATCCGGCACGGAGGCGAGAGCCGAATCCGACACGACTTCCTCGTCACCGGAGGTGACCGACAGATACCCTTGCAGTGGAATCTGCACCAAATGGAATGGCTCGGGCGGTGGTGGGACATCAATCCGGACGGGTGCGCCATAGTTCACCCAGACGAGCTTTATGCTCCCGACCGCCTGAGCGCGAACTGACGCATCGAGCCCAGACCCTTTGCGGACATCGAGGCCGTGCGGACAAAAAATGTCAGCGACTGCGGCCCGGATCTGATCGCGGTCGCGGACCCGGCCCAATTCGAGCAGTGGGCCATCCTTCATTGCCGTGAACCTCCATAGAGCGCGGCGATGAGCATTTGTTGATGGTTACCTAATCAACCGCCTGCGGTGTGGAGCGAAGTATAGGGCTCCGTCGGTTCGATGTAAATCGAATGTAATTGTGCGGACGCTGCGCTCGAACGCGGCAATCGGCAACGCATGCGCTGGTCAGAGCGATCTTCGGACTATCCGCGGCATTCGGCATGACCCGCCCGGCGCTCAATGGACAACGGTGGCGTCGATTGGATAGTCGTAGGCGGCCGACACGCTGACATCGTTCGATCGATGCCTGCGCTACCGGCCGCCGAGCCGACAGCTGACGCTGCCCGGATAACCGCGCCGCCGGCCGGATAGCAACGTCAGCGAGGAACGCGTTGACTCTTCAGCACAGCCGTTCGCAGCCCATGAGAACCCGCGCTCGAGCACGAACGCCACGGTCACGCGCACGCCGCTTCGGACACCGTGATCACCAGCGAACCAGAAGGAGTGATCCATGGCCAAATACATTGTTGTTAAGACCAAGTCGGGCGACACCTTCGATGCGTACCTAGCCGAACCCGAACAAGGATCCGGACCCGGCCTGGTGCTCCTGCAGGAGATTTTCGGGGTCAACGACTACATGCGCGACATGGCTGATCGCTTCGCCCAGGAAGGCTATGTCGTCATCGTGCCGGACCTGTTCTGGCGTTCCGAGCGCCGCGTCGAGCTGGGATACGACGAGGCGGGGGTGGCCAGGGGGTTGCAGCTGGCCGGTGAGCTGGACTTCGCCCATGCGGTCGAAGATATCGGCGACGCCGTATCGACGTTGCGCGCCTCACCCAATCACGCGGGGGGCGTGGGTGTCCTCGGCTACTGCATGGGGGGGCTGCTGGCCTACCTTTCGGCGCTGCAGCTGAAAATCGATTGTGCGGTCAGCTATTACGGGGTCGGTGTTCACGAGTATCTCGATCGAGCCGCGACGTTGCAGGTACCGATGGTGTTTCATCTCGCCGAACTGGACGCGTTCTGCCCAGAGCCGGCACGCCGGGCCATTCGCAACGCTTTCATCGGAGATGACCGGGTTCGGGTCTTCGAGTATCCGGAAGTCGACCACGCGTTCGCCACTCATGGCCGTGACAGCTTCGATCCGGTGAGCACCGCAATGGCGTATTCACGCAGCCTCGAGTTGCTACGGCAATCGATCGGGCCCCGCCACGATTTGTCTGCGCTTTGGGATCAGCACATCTATCACGAGTTCGTGACACGTGATGTTCCGGCCACTATGGCGACGATGGTCCAGGAACCCTACGTCAACCACGTTCCGACGCTTACCGGCGGTGTGGGGAGGAAAAACCTCTCGAGGTTCTACGCAAATCATTTCGTGCACGCCAACCCGTCGGACATGCGGGCCATCCCCATCTCTCGGACGGTCGGTGCCGATCGCATAGTCGAGGAGCAGGTGCTCTGCTTCACCCACGACCGCGAGATCGATTGGATGCTGCCCGGTGTCGCCCCCACCGGTCGATACGTCGAGATTCCGATGGTGGCCGTAGTGACGTTCCGCGGCGACAAGCTTTACAACGAGCATATCTACTGGGATCAGGCCAGCGTCCTCGCTCAAATCGGACTGCTCGACCCATCCGGTTTGCCCGTTGCCGGGATCGAGCAGAGTCGGAAGCTACTCGATAAGACGTTGCCGTCCAACGAGTTCATCTCGAACTGGGCGACCATGGCGCCCGCCCCGACTGCCTGAACCAGCTAACCGATGGAGATCGTGTTGCTCGCCGCAATAAGATTGCTTGCACCGCTTTGTAACTCAGGAGATCGCCATGACTGAAACAACCGAAACGGTCGATGCCGCGTCTGAAATGCCGGTATTCCCAGCTTCTGACGGTTCCCGAATTCCGTACGAGATCTACACATCTCAGGCGGTCTATGACCGCGAGCAGGAGCGCCTGTTTCGCGGGCCGATCTGGAACTACCTTGCCTTGGAAGCTGAGCTTCCCAACCCGTTCGACTTCAAGAGCACCTTCGTAGGCGATACGCCGGTGGTGGTAACCCGTGACGGTGAGGGCCGGCTGGCGGCTTGGGTCAATCGGTGCGCCCATCGCGGCGCAATCGTGTGCCGTGAGCAGAGCGGCAACACGCGCAGTCACGCGTGCGTCTATCACCAGTGGAGCTACAACGCGGCTGGCGACCTGGAAGGAGTGCCGTTTCGCCGCGGCGCAAACGGGACAGGGATGCCGAAGTCGTTTGATCCCAAGCAGAACGGCCTGCAGAAGCTGAGGGTTGAAAGCTACCGCGGCCTTGTCTTCGGGACATTCGATGAAGCAACCCCAGAGTTACTCGAATATCTCGGCAACCAGACGCCGGGGCTGGACCGGATATTCCATAAGCCGATCGAGTATCTCGGGTGTACGCGCCAGCGCATACGTGGGAATTGGAAGCTCTATCTGGAGAACGTCCGCGACGGCTATCACGCGTCACTGCTGCATGCCTTTCACAGCACCTTCAACCTGGTGCGCAGCGGGCAACGGGTCAAGATTGTGGTGGGCGACACGTATGAGGTCCACAACTGCGGCGATCTCTTCTACACCGACGATCCGACCAAAGGCGCGGCCTACGCGAACGTGGCCTCGTTCAAGGAGGGTCTGCGGCTGGAGAACCCCGACGTGGTGGAGAACTGGCAGGAATTCGACGAGATCATCACCAACCACCTGCAGTGCGTCTTCCCGCAGCTCGTAGTGATGCAGATCCAAAACGTGCTCGCCGTACGGAATGTGCTGCCCAAAGGGGTCGACGAGTTCGAGCTGATCTTCAACTTCTTCGGCTACGCCGACGACACCCCCGATATGCGACAACACCGCATCGCGCAGTTCAACCTAGTTGGACCCGCGGGCCTGATCTCAATGGAGGACGGCGAGGCGATCGAACTCGTTCAGCGCGCCACTACCGTCGGTCCGACCGGCGAAGCGATAGCCCTGATGGCGCTGGAGGCTGACGAGGAACACCGGAACCAACATCCGATATCGGAGGACGCAATTCGCCGATTCTGGGTCGGCTACCAGAAACTGATGGGGCTTTGAGATGGACGACATCACCCTTCGTTACGAACTGCAGGATCTCGAGAATCGTTATATCCGCGCCATCGACGAAGACCGGCTTGAAGCCTGGCCAGATTTCTTCACCGACGACGCCACCTACGAGATACTGCCACGAGAGAACGTACGCGCCGGCAGACCTGCCGGGGTCATGCATTGCTTCGGCAAGGCGATGATGCGTGACCGCATCGTTTCACTGCGGAAGGCCAACATTTTCGAGGCCCAGACATATCGGCACTTCGTGTCCGGCTTCGAAATCATGTCGCGCTCGGCCGAACGCGTTTCAACGCGGTCGAACTACTTGGTCATCCGCACCTTGTCGGCCCTGGACGCTGAGGTATTTCAAGTGGGCTCATACGAGGACGAGGTCGTGCGTACCTCCGAAGGTTGGCGCTACGCGACCAAGCGCGCGATCTTCGAGAACGCTCGCGTCAAGACGCTGCTGGTCATCCCGGTATGAGCACCGAGCCCACTGACACCCTGCGCTGGGTTCGTGCAGCATGTCTAGACGACGTCGCCGGTGATGAACCGATCGGCATCGTGGTTGAGGGTATCGAGATCGCGCTATTCAACGATGACGGCCGCATCTTCGCGCTAGCTGACAGATGTACGCACGGCAACGCCAAGCTCTCTGACGGCTTCATCGAAGACGGATGCATTGAATGCCCACTCCACCAGGCGCTCTTCGACCTCGCCACTGGTGAGGTACGGAGAGGACCGGCAGACGAGCCGGTGCGGTCCTTCAATATTCGCGTCGATGGCGACGACATCATCGTCGGCCTCTGAGAGCCGTCGGCGACGCATTCGGTCAACCTGATGCAGTCAGTGGTGATCGTCGGGGCCTCGCTAGCCGGCCTGGCATCCGTACGCGCCCTGCGCGAGCAGGGTTTCGGTGGACGGATCAGCGTCGTCGGCGACGAGGTCCATCGCCCGTATGACCGGCCGCCGCTGTCCAAGGAGTTTCTGGCGGGTTCCGACGAGCGCCTCGCGCTTGAGACCGCCGACGACTCCGCGCTCGGAATCGATTGGCGGCTCGGGTCCGCCGCAGTCGCTTTGGATTGTGGGAGCCGATCGATCACCTTGGCCTGCGGCGAAGAACTCGTTGCGGATGCGGTGGTGATCGCCACCGGGGCATCGGCGATCTCGCTTCCCGGTATGCGAAAAGCAGCGGGCCTACACGTCCTTCGAAGCCTCGACGATGCGCGTGCACTCCGAGATGAACTGGTTAAGGGGGCCCGCGTGGCGATCATCGGGGCGGGGTTTCTCGGCAGTGAAGTGGCGTCCACTGCCGCCGGATTGGGCGCGGCAGTGACCCTCATCGAGGCGGCCGAAGTCCCGTTGCAGCGGGTGCTGGGTGCACGCGTCGGCCGGATATTGGCGAACATGCACGTCCGCGGTGGTGCGGAGCTGATCACCGGTGCGACAGTGGCCGGCTTTCGCACCCGCGCCGGGCGAGTCGTGGGCGTGGAGCTACATGACGGTCGAACCGTTCAAAGCGATGTTGTCTTGGTCAGCATCGGTTCGGCGCCCAATATCCGGTGGTTGAGCGGCAGTGGTGTCGAGCTCGCCAATGGAGTTGTCACCGACCGACGAGGGGCTACGTCAGTTCCCGGCGTCGTCGCGGTGGGCGACTGTGCAGCTGTACGGGATTTCACGACAGGACAGCTCACCCGCGAGGAACATTGGACCGCCGCAGCTACCCGGCCCGCCGTAGCGATACAGGTGTTGCTCAGCGGCGGAACGTCCGTCGACACGTTCGATCCGGTGCCCTACGTGTGGTCGGATCTGTACCAGCAGCGAATCCAGTTCGCAGGCCGACAGGCACCTGACTGCGCAATCGAGATCGTGGAGGGCGAACCCGCAAGCGGCCCCTTCGTCGCGGTGTACCGGAGGGCGGGTGAGCCGGTGGCGGTGCTGGCGGTGTCGTCACCACGCTCATTCGCCAGGTGGCGCCGGCAGCTTCGCGGTCGATAATCGAGCGGCCGAATCCAGGCAAAGGCACCGAGCCGTTCACGCGGCCAAAACGATGGCGTCCGAGGGACAGTCGTAGCGCTGCTCGGATAGTGCGGCCGATAACCCCCAATTACGGTCGACGACAGCACTGCTCACGACGTTGAGAGGAATGGTAGATGACTTCTGACAGGGTCCTCATTTTCGGCGCGGCCGGGCACCTCGGACTACCGGTGGCGCGCTGGATTTCCTACCACGACCCAGACACACGCCTCCGGCTCGCGACGCGAAACAGCAAGAATCAAATGAACCTTGCTCAGGAGTTCCCTAACGCAGAAATCATCTCTGCGGACTACCTCGACGTCGACGACATGAAGGCAGCACTCGACGGAGTCTCTGCGGTATTCGTCGTCACGCCGGACTTTCTCGACGAGAAGCAAGCCATGGAAAACCTTGTGGCAAGCGCACGGGCGGCGGGCGACATCCGCGTGATCGTCAGGATTCAAGGCGTTCTTCCGAACGTCAAGCCTTCGGATGTTCCGCACGACATGCGTGACGTGGGCGGTCCGGCAACCCAGCATTTCGTCGCTCGATCGATCCTGAACGACAGCGGGTTACCCGTGGTTCATCTCAACATGGTCGCGTATCTCACGGATGACCTGTTGAGGTGGGGCAATCCCATCCGTGAACACGATCTGCTGTCCATGCCCTACAACCGGCGAGCTGCCTGGGTCGATCCCGCTGATGTTGGGGAAGCCGCGGCCCGGATCATTCTCAGCCGCGATGACCGACACATCGGTCACCAGTACGACGTCGACAACGGCCACGATGTGCTGGAGTTCGACGAGGTCGCCAGAATGTTGAGTGACGTGCTAGAACGCCAAATCGGATATGACGACAGTGTCGAAACCTGGCGGAAGCTGATGGGCGCGCGTTACAACCAGTTGTGGCGCGGCGGTGAAGAGTACTTCCTCAAATTCTACGAGTTCGAGCAGCACAGGGAGTTCGCTGCGCGTACCTCGGGCACCCTGGGCTGGCTATTGCAGCGGCCGCCGCTCACGCTCCGATCGTGGATGCAAATCAACGCCGCGAACCTGGCTCCGGTGCCCTCCTAGGTCGGTTGATCGGGCCGTAACACGCGCTCTGCCAGCAATTCACATCGACAACCACAGAGGAGATGGTCGTGGAACCAGGAGTGGTGTGGGACCGGGCCGGCGCCCGTGAACAGTCGCTGCTGTGGCCACGGTTCGCGAGCCGCGCAGATCTCGAAGCAGTCGAAACGGTACCACTGGAGAAGCGCGGTCTGCCGGCCAGTTCGTATGCAGCCCTTGAAAGAGCAGCGAACGTGTGGGCCGACCGTGAAGCGGTCACCGTGCTGCCGAGCGTCAACGACGTCGACAACGCCCAGACGCGAACATTTTCCACGCTGTTGGCAGATGTTCGGCGCGTCGCGAATCTACTGACTGCGTCCGGAGTTGGACGCGACTCATCGGTGGGGCTGATGTCGCCCAACAACGCCGAACTGATCACCGCACTACTTGCCGCACAAGCGGCCGGCATCGCGGTTCCCGTAAATCCCAGTCTCGCCCCAGAGCACTTGACCCACCTTCTGCGACGCGGCGCCGTCCGGTACTTGATCGCGGCTGGGCCGGAAATCGACCCTCAATTGTGGGACAAGGCACGGGCGGTCGCAGTAGAGATCGGGGCAAAGGCGGTGTGGGCACTACGGCCTACCGGAGCCACGGGCAAGCCGCCGAAACTCGGACTGCTCGCCGGTGTGACGGTGGAGTACCTCAGCCATTCGATATCGGGCGTCAGCGGCGACACGCTTGATGCTGAACCTCCAGACACCAACGATCTCGCTGCGTTCTTTCACACGGGCGGCACAACCGGAGTGCCGAAGCTGGCCGCACACCTGCATGCGAACGAGATCGCCGACGCCTGGATGATGGCACTGAACGATGCCGTGCCGGACGACGCCGTATTCTTTGCAGCCCTGCCCCTGTTCCACGTGAACGCCCTCATCGTCACGGTGCTGGCGCCGATGCTGCGGGGCCAGCATGTCGTGTGGGCAGGACCGCTCGGCTATCGAGAGCCGCACGTGTATGAGCGCCTCTGGGGAATCGTCGAGCGGTATGACGTTGCGGTCCTTTCCGGAGTACCAACGACATATGCCGCACTGAGCCGGGTCAGAGTGGACGCCGACATCAGCAGCCTGCGATTCGGCCTTGTCGGCGCGAGCCCGCTGCCGGCGGCTGTCCGGGACGCGTTCCAGGACCGGACGGGTGTGCCGTTGTGCGAGGGATACGGCCTCACCGAAGCAACGTGTGCGACAACCAGAAACTTTGTCAGCGACCCTCGCCCCGGATGGGTTGGACAGCGGCTGCCTTACCAAAAAGTGAAAGCCATTGAGATAGACGCTGACACCGGCGAGTGGAAAGACCTGCCACCTAATGCGCTCGGAACCCTTGCGATCAGCGGCCCGACCGTCTTCCCGGGTTACGTCGTCGGCAATGCCAACGGCCGTCCGGTCCTCGACACTCTCGGGAAGGTTGTCGATGGGTGGTTGGACAGTGGCGACCTCGCCCGCGTCGACGAGTACGGCTACGTACAGCTGAGAGGCCGTGCGAAGGACGTAATCATCCGGGGCGGGCACAACATCGATCCCGCGACGATCGAAGATGCGCTTCTCACGCACCCCGCGGTTACAGGTGCTGCAGCAGTGGGGCGTCCGCATCCCGTCTCAGGTGAAGTTCCAGTCGCATATGTCACCATTGAAAAGGCGTTGTCCGCAACTGAGGACGACATGATCGCTTGGGCCGCAGCACGTGTCCCCGAGCCTGCGGCGATACCCAAAAACGTCACCCAAGTCGACGAGCTACCCGTGACGGCTGTGGGAAAGCCGACCAAAGTGCCGTTGCGGCAGAACGAAACCTGCGTCGCGGTACGTGAGGCCCTGTCGACATTCGGAACCCAGAATGTCGCGGTAACGAGCAGCCTCGCCGACGGAAACATCCATGTGGTGTTGAGTGCGCAAGGCCAGGAAGTTGTGGATTGGGATGCGGTCGAATGCGCACTCGAACCGTTCACCTTCAGTTGGGAGGTCCAACGATGACAATGTCACCATCACTCGGCTGCGCACCGTGCTGGCGTGCACATGGCGTCCCCACAGTTCACTGCAGCGGAGGCGCTTTGCTCGCCGATGACGCCCGGGGCGATCGATGAGCGTCGCCGACACCCATCGCAATGCCTTCGAAATCCGCGCGCAGATAGATGCACTGGTAGTCGAATTCGCGTGGCTTATCGACCATAAATCGGGTCACGGAGTCGCCGACTTGTTCACACCCCAGGGGCGATACATGGTAGAGGGAGAAGAGTTCGACCTTCAGGGTCGGGATGAGATCGAGGCCTTCTACGCACGCCGCAGAGCTGCCGGTCCACGCACATCGCGACACTTGTTCTCAAATCTGCATTTCGAACACGTCGACGACGACCGTGCGCGCGGCGTTTGCGTGCTCACCTTGCATGCTGCGGATGGCCGGCCCCCACACCCGCTGAAGCCGGTCCTGGTCGCCGACTACTCCGACACCTATTGGCGGAGCCCCGAGGGCGTATGGCGCTATGAAAGCCGGGTGGTAACCCCACTATTCGGCTCCATTCCGAACTTCGGAGCGAGGACCAACTGACATGTTCGATGCAGCCAGGATCGTACTGACGGTCGTGATTCTCGGCTTCAGCGCCGTGCCGGCCTACGCGGACTTCAACAAGACTCACGCGACGAATCCGGAGTGGACGCCGCACGCGCGATACCACGTCGTATGGCAGGTAGCGAGCTATATCGGTATAGGACTGGTCGCCCTCGGCTTGCTCTGGCTACCAGGCGCAGAATCCGCGCTGCGGGCGTATCTTGCTGCACTGCTGGCGCTTTGCGTATACGGCGGCTTCTTTGTCGCAGCGGCGTCAATGCGTTTGTACGGCGGACGATTGTACGACGACAACGGCTATCCCCCTGTGCCCGTGAGGGTGATGGGGCGTGAGCGACTGATCGACCTCAATGTCACGGTGTTCTCGACATTTGTCTTTCTCGGTGTATGCGGGGTGGCGTTGGTTGCCGCCGGCTGATTCTCCGAAACGTGACGATCCACCGCCGTTCGTGGCGGTTCTCATCCAAAGAGGAGTGCTAAAGATGCCCACAGACGTCGTTGCGCAGACCGAATCACTCGCTGATCTGGTCCGACCCATACTGCCGTCGATCGGATCGCGCGCCGTCGACGCCGAACGTCTTCGGCGTGTCCCGGCCGAAAGCGTCGAAGATCTCCGCCGTGTCGGGTTCCTGACTGCACTGGTTCCAGCGCAGTTCGGTGGCGGCGAGAGGAATCCGGCAGATGTCGCCGAAGCAACGCGCTTGCTCTCCGGCGCGTGTACGTCGACAGCCTGGGCGATGCAACTGCTTACCGTGCACGCTCACACGATCGCCAGTTACAGTCCGCAGCTTCAGGAGGAGATATGGGGGGGCGGTCCCGACACATTGGTCTGCTCGTCGGTGGCACCTATCGGCAAGAGCGAGCCGGTCGCCGGCGGCATCCGCCTCAGGGGGCGCTATGGCTGGTCGAGCGGGTGTGAGTATGCCCAGTGGGCGATGCTCGGGCTGCTGCTGCCCGGCGCCGACGGCGTCCCGGAACCACACCTCGCAGTTGTGCCGAGGAGTGATTACAAAATCCAGGACACCTGGCATTCCATGGGACTGAAAGGCACAGGAAGCCATGACCTCATAGTCGAAGACGCGTTTGTTCCCAACTATCGAATTGAGTCCTTCAACGCCTTGAACCACGGAACGGCACGCGGCTTCGGCAGTCACACCGCCCCCGTCTACCGCCTACCTTTCGCCCCAGTTTTCGCGGTCGGGTTCAGCGCGATCGCTCTTGGAGCGGCTGAAGCGATACGTGACCTGTACAAGGATCGGTTGGCATCTCGGGTACGGGCATATACCGGAGCAAAGGTTGCTGAGTCTGCCCCGGCACTCATGCGCTTGGCGGAAGCCGAGCATGAGTTGCGATCGGCTTATCGCATGCTTCGCCAGGACTGGAATGACCTGAATGCGTTGGCGAATTCCGGACGTCTGGCAACGGTGGACGAGTTGGTGGATTGGCGTACGAACCAGTCGTATGTGACGAAGGTCTGCGTTCGTACCGCCGACCGATTGTTCGAAGCATCTGGCGGCGGAGCTGTCCGGGACGAAAATCCCATGCAGCGGTTCTGGCGAGATATCCATGCCGGTGCTGCACACGCCTATTCCGACTACGACGTTGCCGCACAAGCGCTCGGCTCACACATGGCACACGTCGCCGTCGACGGCATCTTCTAGGAGCTGGTATGAAACTCGCCAATGTCAGTGTCGCCGGTCGTCGCCTGCTGGTGATCGAAGGTGTCAACGGCGTGCTAATCGACGCGAGCCAGCTTGTGAGCCGCGACCAATTGGACATGAACGCGGTTCTCGCCGAGGGCGATGAACTGCTGAACGCGCTCAGAAAAAGACTTGCCGACGGCACCATCGAGACAGCAGCAATCGATCCCGCCGACGTGCAGTGGCTACCGCCCTCGCCAACCCCATCCAAGATCGTTGGTGTGGCGGTCAACAACAAGTCGATTGCGCAGTATGCCTACCGCGAACCGACGGAGCCGGCCTACTTCCTTAAGCCGCCGTCGGCATTGGTGGGCCATTGTGAACCGGTCGTCGTCCCAACCGATTTCGGGCTAACGCACCCGGAGCCCGAGTTGGCTGCCGTGATCGGCCGACGCAGCCGCAACCTCTCTTCGGAAAGAGCGCTCGAGGCGGTCCTCGGGTTCACGATCATCAATGACATCACGTCACCGTCGTTGAAGGATCGCGACAGCATGGAACTCATGCCGGCCGCGGGCGCTATCGGCCCCGTCGAGCTGGACTGGCGCCACGTGCGCGCAGCCGAGGACCGATCGGTGTATCTGACCTATCACGCTCGGTCCAAGGGGTGCGACTCGTTTGCGCCGATGGGACCATGGCTCGTCACAACCGATGCGGTCGGCGATCCGAATTGCCTGGAGGTCACATGTCTGCTCGACGGTGAAGCGGTACTGGTCGACTCCACCAGTCGCCTCACCTTCTCTGTCGAAACGGTGTTGGCACACCTGACGAGGTATATGACGCTTGAGGCCGGCGACGTGGTGCACTTCGGTACCGCGGTGAAGGTCGCGGCCCCTGAGCGATTCCCAACGGTCCGCCATGTGGACATGAGCCGCATCCAGGGAACGCTATCCGTCGAAATCGGAGGAATCGGGCGGCTGGACAATCCGATCACGCGATCTTGACTGAGGCGACCTGACCCGCGCTTGAATTGAACTCAACCCGCTGGTCCCGCGATCGCCCGATCCTCGCGCGGCCGAACCTATCTTAAGAACGGCGGAGCGTCCCGGCAGAGTCCGGACTCGGCTCGGTGAAACGCCGCGGACCGGATAGTTGTGGCGTCGAACGGATAGCGCCGACGCGGCGAAAACCGTTGACTTTGTCCACCAACACTTTCCGGTCCGGTAAGGAGTACGTGTGTTGAGCCGTAGCCCTTGGTACATGCGCGCGAGCGCACCTCGATACGAGCTGTGTTGTAGGAAATGGAATCGGTGGGCAACGAGATGAAAACAGGCACAGGCGAATTCGATGGCCGCACGGTCATGGTCACCGGTGGTTCCACTCTTTTGGGCCACGGAGTCCTCCGGGTGCTGCAGGCGGCCGGAGCGACGATCGCGATCGTGGACATCGACGACGCGGGCGCGAAGACAATCGTCGATGAACTCCAAAACAACGTCCGGTTCTACAGAACCGATATCACCAATGACGTCGACGTGGCGGAAACGATCGCAGCCATCGATGCCGACGGCCGCGGTCTCTACGGGCTGGTGAATCTGGCGTGCAGCTATGTCGACGACGGTGTGGACAGCACACGTGCTCAATGGTTGGAAGCTCTCAACGTCAATCTGGTCAGCACAGCGATGGTGACTCAGCAAGCTCGCCCCTATCTGCGAAAGACCGGTGGGGCCGTCGTCAACTTCACTTCAGTGTCGTCCAAGGTGGCGCAGACTGGACGCTGGGTCTACCCGGCCAGCAAGGCGGCGCTGGTGCAGCTTACGCGGTCCATGGCTATGGACCTAGCCCGCGACGGCATCCGCATAAACTCGGTCAGTCCAGGGTGGACCTGGTCGAAGATCATGGACCAACGCAGCGGCGGCGATCGCACCATGATCGACAACCTCGCGGCTCCGCTTCACCTCACGCGCCGAACCTGCGACCCAGAGGAGGTCGGTTCGGTCGTCGCATATCTGCTCTCGCCTCGCGCATCAGCCGTGACCGGCGCTGATTGGGCGGTCGATGGCGGCTATTCAGCCATGGGCCCCGAGCAGGCCGTGCCCGCCGTTCCGCAGCCCACCGAACAGGTGCCGCGTCGTGACTGACGATCTCGAATCAATGGAACTGCCGACGGGCGTTCTGGCCCCAGGTGCCGGTCATGGCCTGACCGGAGGCGGCGTGCAATGAGTTGCGTTGCGAGAGTTGGTGACGTCATCGCGGCGCAACCAACGCCCGGTACTCCACGTGGGGGGGGACAGATGGTGAACCGCACTGTGGCCGCCACCATCGTGGGCAGGGGATTGTTGTCGGGCGGCGTGGCGTTGAAGCCGCTGCACAACGTCGGGGGGTTCTTCGTTTTCGCCCTGGACGTATTGGTCGCCACATTCAAGTGGCCGTTCGCATGGCGAGAGTTCCTCGAACAGACCTGGTTCGTGGCGAGAGTGTCGCTGGTGCCGACACTGTTGTTGTCAATCCCCTACGTGGTCCTGACGGTCTTCACGTTCAATGTCCTGCTGGTCGAGTTCGGCGCCGCTGATTTCTCCGGCAGCGGGGCCGCGGTCGGCGCAGTCAACCAGATCGGGCCGTTTGTGACCGTTCTCGTTGTCGCCGGCGCGGGCGCAGCGGCCATGTGCGCGGACCTCGGAGCGCGCACGATCCGCGAAGAACTCGACGCCCTCAAGGTAATGGGGATCGACCCGGTCCGGGCGCTGTTGGTACCTCGGGTCCTTGCCGCTACCGTTGTGGCACTGCTGCTGTCGTCGTCGGTGACGCTGACTGGGTTAGCAGGTGGCTTCTTCTTCTCGGTGTTCTTCCAGCATGTGACGCCCGGCGCGTTCGTGGCCGGCATGACGTTCATCACCGGACTCAGCGATGTTCTGGTTTCCATGGTGAAAGCCACACTTTTCGGACTGACCGCCGGCTTGGTCGCCTGCTACCAAGGCACGACAGTCAAAGGTGGGCCCGCAGGGGTGGGAAACGCAGTGAATGAAACGGTGGTGTTCTCGTTCGTCTTGCTGTTCGTCATCAACCTGGTGGCTACCGCAATCGGATTCGAGATCACCAAATGACCGCAACAAGCGGTGTGACGCAGCACTTCCCACGCGTCTCGGCCATCCGGCGGCGCGCCTGGTCAAGTTGGCGCCAAATCGGCGAACAGACAAGATTCTATGGCACGACAATCGTTTCGCTCTTCGATGCCTGCGTCTACTACAAGGCGGAACTGTTACGGCAGATCGCTGCAATGAGCCTGGGCACCGGCGCACTTGCCGCAATCGGAGGCACAGTCGCCGTCGTCGCCTTCCTGACAATGTCAACGGGCGGTCTCATCGCAGCGCAGGGATATAACCAGTTCTCCCAAGTCGGCGTGGATGCTCTCGTTGGTTTTGCATCGGCATTTCTCAACACACGCCTCATCACGCCGACCACAGCTGCGATCGCCCTGGCTGCCACTATTGGTGCGGGTGCCACCGCCCAACTCGGGGCCATGCGGGTGAATGAGGAAATCGACGCGCTAGAGGTCATGGGTGTCCGATCGATCGCGTACTTGGCGTCAACTCGACTTGTGGCCGGAGTTGTCGTCGTCCTGCCGCTCTACAGCGTGGCGCTGATCCTGGCCTATTTCGCGGCGCGTTTCGGCACGACTGCAATATACGGCCAGTCGGGCGGTGTCTACAACCACTACTTCAACACCTTCCTCGTTCCCGCAGACGTGATCCGCTCCTTTACCGTCACTACCGTCGCGGCGGCGACCATCATGCTGATACACACGTACTACGGATACACCGCGACGGGCGGCCCGGCTGGTGTGGGTGAGGCGGTAGGACGCGCCACGCGAACCTCGTTGGTCGCTACCGCTCTGCTGATCCTTTTCGTCTCTCTGGCGATCTATGGCCAGACCGGGCAATTCAACTTCTCCGGATAGCGTGATGACAACTTGGCGAAGGACACCCCGAATCGCATCCGAGTGGTTCGCCGCCATGTTGGTTGCGGCGTTGTCGGGCGCAGCTGCGATCTGTGTCGCCGCGTTCAACCAGTCCTTCACGCCCAGCGTTCCGGTGACTCTCGCCGCAGAGCGCTCGGGTCTTGTCATGGAGCCGTACGCAAAAGTGAAGATGCGTGGAGTGGAGGTTGGACGCGTCGCCGGCATATCCGGTGGTTCCGGCCAGGTAGGTCTTCGGTTGGACATCGATCCCAAGCAAATCAAGCACATTCCCGCCAATGTCGAGGCACGCATCGACGCGACGTCCTTGTTCGGAACGAAATTCGTGGAGTTGGTCTATCCTCGCCAGCCCAGCCCCGAGCGGTTGTCGGCCGGGGCGGTGTTGAGGTCACAGAATGTCGCCGTTGAGGTCAACACCGTTTTCCAGAATCTGGTCGACCTCATCAAACAGATCGAGCCGGCCAAACTCAATGCAGTGCTCTCGGCGCTGGCCGAAGGAGTTCGAGACCAAGGCGATCGCATGGGGAGAGCGACGACGGCCGCCAATGAAATCCTTCTGGAGCTCAATTCGCGCACCGACACCATGCGTGAGACTTGGCGCTCACTGGCGGGAGTCAGTGACACCTACGCCGCCGCCGCACAGGATGTCCTCGACACATTGAAGGCGGCCAGCACGACGAGCACGACCATAACGAACCAAGCCAAGCAGCTCGACTCCTTGTTGATCGGTCTGGCCGGATTCTCCAGTAGCGGGACAAACCTGTTGAGCCCGAATAAAGACAACCTCGTGAAGACAGTCAACCAGTTGGAGCCGACGACGAACCTTCTGATGAAATACAACCCGGGACTGACATGCATGATCCTCGGCGCCAAGACTGCCCTCGACAAAGGCGCCATGGACTACATCGGTGGCAACGGTAAGTCAGCCGTTATGGATGCGGCATTGCTGCTGGGCGACGATCCGTACCGGTACCCGGACGACTTGCCCATCAACGCCGCGAAGGGGGGACCGGGAGGCCAGCCCGGCTGCGGTTCGCTACCCGACGTCGCGGACAACTGGCCCGTGCGCTACCTGGTGGCCAACACGGGCTTCGGCACGGGTCTGGACATCCGTCCGAATCCTGGAATCGGATTCCCCGGTTGGGCGAACTACTTTCCGGTCACACGTGCGGTGCCTGAACCGCCGAGCATCCGGTACCCAGGGGGTCCTGCCCCGGGGCCGATCACCTTCCCGGGAGCACCTCTGTACGGCGCGCCGCATCACGACGCTCACGGCGCTGCGATCAACCCGGAAGCGTCACCGCCCGGCACCCCCTCCCCGGAGGCGCCGGTTTCACCGTCGGAGCCTGCATCTTCAGTAACACCGCCGCCATGACCTTGAAGTGAATTAATCCTAGAACCAGCATGACGAAAAGGTGAGTTCAGTTGAGACACCGTCTGTCAGGACTTGTAGTACGCCTGACGATCTTCGTCGTCGTGTGTGCGCTCGGTGCATTCGGATTGATCGCGATATTCGCACAGTTGCGCTTTCAGGAAGAGGAGACCTATGACGCAATCTTCACCTCAGTCACCGGCCTTGAGAACGGCAACTTCGTTCGTATCGCCGGTGTCGAAGTGGGCAAGGTCAAGCAAGTCAAGATCCGCGACGACTCCACCGCGCTGGTCAAATTTAGCGCTGACAGCTCTGTGGTGCTGACAGAAGGAAGCCGGGCGGTCATTCGCTACGACAATCTCATCGGGGGGCGGTACTTGGCTCTGGAAGAGGGCACCGGTGCAACCACCAAACTGGCTCCCGGAGACACGATCCCACTCGATCGGACCGCACCGGCTTTGGACCTGGATGCACTGATCGGCGGCTTCCGGCCACTCTTTCACGCGCTGGACCCCGCGCACGTCAATGCATTGTCCAGTCAGCTTATCGCGGCCTTTCAGGGCCAGGGCCCCACGATCGGGTCGATACTGGAGCAAACAGCTACGCTGACAAACACTCTCGCCGACCGAGACGAACTGATCGGGCAGGTTGTAGTCAACCTCAACACGGTGCTGGCGTCGTTGGGTGGTCACAGCGCGAAGTTCGGTGAGGCGGTCGAGTCACTCTCCGATCTGATCCACGGGCTACAGGGCCGAAAGAAGACCATCAGCGCCGGCCTGGCGAAGGCCGGCGAGGGCGCCCGCACGCTCGCCGACCTTCTCAGCCATGCGCGGGAGCCACTGAACAAGACCGTCCGTGAGACGGACCGTGCGGCCGGCGCTGTCCTCGTAGACCATGAATATTTCGATGATCTACTAAACACACTGCCAGATGCGTATCGGGTGCTGGGCAGGCAAGCGATGAGCGGCGACTTCTTCAACTTCTATCTGTGCGATCTGGTGCTGAAGCTGAATGGCAAAGGCGGCCAGCCTGTTTACGTCAAGGTGGCGGGCCAAGATACGGGCAGGTGCGCCCCACGATGAAGCCTCTACGAGAACACAATCGCGCGATGATCGGAGTGATCGGAGTGACGATGCTGATCGCAGTAACGGTGGGGGCTTTCAACTACAGCAAGCTTCCTTTCACATCTTCGAGCAGATCCTATTCAGCGATCTTTGACGATCTCGGGGGGCTGACCACCGGTGCCCCGGTCCAGGTTTTGGGGTTTCGGGCAGGTCAGGTGGGACACATCAGCCTCCAACCCGAGGGTGTGCTCGTCGAATTCACTGTTGCCGACGATATCCGCCTCGGCGTGGGCACGGAGGCGGACATCAAGACAATTGGCCTTCTCGGAAACAAGGTGTTGGCCGTTACACCGCGCGGCGACGGACGCCTGGCTGAAAGAATTCCGATTGAGCGGACCACATCGCCGTACCAATTGCCGGATGCGGTCGGCGATCTCACGGCGACAATCAGCGGCCTCGACACCGACCAGTTGTCGACCGCGTTGAAGACCCTGAGCGAGACGCTGGCCGACACGCCGCCCCAGCTGAAGATGGCGGTTGAGGGCGTGGCACGGTTTTCGGAGACGCTGAACGCGCGCGATGCGCAACTGCGGGAATTGCTCACCAACGCACGCAAGGCGACCGGAGTATTGGCTGAACGGTCCGACCACGTCGTGCGGCTCATTCACGACAGCAGCGCACTGCTCGCAGAGCTTCGTACTCAGAGCAAGGGGTTGGACCAGCTCTCAGGAAACATCGCTGAAATGGCACGACAAATCCGGGAGCTCATCGCAACGAACCGTCACACGTTGAAACCAGCCTTGGAAAAACTGAACGGGGTGTTGGCGATCATCGACAACCGCAAGGCGCAGGTACAAAAGTCGATCAAGGGCCTCGGCGACTATGTCATGGCCCTCGGGGAATCAGTGTCGTCGGGGCCCTTTTTCAAGGCCTACCTCGCGAACCTGCTTCCCGGCCAGTTCGTGCAGCCGTTCGTGGATGCGGCGTTCTCGGACCTCGGTTTGGATCCTCACGTGCTCGCGCCGTCCGAACGCCATGATCCGCAAACCGGCCAACCCGGTACGCCCGCGATGCCGGTACCGTATCCACGCACCGGACAAGGTGGCGAACCGAATATGACCCTCCCCGAGGCGATCACCGGCAACGTGGGTGATCCACGCTACCCGTACCGTGAACCGCTGCCACCGCCCGCGCCTGGCGGCCCACCACCCGGACCACCGGCCGTGTCGCCGGCGCCTCATCAGGCAGCACCCGACGAACAGCCGGGTGCCGGTCGGGTGCCGACCGAAATGTCAGCGATCACGGTCGGGTCGGATACCGCAGGAAACAGTCAACAATGAAGTCGCGGATCCGTGTCGGCCTGGCCGCAGTTCTGGCCTGCTCTGCTCTGTTGTCAGGGGCCTACATCGGAATTGACAAAACACGACAGATGGGCCGAACCAACATCGTCGCGTTCTTCCAGAACACCAAAGGTCTTTTCGTCGGAGACGATGTTCGAATTCGTGGGGTGAATGTCGGCAAGATCACCTCGATCGAACCGGAACCGACACAGGTGAAGGTGACGTTCTGGGTTCACGACGGGTATGACGTGCCCGCTGACGTGAAGGCGGTGATCCTGTCACCAACACTGGTGACCGCGCGAGCCGTCCAGTTGACACCTCCGTACCGCGGCGGCCCGACGCTCGCAACCAATGCGGTGATTCCGTTGGAGCGGACTGCGGTACCGGTGGAATGGGATGACTTCCGACTCCAATTCGAGCGGCTGAGCCAAGCGCTGGAACCGACCGAGCCGGGCGGTGTGAGCACCCTGGGTGCATTCGTCAACACCGCGGCCGACAACCTCCGCGGTCAGGGGCCGGCAATTCGCGACAGCATCGGTAAGTTGTCGCAGGCGCTTTCAGCGCTCGGCGAGCACAGCGACGACACCTTCACGAGCGTCAAGCACCTCTCGACGCTGGTGTCAGCACTGCGGGACAGCACTGACGTGATGCGCCGATTGAACGAGAATCTGGCGTCCGTAACTCACCTCATGGCCAACGATCCCGGTGAAGTTGCCGAAGCGTTTGAGGAGCTGACATCCGTTGTGGGTGAGGTGAAGTCCTTTGTCGCTGAGAACCGCGACAGTATCGGGACAGCTTCGGAGAAGCTCGCGTCAGTGTCCCTGGCCTTGAGCGACAGCATCGGTGACGTCAAACAGCTGCTCCACGTCGCACCGACGAGTCTGGCCAATGTGGTCAATATGTATCAGCCGGCGCAGGGCACGCTCAGCGGGGTACTGGCTGCCAACAACTTCAGCGACCCGATCACCTTTCTATGCGGGGCTGTACAAGCTGCATCGCGCCTTGGCGCGGAACAGTCAGCGAAGTTGTGCGTGCAGTATCTGGCACCAATCGTAAAAAACCGCCAATACAACTTCCTGCCGTTCGGAGTCAACCCATTCGTGGGTGCGGCGGCCCGACCAAACGAGATCACATACAGCGAAGACTGGTTGCGACCCGACTATGTTCCGCCGCAAAGTAATTCGGCTAGGCTCGACCCGATCGGCAGCTCCCCGCCACGTCTTGCCGAAGTGTCGGCGCCCACCGATCCGCTGTCCGAGGCGGGCTCGACGAGATATCGGACAGACCCGGCTGCCGGACTGCCGGGCATGATGGCACCACCAGGCGGAGTACGGTGATGCCTTCCGCGAGGATCGCCGCGGCCGCGGTCCTAGTGCTGATCGCCACTTCGCTGCCTGGGTGTGGGTGGCAGGGGCTGAACTCCGTGCCGCTGCCCGGAACGGAGGGTAGAGGTTCGGGTGCATTCACCATCCAGGCCCAGTTGCCGGATGTAAACAACCTCCAACAGAATTCTCGGGTCCGCGTAGGGGACGTCGATGTCGGTACGGTCGCGAAGATCCAGCGGCAGGGATGGCACGCGCTGGTCACCATCAGGCTGAACGGCGACGTGAATCTCCCGGCAAATTCGACCATTACGGTCGGCCAGACCAGCTTGCTCGGCTCTCTGCATCTGGAACTGGCTCCGCCCATCGATGAGGCTCCGCAAGGCAAGCTGCGCGACGGAGCCTTCATCCCGCTAGCGTCCGGCGGGGCCTATCCCTCAACCGAGCAAACCCTCGCGGCGGCCGCGCTGTTGCTGAACGGCGGGGGGCTCGGCCAAGTCCAGGACATCACCAGGGCGCTCAGCACCGCGTTCGGCGGACGAGAAGATGACCTGCGAAGTCTGATGTCGCAGTTGGAGACGTTCACCGGCCGAGTCAACGATCAAACGGGCGACATCATCGCGGCCACTGACGCTCTCAATCGACTTGTGACCCAGCTCAGCGCGCAGAGACCGGTGGTCGACAAGGCCCTCGACACCATCCCGGAGGCATTGGCGGTGTTGAACAGCGAACGGGAAGAGCTCATCGAGGCTGTCGAGGAACTTGGAACGTTCAACGCCCTGGCTACCGACACCATCCATCAGACCGAAGAAGCCATCGTTCAGGAGCTGAAAGACATGGGGCCGGTGCTGGAGTCACTGGCGAATGGGGGCCCGGCTCTGACGCGGTCGTTGAGCTTGTTCACTACGTTTCCATTCCCCAAGGAAACGCTGACGAAGTGGATGCGGGGCGACTACGCGAATATCACCGTGGTCGCAGATCTGACGTTGAGCCGGATGGACTCCGCACTGTTTACCGGTACACGCTGGGAAGGCGACTTGACCGAACTTGAAATACAGTGGGGGCGCACCATAGGGCAGCTGCCCAGCCCGTACACCACAGCCAACCCGCTCACTGTTCCGTACCGCTGGGATCAGGGCCATTGACATGAATCTCAGCAAACGGGTTCGGATCCAACTGGCTTTCTTCATGGTGATCACCGTGTCGGCCTGCGGGGTGATGACCTTCATGTACCTCAGGCTGCCGAGCACGTTGTTCGGCATCGGGCGGTATCACGTCACGTTGAACCTGCCGACGGCAGCCGGGCTGTACACGAATAGCAACGTCACGTACCGCGGCACCGAAGTGGGCCGAGTTGAAGCCGTGCGATTGAACGCCGCCGGGGTTGACGCAGTTATGTCGCTGCGGTCTGACATGAAGATTCCTGCCGATCTCGATGCCATCGTGCACAGCCAAACCGCAGCAGGGGAACAATTCGTGGACCTTGTGCCGCGCGGCGGTGGCGGACCCCATCTGAGGAACGGCGACGTGATCCCGCTCGACCGGGCGTCGGTGCCACCCGACATCAACACGCTGCTCCGTGCGGCGAATACGGGGCTGCAAGCAATTCCCCACGGCAACCTGAAGACGGTTATCGACGAGTCGTTCACCGCTGTCGGGGGCCTAGGCGCAGAGCTGTCGCGGATCGTGAGATTCAGCACCGCCCTGGCGAGCGATGCCCGCAACAATCTAGACGCGCTGACGGCTGTGATCGATCACTCCAAACCAATTCTCGATAGTCAGATTGACACGTCGGATTCGATTCAAGTGTGGGCGTCGAACATGGCGAACATCACCGAACAACTGGAGGCACAAGATAATTCGATCAGTATCCTCCTTGACGAGGGCCCGCCTGCACTTGACGAAGCTCGACAGCTCTTTGACCGCCTGCGACCGAGCCTGCCGATTCTCTTGACCAATCTCGTCAGCATCACCGATGTGGCGCTGGTCTATCAGCCGCACCTCGAGCAGCTCTTGGTGTTGTTACCAGCCGGAATCGAAGCGCTACAGGGTGCGGGGCTGGCCAACCGTGACACGAAGCAGGATTACAGAGGGTTATATCTATCGTTCAACTTGAATCTCAACCTTCCACCACCATGCACGACCGGATACCTGCCGGCCCGACAGATGCGGCCGCCCAGCGAGGTCGACTACCCGGATCGCCCCGCCGGCTATCTCTATTGCCGGGTCCCTCAGGACTCGATGTTCAACGTACGCGGTGCGCGGAACCTGCCCTGCGCAGAACGGCCCGGCAAACGCGCTCCGACCGTCGAGATGTGCGAGAGCAACGAGGAATACGTGCCGCTCAATGATGGCTTCAACTGGAAAGGTGATCCGAACGCAACGTTGTCGGGACAACCTGTGCCGCAACCCAGAGCAGGCGACCCGCCGCTGTCTAGCATTCCGGCTCAGGTGCCCACGGCACTTGCACCGCCGATCGCGATCGCAGAGTACGACGCGAATACAGGTACCTACGCTGGGCCTGATGGAAAGTACTACACGCAATCCAACCTCGCTCGGACCGGCGGCGGACCGGTGACTTGGCAAGACCTGCTGCTTCCACAGAAGAGCCGATGAGGGCGGTCGTGAGGGCGCATCGAATGACGACCGGGAAGCGCGGAATTGCCAGAGCTAATGCGCCTGGGAGCCAAGGCGTATCTGTGTGGGCGGCATGTCGCGTGCCCGCGTCGTCGCCCACAAGGCATTCCCCGCGCGGCTGTTGCGAGTCGCGCGGGAGACCGCGGACCTGGTGGTAGATGCCACGCCGGTCGAACCCTAGTTGGAATGGAGATGAACGCTGTGCCGGGAACGAAACCTTATGCAGAACTGCGGGTTTGTGATGTCAGGGACAAACGAATGGCCTACATCGACGAGGGCGAAGGCGATGCGATCGTGTTTCAGCACGGTAATCCGACGTCATCGTATTTGTGGCGCAACGTGTTACCGCATCTCGAGGGTTTGGGCCGGCTGGTCGCGTGCGACCTGATCGGGATGGGCGGCTCGGACAAGCTGACGCCGTCCGGCCCTGGCCGTTATCACTACACCGAGCACCGGGACTACCTGTTCGCCCTGTGGGAAGCGCTCGAACTCGGTGACCACGTGGTGTTGGTGCTACACGACTGGGGCTCGGTGCTTGGCTTTGACTGGGCCAATCAACACCGCGACCGGGTGCAAGGCATCGCGCACATGGAATCCATGGTGACGCCGTTGACGTGGGCGGACTGGACCGACCCGATCAAGTCGGTGTTTCAGGGTTTCCGTTCACCCGAGGGCGAGCGAATGGTTCTGGAGCAAAACATGTTCGTGGAAGCCTTGCTTCCGCGGGGAGTCCAGCGCACCCTCCGCGAAGAGGAGATGGCTCACTACCGCGAGCCGTTCCGCAATCGCGGCGAGGACCGGCGGCCCACATTGTCATGGCCGCGCAACGTTCCGATCGACGGGGAACCCGCGGACGTCGTGGCGATCGTGACCGAATACGCCAACTGGCTGTCTGAAAGCGATGTGCCCAAGCTGTTCCTGAACGCCGAACCTGGCGCCATCGTGCGCGGTCGTGTCCGCGAGTTCATCCGGAGCTGGCCGAATCAGACCGAAGTCACCGTCGTCGGCGGGCACTACCTTCAGGAGGACAGTCCCGACGAGATCGGAGCGGCGATCGCCGATTTCGTTCGCGGCCTGCGCGGCCAATAGCGCCGACGCTGCCCGCTTGACCCTTCGGCGATGGCTCGCCGATCATGAGGCAGGCAGACCCTGGCTTCGCCCGGCCTTCGCGCTGCCTACGACGAGGCGAGGGACAAGAGCAGCCGGCTGCACGGCCACGTGCTGAAACCCGTGTTGCTGTGCCTGTCATCCGGCCGTCGGCCCACTACAAAAGAATCATCGACGTCATACACCAAATCCGTGGACCTGCCTCAGCACGATTTCGCAGTTCAGCGCACTTTCCTGTAGCCTGGGCCGGTTGCCGACGCAGGTAACCCTCCTGCCACGGATCGTCCGTGGCCGTACCAGACCGTAGGAGGTGGTGTGGTTCTCATGCGTCCATACGAAATCATGGTCATCCTCGACCCCACTCTCGACGAGCGCACGGTGGCTCCGTCGCTGGAGGCCTTCCTCAACGTCGTCCGCAAGGACGGCGGCACCGTGGACAAGGTCGACATCTGGGGCCGGCGCCGGCTGGCCTACGAGATCGCCAAGCACGCCGAGGGCATCTACGCCATCGTCGACGTGAAGGCCGAGCCCAACACGGTCACCGAGCTGGACCGTCAGCTCAACCTCAACGAGTCCGTGCTGCGGACCAAGGTGATGCGGACCGACAAGCACTAGTCGTCGAAGCCAAGCACTAGTCGTCGAAGCGCTGCGTTACGTCGGAGAGCCTGCGTAGGCTCGCCGCAACAGGCAGCCGGCGATGAGCGCCTGCGCGAAGAGCCAACAAAACCGCCGAGGAGGAACTCGTGGCTGGTGACACCATCATCACTGTCGTCGGAAATCTGACCGCCGACCCGGAACTGCGGTTCACGCCGTCCGGGGCGGCCGTCGCCAACTTCACCGTCGCGTCGACGCCGCGCATCTATGACCGGCAGAGCGGCGAGTGGAAGGACGGCGAGGCGCTGTTCCTGCGCTGCAACATCTGGCGCGAGGCGGCCGAGAACGTCGCCGAGAGCCTCACCCGGGGTGCCCGGGTGGTCGTGCAGGGCCGGCTCAAGCAGCGTTCGTTCGAGACCCGTGAGGGCGAGAAGCGCACCGTGGTGGAGCTCGAGGTCGACGAGATCGGCCCGTCGCTGCGCTACGCGACCGCGAAGGTGAACAAGGTCAGCCGCAGTGGCGGCGGTGGCGGCGGTTTCGGCAGCAGTGGGACGCCGCGCAACGCCGGCGGCGCCGAGACCAAGACCGACGACCCGTGGGGCAGCGCCCCCGCGACGGGTTCGTTCAGCGGCGGCGACGACGAGCCCCCGTTCTGACACTTACTGATCAGCGATTCCAGAAAGAGAAAGACACATGGCCAAGGCCAACAAGAGACGTCCGGCGCCCGAGAAGCCGGTCAAGACCCGCAAGTGCGTGTTCTGCGCCAAGAAGGGTCAGGTCATCGATTACAAGGACACCGCGCTGCTGCGCACCTACATCAGCGAGCGCGGCAAGATCCGCGCCCGCCGCGTGACCGGCAACTGCGTGCAGCACCAACGCGACATCGCCGTTGCGGTCAAGAACGCGCGCGAGGTGGCGCTGCTGCCGTTCGGTTCGTCGACGCGATAGGACGGAACGCGAAATGAAACTGATTCTGACCGCCGAGGTCGAGCACCTCGGCACCTCCGGCGACATCGTCGAGGTCAAGGACGGCTACGGCCGCAACTATCTGCTGCCCCGCGGGCTGGCCGTGGTGGCCTCGCGCGGCGCCGAACGGCAGGCCGAAGAGATCCGCCGGGCCCGCGAGCTCAAGAGCGTCAAGAGTCTCGAGCACGCCGGCGAGCTCAAGACGGCCATCGAGACCCTGGGCGAGATCGAGCTGCCCGTGAAGGCCGCGGCCGACACCGGCAAGCTGTTCGGTTCGGTGACGCCCAACGACGTCGTCGCGGCGATCAAGAAGGCCGGCGGGCCGAATCTGGACAAGCGCACGGTCCAGCTGCCCAAGTCTCACGTGAAGTCACTCGGCAGCCACCCGATCACGGTGCGGCTGCACCCCGAGGTGACCGCCGAGTTGTCGCTGAACGTCGTCGCCGAACAGTAACGCCATCGTCAATTCGACCGGGTGAAGACATGATCGATCTTCACCCGGTCGTTGCTGTGTGCGTCGGCGAACTTTGCCCGGTGATCTTGTGACAGCGAAGCTCACTAGCTGTTAACCTCTATGGCCCCCGGCCGTAACGCAACACGCCCGAGACGGCAACCCGGGCCGACACGCCGAGGCAATTCCCATCCACAGCATCACCACCGGCTTATGGTGCGGCTATCTGCATGAATGTGTCGGACGAAGTCGTTCATACACAGGTTCTCCCCAACGACTCAACATGGCTGTCCAGAGATATCCACACTCCATCCACAGGTCCATGAACAGGGGTGGCTTGATTCCCTCTCAGCAACGCCTAGCGTATGTCGTCGGCAGGCCACGGCGGCGGTCAGCGGCGATCGCTGTCGGAGACGTGACCTACAGTCGCGGTAGTCAACATCGAACTTGCGTTCGATAACTTTGGGGAGGGGTGAGGCGCTCCGTGGCTGTAGTCGACGACCTCGGCCATTCGGGCACCGACGTCCCGGCGGCAAGCGAGGAGTTCGGCAGGCAACCGCCGCAAGACATGGCCGCCGAACAAGCGGTGCTCGGCGGGATGCTGTTGAGCAAGGACGCCATCGCCGACGTCCTGGAGCGGCTGCGCCCGGGTGACTTCTACCGACCCGCCCATCAGAACGTTTACGACGCGATCCTGGATCTGTACGGCCGCGGTGAACCGGCCGATGCGGTGACGGTCGCCGCGGAGCTGGATCGGCGGGGGCTGCTGCGTCGCATCGGCGGGGCGCCCTATCTGCACACGCTGATCTCGACGGTGCCGACGGCGGCCAACGCGGGTTACTACGCGGGCATCGTGGCGGAGAAGGCGCTGCTGCGCCGGTTGGTGGAGGCCGGCACGCGGGTGGTGCAGTACGGCTACGCGGGCGCCGAGGGATCCGACGTCGCCGAGATCGTGGACCGCGCCCAGGCCGAGATCTACGACGTCACCGACCACCGGATGTCGGAAGACTTCGTGCCGCTCGAAGACCTGCTGCAGCCGACGATGGACGAGATCGACGCGATCGCCTCGCAGGGCGGGTTGGCGCGCGGGGTGCCGACGGGGTTCCTCGAACTCGACGAGGTGACCAACGGCCTGCATCCGGGGCAGATGATCATCATCGCGGCCAGGCCGGGTGTGGGGAAGGCACTGGCGCTGGACACGCCACTGCCGACGCCGACGGGCTGGACGACGATGGGCGACGTCGCGGTCGGTGACGAGCTGCTCGGGGCGGACGGGGAGCCGACGCGGGTGGTGGCGGCGACCGAGGTGATGTTCGGCCGGCCTTGCTATGAGGTCGAATTCTCCGACGGCACAGTGATCGTCGCGGATGCTGACCATCAGTGGCCCACCGCCAGGGGCGTGCGGGTGACCACCGCGCTGCGGCCCGGAGCGGACGCGATCAGCGCTGCGCGGGTCCCGGTGCCCGCGATGGCGGGCGGCCCTAGCTCGTCGGCGTGGAGTATCGAGGCGGTGCGGCGCGTCGACAGCGTGCCGGTGCGCTGTGTCGAGGTCGCCAACGCCGACCATCTGTACCTGGCCGGTCCGGGGATGGTGCCGACCCACAACTCCACGCTGGGTTTGGATTTCATGCGGTCGTGCTCGATCAAGCATCAGATGCCGAGCGTGATCTTCTCGCTGGAGATGAGTAAGTCCGAGATCGTCATGCGGCTGCTGTCGGCGGAGGCGAAGATCAAGCTGGCCGATATGCGCTCGGGCCGGATGAGCGACGACGACTGGACGCGGCTGGCGCGGCGGATGAGCGAAATCAGTGAAGCGCCTTTGTATATCGACGATTCGCCGAACCTGACCATGATGGAGATCCGGGCCAAGGCACGCCGGTTGTCGCAGAAGGCCGGGCTGAGGCTGATCGTCATCGACTACATGCAGCTGATGACATCGGGCAAGAAGTACGAATCCCGGCAGCAAGAAGTGTCGGACTTCTCCCGAAACATCAAGTTGCTCGCCAAGGAACTCGAGGTTCCCGTGGTGGCGATCAGCCAGCTCAACCGCGGCCCAGAGCAAAGGACAGATAAGAAGCCTCAGCTCTCTGACCTGCGTGAAAGCGGATCTTTGGAGCAAGATAGCGACGTTGTGATTCTGTTGAACAGGCCCGATGCGTTCGAGCGGGACGACCCGCGGGGCGGCGAGGCCGACCTGATCCTCGCCAAGCATCGCAACGGTCCGACCAGAACGATTACCGTCGCGCACCAACTACATTTGTCGCGGTTCGCCAACATGGCGAAGGCGTGACACGGCCTCGTCGGCCGATCTCAACGTCGACTTCCGGCGGCGAAGGGTGCGTTTTCCGGACCAGTCAGGCCAGACGTCAGGAAGAGTTGGTCCCGTGGACGGTCTCGAGATGGCCACCGCAGAGCGGACAGACCTGGCCGATCTGCTGGCGACTCTGACGCCCGAGCAGTGGGAGGCGCAGTCACTGTGTGAGCGTTGGCGGGTGCGCGACGTGGTTGCTCACGTGATGAGCTTCGACGGGGTCAGTCTGCTCGGCATGTTTGGCCGGCTCATCCGCGGCCGGATCGTTGATGCCAATCAGGTGTGGGTCGACGAACTCGCATCGCTCAGTATCGAACAACTCCTCGACCGGCTGCAGGCTCGGCTGCGGCCGCAGGGGCTGGCCGCGATCTTCGGGGGCCGGCTCGCGCTACTCGACGTCACCATCCATCATCAAGACATCCGCCGCCCGCTCGGTCTGCCGCGCCAGATCCCGGCCGAACGCCTGCGTTGTGTGCTGGGTGACAGCCTGCGCACCCCTGAGCTGCCGGCGTGGCACCTCGCCCGCGGCCTACGCCTGACGACGACCGACCTGGACTGGACTCACGGCAGCGGACCAGAGCTGACCGGACCGGCGGAAGCCGTGCTGATGGCGGTCTCCGGTCGGCACAGTGCCATCGGGGAGCTGGCCGGCCCCGGGCAGCGGGTGCTGGCCCGGCGGCTCGCCCGCAGGCACGGTCGCGCGCGGCTTCGTCCGCGGTAGAGAAACCGGAGTGCACCGCTAGTGGGTGGCGGCTTGTGCAAGTCCAATTGGCTTACCAGTCACTGCACTTCGCCGGATCAGCGTTTGCGGGGACTCTTTGGGCCTCGCTTGACGGTACCGGTCTTGTTGACGTTCAGGTGGTCGATCAGCAGCTGTGCCATCGCGTGACGTTGGGGTTCGGTCGGTAGGGGAACGTCGCTGACCATCTGGCCGACCATGAGCCCCAGGGGTGCTGACCATAGAAGGTCGGTGATTGCGGCGGCGTCGGGCGAAGGCGTGCCGATGAGCGCAGCGATGCGTTCGAGTCCTGGCTGGAGGCGGACGAGTTGTTCCATGCCGAGTCTTGACCGCAGTGATCTCGTGGCGATCAGCACTTCCATCGCGGTGAGGCTGGCGGGGTTGAGGAAGACCCGCCAGGCGGCATCGGCGAGTGCGCGCATGCGGTCCTCGGGATCCTCGACGCCTTGAACCTTGTCGGCGAGATCGTTGACCGAGGTGACCAGGGCGGTGATCGCGTAGTCGATGACAGCGGTGAGTAGGCCGTCCCGGTCGCCGAAGTGGTATTGAACGACACCGGTGCTGACCCCGGCTCGTTCGATGATGTGGCGGGTGCTGGCCGCGGAGAAACCTTCTTCGCGGATGCATTTGATGGTTTCTTCGATGACCAGTTCGCGCGTTCGGTCGGCGCGTTCCTGCCTTCTGTGCAGGTTGCGTCGTGGCGTGGAACCGGCTGATCGTTTCGCTGTCATCGGTTCACAGCTTCGGCAATGCGTGCTTCATGCAGTGGTACCTCATCGGTACTGGGGTACTCGTACCCGCCTTTTCAGCCTCGAAAAACTATCGACCGTTATAACATCACACCCGTTATAAAGTTAAGGCTCGGGGGTGCGGCGCGCATCCGCGGCTCTCGATGCGGAGGCCATCGGTCATGACAGAGACGATCAGACACGACGGTGCGGGCGAGGCTCCCGCACGACGAAAGTTCTCCTCACTGCAGAAGTCGCTCTTTGGAGTGCTTGCCTTCTTCTTCGCGATCCACCCGGTGTTCTGGTACCTCGAAACCCGTGCGGGCGTCCCTCAGCCCATCGCCTCGACGATCATGGTGATCGTCGTGGTCGGCTGCTTCGTGGCGGCGCTTGTGCTGCCCTGGCTGCGAGTCGGCGACCGCCGGGATTGGACGCGCGCCGACCGTCTGGGTGCGATGGTGATCGTGTGGGTGTTCATCGCACTCATCCCGCGCTTCATCTGGGAACTTCCGTGGCTGCTGTTCTTCGACCAGATCGTCGAGGGCGTCGAGAACGGGGCGTTGTGGACCTACATGTGGGCGCCCATCCTTCTCGGCGGTGATGCGCGCTACCTGACCGGCGACCCCCTGATCGTCTGCATGGAATGGATCGCGCTGTTCGTCGGGATTTTCGAGGCCTACGCCCTGTTCCAGTTCTTCCGCAATGGCAGGCGTTTCACCAGCAACCAATTGTCGTTGATCATGGCCGGCATGATCGTCGAGGTGACCTTGCCTGCCGTCTACTTCGGCACCGAGATCGCGAACAATCTGGAGAGCATGTCCTCGCCGGTCGAGATGTGGGTGAAGTTCGTCCTCATCAATGTCCTCTGGTGCACGATGCCGCTCCTCACCTATTTCTGGGGAGTGCGCAGACTCGTCAGCAACAACCTGCACGTGCGGTTCTGAGGGCCCTGCGCCTTGTTCGTCTTCGTCGTCAGCTCGCGTGCCGGTCGCGATTCAGGTGCTGAAAAGCTCGGACAATCCCGCGGGCCGCGTAGTAACCGGCGAGGGCAGAGACCGCGATCATCACGATGAACATCGGCAGCCAGTTGGCACGCGCATGGTCGACATACCACCACACGATGGTGAACAGCGCCGCGCATACGAAGATGCCGATGTCGCGCCAATTGCCTTCATACGAGGCGGCCGCGCGGCGCAAGTTTCTGTTTCGTTCTGCTGCGGTGAGCAGATCGTCGACACGTTGACCGATGCTCTCCTGCAACCGGTCTCGTCGCTGGACTTCTTCTGCGGGTAACCGGTCCAGGAGGTCGAGATCCTTGGTGATCGCCGCGCGAGCGTCTGGGGGTTTCAGGGTGCCCGCCGCCAAACCGAACAATGCACCGCCGGCGATCGGGGCTGCGCCCAATGCGAGTTCACCTAAACCGGGCATGATGTAACTCCTTCGTTGCGCCGAAAAGCACTTCAGCAGCTTGGGATTGAATCCAGGCTGGCCGGTCTCAGGGGGTGACGATGTTGAACCAGAAGGGAAAGGTGTCGAGGAGACCCATGAATTCGTTGAAGGATTCGCGTTGGCCCTCGAAGGTGAGGTTGTTGGAGGAGACCGCTTCATCGATTGTGGTGCTGCCGAGCTGTATCTGATCCAGCGTGGGTTTGGTGAGCCGCAGACCTACGTCGGCGTTGGGAATGGGCCCGGGCCCGTAGTTCAGGACACCGTTTTCGACGGTGAGCCCGTATTGCTGTTGCAGGTCGGTGAAGTCGATGTTCATCGTGATGGTCTTGCCGGCGGCTTTGGGACCGTTGAGGCGCACCGCGAGGTAGTCGAACAGCATGTCCGGTGGCATGGCGCGGAGGGTGTCGGGGCTGGCGGTTTCGGTTCCTCCCGCGGTGGGGACGCCGTTGCGCAGTTCGTAGGCGCCTTGCAGGTAGATCGAACGCCACGGTCCGGACTCCGCCTGGTAGCCGAGCTGTTCGTAGCTGTCGGCGAGCAGGTTCTTGCCGTTCTGGCTGTCGGGGTTGGCGAACACCACCTGCTTGAGCACCGTGGCCGTCCATCGGTAATCACCGTTGTCGAAATCGCGCTGCGCCTTGTCCAGCACCGCGTCCTCACCACCCATGTATTCGACGTACCTCTTGGCCGCGTCCTGCGGGGACAGGTCGTTGAGGTCGGAGGGGTTGCCGTCATACCAGCCCATGTAGCGCTGATAGACCGCGCGCGAATTGTGCCGCAGCGAACCGTAATAGCCGCGATTGGGCCAGAACTGATCGAGTTCGGGCGGCAGTTCGATCGTCTCGGCGATCTCCGAACCGATGAAGCCCTGATTCATCAGCCGGACAGACTGATCGTGGGTGTACTTGTAGAGGTCGCGCTGCTTTTTCCAGTAGTCGATGATTCGTGGGTTGTCCCACATCGGCCAGTGGTGGCTCTGGAACTTCACTTCGGTGTTGGGTCCGTAGGTCCGGATGGTGTCGTCGAGAAACTTGGCCCAGATGAGAGGATCGCGCACCTGCGCCCCGCGCAACGTCAGGATGTTATGCATGGTGTTGGTGGTGTTCTCGGCCATCCACATCGCCTTGAACTGCGGGAAGAAGGTGTTCATCTCCGACGGGGCCTCGGTGCCCGGGGTCATCTGGAATTCCATCTCCACCCCGTCGACGGTGAACTTCTGACCCGTTGTGGTGACCACATCGGTGGGGATGATCAGGGTGGGCAGGCCGGTTGAGGTGGTCATTCCCAGGCCGCCGCTGACGCCGCCCTCGGCGTTGCGGGGGAGCAGGGCTCCGTACATGAATACGGCGCGCCGTCCCATGGCGTTGCCCGCGATGACGTTCTCGCTGACGGCGCGTTCGACGAAACCGGCCGGCGCGAAGATCCGCACCCTGCCGGAGTCGACGTCCTCCTGCGAGACGACGCCGCGTACACCGCCGTAGTGGTCGACATGGGAGTGGCTGTGCACCACCGCCACGATCGGCTTGGGCCCCAGGTTCTCGGAGACGAAGTCGTAGGCCGCTTTGGCCGTCTCCGGTGAGATCAGTGGGTCGAACACGATCCATCCGGTGTCGCCCTGGATGAACGTCATGTTCGACAAGTCGTAGCCACGCACTTGATAAATGCGCGGTATCACCTCGTAGAGTCCGTATTGCATGTTGAGTTGAGCGTTGCGCCACAAGCTCGGGTTGACGGTGTCCGGTGCGGGTTTGTCCGCCGCGATGTACTGCTTGTAGGCCTCCAGATCCCAGACGACATTCCCGTCGGCATTCTTGATCGTGAGGGTGTCCGGTCGGGCGATCAGTCCTCGGCTGGTGTCATCGAAGTCGGTCCGATCGTTGAACGGAAGCGCGTCCTGGACCGCCCTGTTGGCAGCCTTGGTCGCATCGGTGGCACCTTTGGTGTTCGAGTCAGTGGTCAGCCCGCCATTCGCGGTGTTCGAGGAGTCACTCGCATCGCTGCACGCACTGAGCAACGACGGTGCCGCCACCGTCCCCGCGCCGGCAACGGCAAGCCGGCCAAGCACCAGCCGGCGAGACAATAATTTCGATGTCGAAGTGGACGTGTCGGCTTCTAAGGGAATCTGATTCGGCGCAGACATACGCCCGACATTACTGTGATGCGCATCACATCCAATACCCTTGCGCCGGCCGCGTCGTGAAAATTGCTGTTGCAGTGGCGAATTCGTCGCAAACATCGCAGTGCGGGGCAGCGTCGATTTCTCGCCACTACGTGTCAGCAGGTGCCAGTGGTGCTGGTGATGATCACTAATGGCGCGGTGGCTTCGCGACGGCCGTCAGCACAGTCGCCGCAAGCGCGACTACCCCGACCACGGTGAAGCCGATGACGTAGTTCTGGTGCACCCCGACGAGGGCGCTGATGACCAACGGGCCGACGACACCGCCGATGGACCATCCCACGAGCATCAGACCGTAGATGGCTCCGGCGTGCGAGACTCCGAAGAACTTGCCCGCCGTCGACGGCATCGTGCCGAACGCGCCGCCGTAGCAGAGCACGATCACCGGCGCCAGGATGCCGAACAGCAGCGGCGCCGTCGCGTACGGCAGCAGCAACAGGCAGATACCCTCGATGCTGAGAAGGCATGTCAGAGCGGGCTTCTTGCCGATGACGTCGGAGATCCATGCCCACAAGATGCGACCGCCGCCGTTGAACAGTCCCATCACGCCCACCAGTGCGGCCGCGCCGACCGCCGAGAATCCGGCGACATCGGTCGCTGCCGCCGCCGCTACCGAGATCAGCGAAATGCCGGCCAGGACGGCAAGGCACAGGATGCCCGTCAACATGTACCACTGCGGGGTCCGCAGCGCTTCGCCGACGGTGTAATCGTCCTCGTCGACCTCCGTATTCTCCGCGGCCGCCGGCATGCCCGCCGGACGATATCCCGGCGGCGGATTGGCGAATACGCTTCCGCCGATGAGGACCGCGACCAGGTAGGCGATTCCGAGATACAGGAACGCCTTGGTGGGTATGGCGCTGTCGGTGGCCTCGATGAGGGCCAGCCCGGCCGGGCTGGTGATCACTGCCCCGAAGCCGAATCCGCCGACGGCGATGCCGGTGATCAGACCCGGACGATCGGGAAACCACTTCTGCAGCATCGCAATCGGAACGATGTATGCCATGCCCAGGCCGAACCCGCCCAGGACGCCGTATCCCAGGGTCAGCAGCCACAGTGAGTCCTTGTCGGCGAAGGAAGCGAGGATGACGCCCACGGAATAGATCGCGCCGCCCAACATCGCCACGATGCGCGGGCCGCGTGCGTCCTGGATGCGACCGCCGATGAACGAACCGATGAAGATCATGCCGATCGCGGCCTCGAACGGTATGGCGGCCGCGGCGGTGCTCCAGCCGAATGCGTCCGGACTGGTCATCGCGTTCGAGAAAGTGCTCCAGGCGTACACGCCGCCGAGTGCCAACTGCAGCAGCACCGCGCCGATGAGGATGACCCAGCGTTTGCTCACTGACACCGCCGTGCTGTCGTCGGCCGTTTGGGCCTCGTGATCAGTCACACGGACCTCCCCGCACCCGGGCTCGATCCGGAGGGGCAACAGAGCCTCGGAAGCCGCCACAGACACTTTTCCTCAGTGCGATACCCGACCAGAAACGCACCAAACTGACCGCACGAGACCCCGGCCGGCCGCGACTTGTGAGGGACGAGTAGACATGGTCAAGACCAATTCGTAACCTGTCCGGGGTTGTGGAAGTAGGCCGCTCGGCCATTGCAGCGAAGGATCGTGGAAATCTCGATGACCGGGGTGCGTCAATCACTTCGGCGAGCGGCGTGCGGTGCGGCGGCGGCCGTCCTGGTGCTGGCTCTTTCGATCGGCCTTTCACTGGTGCATGCGACCGCCGATCCGGCGGCTGACGCGCTGTCCAAGCTCGACGAGTTGTCCAACCAGGCGTTGCAGACGCGCGAGGCCGTCACGGCCGCCCAACGTGACGTCGACGAACGAGCCGCCGCCCAGAGGGCGGCCGAGGACCGCCACCGCACCGACCTCGAGGCCCTCGCCGCGGCGAACGCCCAGCTTGCGCCCTATCAAGCGGCGGCGGACCGGATCGCGGCGATGACCTACATGGGTGGCCGCGACGGTGAGATGGCGACGGTACTCACCGCGGCCTCACCGCAACAATTGATCGACCGGATGTCCGTGCAGCGGGTGGTCAGCGCCACGACGGCCGAGCAGATGAAGAACTTCAGGGCCGCCAAGCACCGCGCGGCCGCCGCAGCCCAGGCCTCTGAGAAGTCGGCCGCCGATGCTCGCGCCGCGACCGAGCAGGCCGCCGGACTACGCGCGGAGCTGCAGGCCAAGTGGAAGGAACTGCTGCGTCAGATCGCCGCCGCCGAGGCGCAGTACGTCGCGCTGTCTCCGCAGCAGCAGGCCGTCGTCGAAAACGCGGTGGCACAGACGTCGCTGGCCGCCGCGCAGATCGACATCCCGGAGGCGCTGCCGGTCGGCGTCGCCAAGGAGGCCGGCCTCCAGCGCAACACCATCGTGGCCGCTCGGGCCATCAGTGCGCGGTTCCCCCAGATCTCGACCATCGACGGGGTGCGGCCGGACTCCAAGCCGTGGCATCCTCGCGGCCTGGCGATCGACATCATGATCCCCAACCACAACAGCCCCGAGGGCATCGCACTGGGCAACGAGATCCTCGCCTTCGCGATGGCCAACGCGGCCCGGTTCCGGTTACAGGATGTGATCTGGCGCGGCACCTACTACACGCCATCCGGGCCGGCGGGTTCCGGTTACGGCCACTTCGACCACGTGCACATCACCACGCTGCCGCACTGACCCCGCCGGTCAGGGATGAAAGTTCCACTGCCCGCAATCCTGGGCCAGCACGTCGTTGACGTCGACGCGGATGCCACCGACCACCGGTCCCGGATTCGAGGCGGTGTCGATGATCCGCTGGTAGAGGACTGCACCCGGAAAAAGCTGACCGTTGGACCACGACCGGGTCTGCCACGCCCAGACGCGGCCGGGCGTGCGGGATCTGCCGATGACACCGTCGGCGGCAGCCCACTGGCACGCCCTGATGCCGCCGTAGATCCCGGTGCGTTGCACACCGATCACCGAGTTGATGCCGCGTAGCCAGGGCAGTACCAGGTTGTTCCAGGCCTGGCGGTCGACGTCGTCGTCGACGCTGAAGAAGATCGGTGCGCTCCTGCCGCCTCCTGCGGCGGTGTGCAGGTGCCATCCGGTGCGCGCGTCGGCGACGCCGCCGGCGTACCCGCGGGTGAAGTCCGACGGCGCCGTCCCGCCCGGCTTGCCGTACTGATAGTTGCTCACGATCACCAAACCGGCCGCGGCCAGCGACCGGGCGTAGGGCAGCGTGATCGGTTTGGCGCCGAACGATGAGCCGGGCCGTGAGGTGGACACGTAGTTGATCACACCGGCATGGCCGGCGGCCCGGATGTCGTGCGCCGGGATCTGGCGCATGGCGTAGTCGATCAGCGTGGGCGCGGCGGCCTCCGCCTCAGGTGCCCGCTTACCGGCTGCCGCACCGAGGCCGGCCAGTACGGACACCGCGGCGGCGCAGCGCAGCGCATCACGCCGGGATACCTGCACCGCGCGAAGCTACCAACGTGACGGTCGGGAAAGGCGCGCCGACGCGCGGTGGTGGTCAGTTCGCGATCATTTCGTTGCACTACCCGGCCGGAGTGACGTTCGAGCCCGACCCCTTGGTCGAGGCCTTCGCGCGCTTCTCGGCCGGCACCCGCCGCTTGCCCCGCATGAATCCGCTCGGGGAGATCGTCGCCGACAGCAGCGCTTGCTCGCCCCTGACGAACGGGTGGAATCCGACGCCTGCGCCCCCGCGGCCCTTGACCGGGATATCCGGCACTTCCGTGACCTTCCAGCCCTTTTCGGAGACCGACAGGATGGCCTCGTCGTTACCGCAGGACAGCGGTAGCGCGGCGATCACCTCGTCGGCGGGATCGCCCGCCGCCAGCTTGACTCCGGCCACGCCGTTGCCGGCGACGCCCTGCGGGTTCACCGCCGCCGGGTCGAGGCGCAGGATCTTGCCCCGGCGGGTCACCAGCGCCAGATGGAAACCCTCGGGGAGTACGCCCGAGCGCAGCAGCCCGGTGATGTCGGGCGCGACCGGGATGTCGCGCGTCTTGTATGGCAGGCCCGCACCGGTGGTGAATTTCACCCGGCCGTCGGTCCACACCGCCCACCCCAGACCTGAGGTGAGCAACTCCCCGTGGCTGTCGGAGAACACGCCCCGGTCGTCGAGTCGCCAGGATGTGTTGACCTTGCGTTCTCGGGGCCCGTCGTCGGCGGCGCCGGAGGTGACGGGCGTGGCCTCGAAGTCCAGCACGGTGCGGCGATCGAACTCGGGGCCCTTGAACAGCTTCGCGGTCTCCACCAACTCCTTGTCGATCACCGCCCGGCGCGAATCCGGATTCGACACCAGCTCAGTGAGTTCGGCGAACTCCTGGTCCAGTTTCTCGGCCTCGGCCCGCAGCTCGATGACGTCGAGTTTGGTCAGCCTGCGTAGCTGCAGCGCCAGCACGTAGTCGGCTTGTACGGCATCGATCTTGAACCGGTCCTGCAGCCCCTGGCGCGCCTCGTCAACGGTCTCGGAGCTCCGAATGATCGCGACGGCAGTATCAATGTCGAGGTGGATGGTCATCAGGCCGGCTACCAGGTGGCGGCGGGCGGTGACCTTTTCCAGGCGGTACTCGCTGCGGTGCAGTACCACCGAGTCACGCAGCGACAGGAACGCTTTGATCAGCTCGCGCACCGACCACCAGCGCGGCACCCGGTTCTCGTCGAGGGCGACGAGGCTGGCGGCGAACGTCGATTCCAGCGGCGTCAGCGCCAACAGCTGCTCGCGGATCTTCTCCGCGTCGTGGCCGCGTTTGGCGGTGACGACGATTCGCAGCCCGTTGCGGCGGTCGGTCAGATCCGACATGTCGGCGACGCCGGCAAGCTCACCCGACTCGACCAGGGTCCGAATGCGGTCCTGCACAGTGTTGCTCGCGACACCGGGCGGAAGCTCGGTGATGATGCAGTTCTTGCCGTCGACGGTCACGGTGCCGCGCACGGTGAACTGACCGCGGCCGGTGGTGATGTACTCGCGTAGGCCCGCCTGGCCGACCACCGTCGCACCGCAGCCCCAGTCCGGACCGGGGACGAGCTTGACCAGGCGGTCGTCGGTCATGTTCGGGGTCTTCAGCAGCGCCCGGCAGGCCGCCATGATCTCGCGCGGATTGTGGGCCGGTACCTTGGTGGCCCACCCTTCGGCGATCCCGACCGCGCCGTTGCACAGCAGCACCGGCCATTGGGCGGGCAGCACCGTGGGTTCGGTCCATTCGCCGTCGAAGGTCGCCACCATGGGCACCGCGTGGCTGTCGAGTTCGGCGGTCAATGCGGCGCCGGGTGCGGACAACCGCATCTCGGTGTACCGGTCGGCGGCCGGAAGGTCACCCTGGATTCGCGGGAAAGCTCCTTGGCCGTCAATGACTTTCACGCGCTGGAAATCGGCGGCCATCAGTGCCGCCGCCCCGTACATCGACGCTCCGCCGTGTGGGTGCAGGTTGCCGGTGACGGCCGAGCAGACCTTCGACGACTTCTGGGGTTTGTTGCCGGGCAGCAGTTTCGAGTCGTGCATCTGGTAGAGCAGGCGGCGCTGACCCGGCTTGAGGCCGTCGTACGCCGACGGGATGGCGCGGTCACTGACGCTGTAGAGCGCAAAGGTCAGCTGGTAGCGGTTCCAGTAGTCGTCGGCGCTCTGCTCGAGGACCAGGTCGGGGTTCTGCTCGATTACGGCGGTCACGTCGTACTCCTACGTCAAATCCAGCGAGGCGGTGTCGACGCGGGCCGCGATCTCGGCCATCCACGTCCGCCTGCCCTCGGGAGGTCCGCCGAACAACGTGTGGTGCAACTTCGCCTCACCATCATCGGGGTGGACCCGAATCACCGTGCGCCGCTGCGGATCGAGCACGGTGTTCCAGAAGTCGTCGGCGTCCATCTCACCGAGGCCCTTGTTGCGCTGCACCTCGACCTTGCGATTCGAGGCGGCCTTCATCTTGGCCACCGCCGCGTCGCGTTCGGACTCGTCCTGGCAGTAGATGCGCTGGGTGCCGTCCTTGACGACGAACAGCGGCGGCAGCGTCACGTACACCATCCCGGCCTCGACCAGCGGGCGGTAGAAGTCGAGGAACATCGAGATCAGGCTGGAGTTGATGTTGCCGCCGTCGGGGTCGGCGTCAGAGGCGAACAGGATGCGGTCGTAGCGGCACAGTTCGGGGTCGCAGGCGTCCCGCACGCCGCAACCGAGGATGCGTTCGATTGCATCGAACTCCTCTTTGGCCCGCGCCTTGCTCAACGCGAACCCGTACACGTTGGGCGGTTTGCCCTTCAGCGGATACGCGGCCTGGAAGGTGGCGTCGCGGGCGGCCTTGATGGTGCCGAGCGCCGAATCGCCCTCACACAAGAACAACTCGGCCCCCGACCCGCGGCCGGTCTCCCGGCTGGGCAGCAGCTTGGGTGGCAGCGACAGGTTCGTGCCCAGCCCCTTGGCCTTCGAGGCAGCGCGCGACCGCGCCTTGGCCCCTTCGGCGCTGCGCCGTGCCCGGGCGGACTCCAGCGCCAGCTTGGTCCACAGCGACACCGCGTCGCCGTTGGCGGGGTTGGCCGCCCAGATCGTGACGCTGCGTGCCACATCGGCGGCCATCGCCACGTTCAGCGACCGCGACGACACCGCGGTCTTGGCTTGTGAATCCCACGCCACATCGGGCGCGCGGGTGTCGACCGCCAGCGCGGTGACCGCGGCGAAGTCCTGCGGTTCCGGGCCTTCCTCACCCTTGGCCAGACCCAGGTCGCGGATCCGCGACGCCCGGTCGGCCAGGGCCTCGGACACCCCCTTCATGGCGGCGTTCAGGTGCGATCCGCCGCCGGGGGTGCGCACCGTGTTGCAGAAGGCGGCGACCGTCGCCGGTTCGGCCGGACCCGCGGTCAGCGACCAACGGAACGGCGTCGGACCCCGACCGGTGGTGTACTCGCCGTGGCCCTCCACCGCGGCGCGGATGTCTGGTGCGGGCGCGCCGTCGGCCGTGCACATCAGGTCCAGCAGGGTGTCTGTGCCCCACGGGCCGTCGAACGGTTCGAGCAGCGCCGGAGGAATCTCCTCCCCGGGCCAGCCTTCGTCCTTGACGACCAGATGCACACCGGGCGACATCCGGGCCGCGGCGTGCGCGCGCAGCAGCACCTCGCCGATGTCCACGGTGGAATCCGGTACGACGTCCGGGTCGAACAGGATTCGCACCGTGGTGCCGTGCAGATTCGGTTTACGGTTGGCCCTGCCGCGCAGCTTCTGGGTGTCGGAGCGGGTGAACGGGGCGTCGGGGTCGAACTCCTTGCCGTCGAACGTCCCGGGGTAGCCGCGGCCGAAGCTCTGCAGATAGGTCTTGCCGCCGCGGTGCACCGTGACGTCGGTGCGTGCGGAAATGAAAACCGCTGCCGCGGCGCCGATTCCGTTCAGGCCGGCACCGGTGCTGGCCGCATCGGTGTGTGCGGAGAACTTTCCGCCGGCCCGTGCGGTGCCCAGCGTCTTGACGATGCCGTTCTTCCCGTTCACCGGGTCGGAGTCCACGGGCAGGCCGCGGCCGTCGTCGGCGACGCTGACCGATCCGTCGGGGTGCAGGGTGATCGTCACGCATGTGCCGCCGTGGCGGGGCTCGGCGACCTCTTCGATGGCGTTGTCGATGATCTCACGCAGCGCGGTGTTGAGCACATCGAGCCCCAGGTTCACCGCCGGCCGCAGACGGGTGTGCTGAACATCGTCGAGCTCGGTGATGTCGGCGGCGGTGTAGCTCACTGCTGGTCCTTCGAGAGATCGATATGAGATTGGGGCCGAAGGAATCCTAGACGCCGCGACCGACAACGTCGCTGGACGCGCCGCCGCCTTGATCGAGCCGATGCACAGCCATCGGAACACAATTTTTGACACTTGTCAGAAATTGGGTACCGTGGCCGGTGACGGACTTCACAGAACGGTAGGCGGACATGGTTTCATCACCCCCGACATCACCCTCGGTTGCGATCATCGGCGCGGGCATCAGCGGCCTGACCACGGGCAAGAACCTCGCCGACGCCGGAGTCCAGTACGACTGCTTCGAGTCTTCGGACCGGATCGGCGGCAACTGGGCGTTCCGCAACCCCAACGGCCACTCCAGCGCCTACCGGTCACTGCACATCGACACCTCGCGGCACTGCCTGTCGTTCCGCGACTTCCCGATGCGCGACGACCTTCCCGACTTTCCGCACCACACCCAGATCAAGGAGTACCTCGACGACTACGCCGACGCATTCGGCCTCCTGGACCGGATCCAGTTCCGCAACGGCGTCAAGCACGCCCGGCGCCTGCCCCGCGGCGGTTGGGAACTCGACACCGAGGACGGACAGACCCGACGCTACGACGCCCTGGTCGTCGCCAACGGGCACCACTGGGATCCGCGCACACCCGAGTTCCCCGGTGAGTTCACCGGCGAGAGCATCCACGCCCACGCCTACATCGACCCCACCGAACCACTGGATCTGCGCGGCAAACGCATCGTCGTCGTGGGGATCGGCAACTCGGCGGCCGACCTCGTCTCCGAGCTCTCCCAGAAGTCTTGGCGCAACACCGTTTACCTGTCCACGCGCTCCGGTGCATGGGTGGTGCCGAAATATATCTTCGGGATGACGGCCGACAAGGTCGCACGTTCGCTTCCGGTGATCCCGCTGTCATGGCAGCGTCGGGCGATGCAACCGTTCGCCCGGGTGATGTTCGGTGACCCGCAGAAGTACGGTCTGCCCAAACCCAACCACAGGTTCCTCGAGGCACACCCCACCCAGTCCGCCGAACTGCTCATGCGTCTGGGCTCCGGCGACGCGATCGCGAAGCCGAACATCGAACGCCTCGACGGACGTTCGGTGACGTTCGTCGACGGTTCGACCGTGGAAGCCGACGTGATCATCTACGCGACGGGATACAACATCACGTTCCCGTTCTTCGACCGCAGCTTCATCGACGCACCGGACAACCGGCTGCCGCTCTACAAGCGGATCCTCAAACCGGGCATCGACGACCTGCTGTTCATCGGATTCGCCCAGGCGGTGCCCACGTTGTTCCCGTTCGTGGAGTGCCAGGCCCGGTTTGCCGCAGCGTATCTCGCCGGCACCTACCGCCCGCCGTCGGAAGCCCAGATGCGGCGGGTCATCGCCGCCGACGAACGCACCTACGTCGGCCACTTCGTGGACAAGCCGCGACACACCCAGCAAGTCGACTACTGGCATTACGAACGCAACATGCGCAAGCGTGAGTTGCCGGCCGGACGTCGGCGGGTGGAGAAGTTCGGACCGGTGCGGTTGGCCGGCCGGGCCCGCGAGGTGGTCGGTGTCGCCTGAGTCGACCCAGACCTCACGACGCAACACCCGCCGGCCCCAACCGCGCGGCGACCAAAGCAGGTCGCGGCTGCTCGAGGCGTTCGAGCAGCTACTGCAGACCCAGTCGCTGGCCGAGATCAGCGTCGCCGAGGTGGCGCGGGCGGCGGGGCTGAAGCGCCCGGCGTTCTACTTCTATTTCGCCGGCAAGCACGAGGTCGTCACCGAACTGCTGACCCGGATCTTCCACGACGACGTCTTCACCATCGAGGGCGCACTGGCCGGTGGCGGTGACCCGCGAACCACCGTCACCGACGCGATGACGCGGACCTTCGAGTCGTGGCATGCCCACCGGACCCTGTTCCGCGCGATGCTCGACGCCCGCGACACCGACCCCGAGGCACGGGCGATCTGGGACCAGTGGCTGCAACGCTACGAGCAACTCGTCAGTGACTTCATCACCAGCCAGCCCACCATCGACATTCCCGACGCCGGTGCCGTGGCCCACACGCTGATCTCGATGAACGAACGGGTCCTCGACCGCCACGTCCGTTCCGACGACGGTCCCGAGGCTGCTCGCCCGCTGCTCGCGGCGGTCATCCATGTATGGCACACAGCGCTATTCGGAGAAACTGCACCATGACATCGATGGCATCCAACCGACTTCAGATCCCCGTCGGCGGCGACATCATCGCCGCGAGACGCTTCGTCGCGACGACGGACGCATTGACCGGTCCAGGTGGGCGTCCCTGCGTGGTCATGGCGCACGGCCTGGGCGCGACCCAGGACAGCGGGCTGTTCGATTTCGCCGAGGCACTGGCGGGCGCCGGAGCTGACGTGGTGACCTTCGACTACAGACACTTCGCCGAATCCAGCGGCCAACCAAGGCAATTGGTCTCACTGACCGGGCAGGTCGCCGACTACCATGCGGTGATCGACTACGCACGCCGGCTCGAGGGTGTGGATTCGGCGCGGATCGTGGCCTGGGGAGTATCCCTGTCCGGCGGACACGTCATCCGGGTCGCCGCCGAGGACCCGGACCTGGCCGGGGTCATCTCGCTGACACCCGCGACCGACGGTCTGGCCGTGGTGGCCGACATGCTTCGCACGCTCGGACCCCGCTACGTGATGCGGATGATGGCGTACGGTGCACGCGACGTGGTGGCGAAGTTGCTCGGCCGTCCGCCCGTGCTCGTTCCGGTGGTGGCTCCGCCCGGCGAGGTGGCAGGCCTGAGCGCAGCCGGCGCCGTGGAGGGAATGGTCGGTATCGCCGGGCCCACCTGGCGCAACGAGTTCGCCGCCCGACTGGTGCTGGACATGGCCGGACACCGACCCATCACGAGGGCAACGCGGGTCACCTGCCCGGCCCTCGTGCAGATCGGCGATCTGGACCGGATCGCACCTCCCGCGCCGGCCACGTCGGCGGCGACGCGAATGCGGGCGACGGTGCATCACTACCCGTGCGACCACTTCGACGTCTATCCCGGCGCCGGCTGGCATGAGCGGGTGGTCAACGGCCAGATCGCCTTCCTACAGCGCATTCTGGCGCCGAGCCGAGCCCGGCGCGACTCGGTCGCCTAGTTGTACCTAGTCAGCGCTCGCGCCGGCGGCGATCACCTGATCGACCTCGGCGGCCCGGATCGCCATCTCGGCGTGCGCCTTGTCCAGCGCCTCGGCCTGATCCTCGTCGGCCTTCATCAGGGTCTCGATGTCGAAGCTGCCCATCTCTAGAACACCCATGTCCCGGAACGCCCTCTGGACCTTGTCGCCCCACAGCCCGATGTCCTTGACGATCGGCACGATGCGGCTGAACAGATGCGCGCGGAACTGGTTCAGCATCGGTGCCGTCTCCACCCACTCTGTACATGCCTTGACGTCGAGGCCGAGGGTCTCGAAGACCTCGTCGCCGCGAAGGCGGTCCCGCATCAGGTAGCAGGCCTCGACGACGAACTCCTCCCGCTCGTCACGCTCGGCGTCGGTCAGCGCAGAGTAGTAGTCCTTCAACGAGATTCGGCCGAACGCGACGTGTCGGGCTTCGTCCTGCATGACGTACGCCAGCAACTGCTTGGCCGTCGAGTCCGGCTGCGCCAGGTCCCGCTGCACACCGAAGGCGGCCAGCGCCAACCCTTCGATCAGCACCTGCATGCCGAGATACGGCATATCCCACCGGGAATCGCGCAGCGTGTCCTCCAGCAGGGCCGTCAAGTTCTTGTTGATCGGGTAGACCAGGCCCACCTTCTCGTGCAGGAATCGCGAGAACGCCTCGACGTGTCGGGCCTCGTCCATCGTCTGGGTGGCCGCGTAGAACTTGGCGTCCACATCCGGGACCACCTCGACGATCTTGGCCGCGCAGATCATCGCGCCCTGTTCGCCGTGCAGGAACTGCGAGAACTGCCAGGCCTGCGAGTGCTGGCGCATCTCGGCTCGACGTGTCTCGTCGGCCGCCTCCCACATCGGGCTGCCGAACAGTGGATGGAATTCGTCGGGCAAGCCGATCGGATTCATCGGATCCACGTCCTTGGCCCAGTCGATGCGGGACTGGGCGTCCCACTGCTTGTCCTTTCCCTTCTGATACAGGGAGAGCAGTCGGGCGCGGCCATCCTGGTACTCCCAGTTGAAGCGCGCGTCGCCCGCGCTGGGAACCTCCCACGAGCAGGGTGTGGGTGCGTCGGTGTACATATTCTTGTCGGCCATGGTGCTGCGCCCCTCTGTCCGGGTCGGACCGAGTAGTCCTATGACGAAGATCACAATGCTCGCAGTCGCTGACGACGCCGTCAAGGACGGCGGGCGTTCACATTCGGTGGCCCGGGAGCTAACGTCGAAGGCAGTGCCTCGATACCTCCGAGAGTGGGTTGTTGCTGGATGACGGTGACCAAAGAGCGTCCAAAGATTCGGCTCGACGACGTCGACTTCAATCGGCGAGATCACCCCGACCGACCGTTGCGGCCCACCCCGCCGGGCCGCGATCACTTCGCCGGCCAGTGGCGGCACATGCGCGAGTTCATGTTCGGCGGGTGGATCGACATCGACAAAGAGGTCGAACCCAACGAGCTCACGCGTCTGCGCGATGACTATTTCTGGCAAGGCGACGAATACATGGTCGGCGTGGTCGACGCGTTCGAACGGGTCGGGCACGAGAAGGGGCGCGCGCTGTTCGAGCAGGCGTTGACCCGCGGGATCGCCACGCTTGACGATCCGCCCCGAGAGTTCGTCGAGTTCTTCGAACATCTGGATCAGTTGCCCGGCCAGTTCGATCTGGAAGCCGCCGAGCGGGGCAGGATGCTGGCGATGTCGAGCACCATGGCCGCCACCATGATCATCCGCGGGTGGGCGTTCTACGAGACCGCGATGACCGGCGACATCTCCGCCGCCACCGGCGCCACCGGTCGGTTCGCCGACGACGGCCCGCGCCGGTTCATCGAAACCGCCCGCGTCTTCGCCGAGTTCACGCTGCCCGACATCTTCGATCGCCAGTCGGAGGCCTTCCAGGATGTGGTGCGGGTGCGGTTGATGCACGCGCTGGCCACTCGTGGGTTGCGCCGAAAGTGGGGCGATGAGGTGTATCTCAAGTTCGGCGAGCCCATTCCGGTCACGTCGCTGCTGGGGTTCGGCAGCGGGATGTTGCTCAGCCGGCTCGTCGACCATGCGTTCGGTCGCAGGCTGACCCGCGAGCAGCTCGAGGATCTCGCGGAGTACTCGTCGTTCTCGGGCCGCTTGTGGGGCGCGCCCGAACGGCTGCACTCCAAAGACGGTCTGGAGTTGATCAAGTCGTTGAACTACGTCCTGGCCCGCGGCGGCAACCCGTCCCCGTGGCGGGCTCGACTCGTCGACGCCATCGCCGGACCCGCGCACCTGATGACCCTGACCGAAACCCTTCCCGGCTGGGCCAGGAAGTTGGTGGCCCGGCACGCCAACCAGCTCACCGCGAGCGTCGCGCTGGTCCCGGCGGGCGTGGTGTTCGGCTACCAGCAGATCGAGGCGATGGTTGCGGGCAGCCTCTTCGAGCCGCTGGGCTACAACTTCGAGCGCCGGGTACGGATCTTCGAGAACCTCACCAGGATCAACGTCGGTATCGCGAGGGTGGCCGACCGTCTGCCGTGGTCCAATCCGATCCGCGAGCACCGCAAGAGAACCGGTGCGGCCGCCCGCGAGCGGATCGCCATGCTGGACAAGATCGCCGCGGGACGGCAGATTCCGCTGAACTTCACCAGCCACGACCGCTCGACGTCGGGCGAAGGTTTCACCGGCTAGGCGACGACCTCGATCGCGCTGCCCGCCAACGCCTTTTCGCACTGATCGCAGGCCAGCTCGGGGACGAACGGGTGCGCACATGCGGTGTGGGTGAAGACCAGGGCAGGACCGTCGGGTGAACCACGGTAGCTCTCGGCCCATCCGATCGCGGTCGCGACGACGGGAAAGAACGCCGAACCCTTTGGCGTGAGGTGGTATTCGGACCAGTCCGCGCGCCCGGGATGGGCCGCCGCCTGCAGGACCCCGATCTCACAGAACACCCGCAATCGGTCAGTCACCACCGCGGCGGGCGCCGACAGCCGACTCTGGAAGTCGCTGAACCGGCGGGTCCCGAGAAATGCGGCGCCGACGACGGCCGAGGCCCACCGGTTGCCGAAGATCGCCATGGTTTCGGGGAACAGGCCCGCGTCGGCCGGTGCGTCGGCGCGCACGCGGCGGCGTGTGACGGCGCGCGGGACCGAGCGCTGCCAGCCGCCGCTGGGACCCCACGAGGCGTCGATGTCGGCGGACTCCACCGGTTGCCGGCAGTGACCGCACCGAAGGATCGGCGAGAAGTTCTGACCGCATCCGTGGTGGCGCATGGCCGGCAACGACTGGGTGTGGTCGTCGACCCAGGTCCGTTCCCAATGCCATATCGACACCAGCACCGGCCACAGCGCCCGGCAGGGCTCCGTGGGGTGGTAGTCGGCACGCGGTGGCTGGACCTGGTAGACGCGGCGTTCCAACAGGCCGTCGTCGACCATCGACCGCAGCCGGTTGCTGAGCACGGCATTGGAGATGGGCAGCGCCGTGAAGTCGGTGAAACGGCGTGCACCCAATAGAGATTCGCGTACCAGCAACAGTGTCCACTCGTCGCCGAGCAACGCGAGCATCCGCCCGATGGCGTTGACGTCGCCGGGTGCGGTCACCGGGGTCGAGGCCAGCGGCGCAGCTCCTCACCGGAGACCCAGGTGGAGTGTGTTCCGCTGCAGATGCGTTCGGGCAGCCGCAGCTTGCAGATCGGGCCGTCGCCGATGCGTGCGGCATCGAACACCAGGCAGTAGGACGCATCATCGGTCATGTCGGTGGTGAGGGTGACGAGGTATCCGTCGTCCTCGGCGCCGCCTCCCGGCCGGGGGGCCATCGCCGTTTCGCTGCCGAACACGCCGTCGCCGAACACGTAGCGTTCCTCGCTGCCCGTGTGTAGGTCGTGTTTGACCACGCCGTTGAACAGGAACCACCCGGGCTTACCGGTGGCGGCGTAGACATAGCGGTACGGCCGAGTCTGGAAATCCCCGTTGAGCATGCCGAATTCGGTGAAGTCCTCGCCGAGGCGCTCCTCGGATGCGGCGCCGGTGGCGAGGTTGAAGCGCCAGCGGTGCAGATGGGACTCGAATCCGTCGAGCCCCAGATAGCGGAAGGCCGCTTCCTCCAGCGAACGGGCGCCTTCGGTCGACGGCGTCGGGTTCGCCTGGAAGAACCCGTCGAGCACGATCTCGTCGCCGTCCTCGAACGCGTTGACGAAGTGCAGGGCGTAGGTCGGGGCGGTCTCGAACCACCGCACCTGCGACTGATCGCCCCGCCGGGGCAGCACGGCGAACCGTGACGGCATCTCGGGATGAAAGACCGGCGCGTGGATGTCCCGCTTGAGCAATGACGGCTCCCAGAACAGCGGAAAGTCGTTGAGGATCACGTAGTTCTCGGTGAACGCCATATCGTGCGGCATCCGCGGCCCGGGCAGGGGAACGTCGGTGTGGTGCACCAGGTTGGCGTCCTTGTCGACCACGCCGTACCGCAAGTAGGGCGCGTCCTTGCGGTAACTGAAGAACAGCAGTTCACCGGTCACCTGATCGACCTTGGGGTGCGCCGAGACTCCCCAATCCGGGAACCTTCCGTGCCAGGTCTCCTTGCCGACGGTGTCGGCGGTGTACGGGTCGACCTGGTAGAGGTCGCCGCACATGTAGAAGCTGGTCAGCGCCATCCCGCGGTGTACGACCACGTCGGTGCTCGACGCATCCTTCATGCGGGTGCGCGCGCCCCAGCCGTCGGTGCGTTTGGCGTCCGACGGCATCTCGATGAACCCCGCCCACAGTGAGCCTTCAGCCTGCTGCTCGGCGAGCAGGCCGTCGGTGCGCACGAACCGGTTGCGGTAGTGGGCTTTCCCGTTGCCGAACTCGACGATGTGGATCATGCCGTCGCCGTCGAACGGGTGGTAGTTGGTGATCGCCGGATGCAGCGGGTTCTCGGTGTTGCGCAGATACATCCCGTCCAGATCGGCGGGCACCTCACCCTCGACGACGTCGAGGTCCTCGGCGCTCCACTCGTTCACCTGAGGCCGCCACGGACCGGTCCGGTAGGGATGGTCGTCGTCGCTCGGCAGAGTCGAGGCCCAGGTATCCAGCAGCCGTACCCGCATATCGCGCAAGCTACAGTTGACAGAGTGACTCTGTCAACTGAACAATGGCTCAGATGAACTGGGGCACGCGCGGAAGCTCCGGCGTCGAACCGTCGACGGTCGATACGTCGTAGGCCAGCGGGTCGAAATGCCGCAGCCGGCTGGCGATCTCGGTGGTGTCACCGGGCCACAGCGTGGAATTGTGCCGGCTCTCGTGCAACAGCCAACTGGTGCAGCCGCTGGTCCACACCGTTCCGTCGAGTCGACGGTCCATCTCCTCGCCGAACTCGTCCTGCGCGTCCGAACGCGCCTCGACCACATCCAGGCCGCGGCGGTCCATCTCCTTGACGACGGTCACGAAGTGCTCGATGAACCGTTCGATCATGAACAGGATCGAGGTGAACACCGCGGTGTTCGGACCCACCACGTAGAACAAGTTCGGGAAGCCGTGCACCGCTCCGCCGAGGTAGGAGCGTGCGCCGTGTTCACGCCAGTCGTGATCGAGGGTCACACCGTCACGACCGACGACGCGGGCCGCATCGGCCCACTCGTAGGGTCTGAAGCCGGTGGCCAGCACCAGAACATCGATCTCATGCTCGCGCCCGTCCGCGGTCACCACCGCGTTCGGCCGAATCTCGGTGATGGGTTCGGTGACCAGGTCGACGTTCTGGCGCATGAACGTGCCCAGATAGTCACTGGACATGATGGGACGTTTGCACCCGAACGCGTCCTTCGGTGTCAGTTTGGCCCGAATCGCCGGGTCGGGCACCTGGCGGCGCAGATGCCAGCGGCACAATGCTTCTATCGCGGCGATGTCGCGACCCGGTTTGAGCAGTGCGGGCAGCAGAAACACCTCGCGCATCCAGTGCTGACGCCAGCGGCGAAACCTCTGCAGACCGGGGACGTGCTTCATCAGCAGCTTCTCGATGCGCGGGACCTTCCAGTCGACGCGCGGCAACACCCACCCGGCCGAGCGCTGGAAGACCGTCAGCTGCCCCACGTCCGGCGCGATGGCCGGGATCACCTGGGACGCCGTCGATCCCGTCCCGATCACCGCTACCCGCTTACCGGTCAGCGAATAGTCGTGATCCCATGCCGTGGTGTGGAAAACCTTGCCGGCGAACGAATCCAGGCCGGGGATGTCCGGTGTGGACGGCCGGTTGAGGATGCCGACCGCCGGTACCAGCAGTTGCGCCGAGATCATGCCCTTCGGTGTCTGCACGGTCCAGCGTCGCCGCTCGTCGTCCCATGCGGCGGAGGTCAGCCCGCAGGAGAGGTGTAGCCGCTCGGCGATCTGTGGCCGACTGGCGAAGTCTTCGAGGTAGGCCAGCAGCTCGGACTGCCGTGCGAACGCGTGGCTCCAGTCGTGCTTCGGTGCGAACGAGTACGAGTAGAAGGCCGACGGAACGTCCACCGCGCACCCCGGATAGTCGTTGTCACGCCACGTGCCACCGACCCGGTCGGCGCGTTCCAGGACGACGAAGTCGTCGATGCCGGCCTCCAGCAGTCGGTGCGCTGTTCCCAGACCCGCCATGCCGGCGCCCACGACCACGATGCGCACCTCGGTTGGCATCGACCGATCGGTATGAGTGCTGCTCGTGTGCACGATCTCTCCTGGGAGGTGTGGTGATTTCCGTCGCTTCATGACATAGTGTCATTAGAACTTGACGCTATGTCAACTTTGTCGAGTCGAGGAGGTCGCCCGTGTCCAGCCGACAAGCGGATGCCACGCCATTGGTGTGCATCCACGGGTTCAGCGGCAGCTGGCGCAATTGGGTTCCGGTAGTCCCCGCGCTGGAGGAACACCACGACGTGTCCGTCGCGCGGTTGGCCGGTCATGCGCGCGGGCCGAGACTGCCCGCCGGCACGGCGGTCACCGTCGAGGCCCTGGCCGATCAGCTGGAGCGGGACCTCGACCGCGCCGGCATCGGCCGCGCCCACCTGGTCGGCAATTCGCTCGGCGGGTGGCTCTCGTTGGAGCTGGCGTCACGCGGGCGGGCATTGTCGGTGACGGCGTTGTCTCCGGCGCTGGGCTGGGAGCCGCGCGGCAGGCACATCCGCCAACTTGCGCTCAAGCTGAAGACGGCCCGCCCGATCTTCTCCGCGGTGGCGCCCTATGCCGAAATGGTGCTGCGCCCCAGGCCCATTCGGCACCTTCTGCTCAGCGCCGCGATGGCGCACAGCGACCGAGTGTCGGTGGTGGACGCCGCCGCATTCGTACGGGACAACCTGCGCTGCGAGGTCTACCACGAACTCATGGCCGACGTGCTGGCCCGCGAACGCCACCTCGGCAGCATCGACTGTCCGGTGCACATCGCCTGGTCGGCGCGCGACACGCTGATCCCCCTCAAGCCGTACGGGGCCCGGTTCCCGAAGCTGGTGCCGCAGGCCGAGTTCAGCACCCTGGCCGGGGTGGGCCACGTGCCGATGTATGACGACCCGGACCTGGTGGCGCGCACCATCCTCGACTTCACCACCCAGGTCGACGCCGAGCTGGCAAGCAACATCCCGTAGGAGTGACGATGACGTTTACCGACCCCAAGGGCTTCTGGATCGACGGAGCGTGGGCCGCCCCGGCGACCGCCGAGAGCATCGAGATCGTCGAGGCCAGCACCGGCAACCAGATCGCGACGGTACCGGCGGCCGCTGAGGCCGACGTCGACGCCGCGGTCGGTGCCGCCCGGCGAGCCTTCGACGACTCCGAGTGGTCCCGCTGGCCTGCGCAGGAGCGGATGTCGGCGATCTCCTCGCTCGCCGCGGCGCTGACGGCGCGGGGCGACGCCATCGCGAACGCGGTCAGCGTCCAAAACGGCATGCCGATCTCGATCGCGAAGGCCACCGAGGCGGTCATGCCCGCGATGTTGTTGAACTACTACGCCGAACTCGCCGCCGGCCAACCCGCCGAGGAAGACCGGGGCGCGTTCGCCGGCGGCACCACGGTGGTCCGGCGCGAACCGATCGGCGTGGTCGCCGCGATCGTGCCGTGGAACTTCCCCCAGACGCTGACCTTCTTCAAGCTCGCGCCGCTGCTGGCCGCGGGCTGCACGGTCGTGGTCAAACCCTCACCGGAGACGATCCTCGATTCCTACCTGCTGGCCGAGGCGATCGAGGAGTCCGGCATCCCCGCCGGAGTCATCGACATCGTGCCCGGCGGCCGCGAGGTGGGCGCTTACCTTGTCGCGCACCCCGGTGTCGACAAGGTCGCCTTCACCGGTTCCACCGCGGCCGGCCGCGCCATCGGCGAGGTCTGCGGTCGGCTGATCCGGCCGGTCACCCTCGAACTCGGTGGCAAGTCCGCCTCGATCATCCTCGACGACGCCGACCTGCCGTCGCTGCTGGAACAGTTCTTCGCCGCAACGCTGATGAACAACGGCCAGACCTGCTACCTGGGCACCCGAGTGCTCGCACCGCGGGCCCGCTACGCCGAGACCGTGGATCTGCTCACCGACTTCGCGCGGGCACTGGTGGTCGGCGACGCACTGGACCCGGCCACTCAGATCGGACCGCTGGCGACGGCAAACCAACAGCACCGCGTCCAGGGATACATCGAGAAGGGGGTGGCCGACGGCGGGCGGATCACCACGGGCGGTGGCCGGCCGGCGGGCACCGACGGCGGTTGGTTCGTCGAACCCACGATCTTCGACAAGGTGGACAACAGCCACACCATCGCCCGCGAGGAGATCTTCGGGCCGGTGCTCGCGGTGATCCCCTGCACCGACATCGACGAGGCGGTGGCGATCGCCAACGACTCCGACTTCGGGCTGGGCGGCTCGGTGTGGACCAGCGATCAGGACCGCGGTCTCGACGTCGCGCGCCGCGTGCAGACCGGCAGCATCGGGGTGAACAACTACAACCTCGACCTGCATGCGCCGTTCGGGGGCGTCAAGGCCAGCGGGTTGGGGCGTGAACTCGGACCCGAGGGCCTCGCCGCCTACCAGCAGGTCAAGTCGATCTTCCTGCCGTGAAAAAAGGAGTGCCGCAATGAGAATCACCGCCGCCGTGCTGCGTGGCGAAGACGCGCAATTGAGCATCGAAGAACTCGAACTGGCCGCCCCGGCCGACCATCAGGTCCTGGTCCGCATCGTCGGCGCCGGACACTGCCACACCGACGTCCTGCCCAGGGCCGCCGCCGGGTTCGGCGCGCCGCCCATCGTGCTCGGCCATGAGGGCGCGGGGGTCGTCGAGGCCGTCGGCGCCGCGGTCGACACCGTTGCGGTGGGCGACCACGTCGTGCTCAGCTTCGACTCCTGCGGCGCCTGCGCCAACTGCCGGGCCGCGCACCCGGCCTACTGTGACACCTTCCTGGAGCGCAACCTGGCCGGACCCGGTGTCGAGGGCGGCGCACCGCTGACCGACACCGACGGAAAGCCGGTGGCCGGGCGGTGGTTCGGGCAATCCTCGTTTGCGACGCATACGGTCGTCGACGCGGGCAACGCCGTCGTCGTCGACAAGGACCTGCCGCTGGAACTGCTCGGCCCGCTGGGCTGCGGTGTGCAGACCGGGGCGGGCGCCGTGCTCGAGGTGCTGCGCGTCCGGCCGGGCGATGCCATCGTCATCACGGGCACCGGCGCCGTCGGGCTGTCGGGTGTGATGGCCGCGAAGGTGGCCGGCACGACCACCGTCATCGCTGTCGATGTGAACGCCGAAAGGCTCACGCTCGCCGAGGAACTCGGCGCCACCCACACCATCCTGGCCGGTGACGGCGATCTCACCGAGCAGATCCGCGCGATCGCACCCGCGGGAGTACGCTACGGCCTCGACACCACCGGACTGCCCGCGGTCATCGCCGCCACGCTCGACGCGCTCGACCAGCGGGGCACGCTGGGACTCGTCGGTGTCCAGCAGGGTGATCTGGCGATCGGGCCGATGGCGCTGACCGTCGGGCGCACCGTCACGGGCATCCTCGAGGGCGACGCCGACCCGCAGGCGCTCATCCCGACCCTCATCGAACTGTGGCGGGCCGGCCGGTTCCCGTTCGACCGGATGATCGAGACCTTCCCGCTGTCGGAGATCAACACCGCCGAGAAGCGTTCCCTGGCAGGTGAGGTCGTCAAACCGGTGCTCATTCCGGAGGTGGCAGACAGGTGATGAAGGCATACCAGTACGAATCGGCCGCCACCGGCCTGGTCGCGGTGCAGCTCCCGATTCCACAGCCCGGCGAGGGCGAAGTGCTCATCGACGTGCAAGCGGCCGGCATGTGCCTGTCCGACGTCCACATCGTCAACGGCCAGGGCGACGGCATGCTCGGAAAGCGCCCCATCGTCCTCGGCCACGAGGTTGCCGGAACCATCTCGGCCCTCGGCGCCCGCGTCGAGGGGTTCGACGTCGGCGACCGTGTCGCGGTCGCCCAGGTCGCCCATCCGGTCGGCGAGCACAACGTGTTCAGCGACGGGATCGGGTTGGGCTTCGACGGCAGCTATGCCGAGAAGGCGGTGGCTCCGGTCCGCAATCTGGTGCGCATCCCCGATGACGTCGTGTTCACCGACGCCGCGGTGGCCACCGACGCGGTGGCCACCGCCTATCACGCCGTCGTCGCCGAAGCCGGGGTCGGACCCGACTCGACCGTCGCCGTCATCGGGCTCGGCGGTCTGGGCCTGAACGCGGTACGCATCGCGGCCCTGCGGGGCGCCACCGTCTACGGCGTCGACGTGGAACCGGCGACCTTCGACGCCGCCGCGGCCCAGGGCGCCCGCGCTTGCTTCACCGCGGTCGCAGATGTTTCCGACCCCATCGACGCGGTGGTCGACTTCGCCGGCGCGGGCACTACGACGGCCGATGCGGTGACCGCGGTCAAGCCGGGCGGCCGTGTCGTGGTCGTCGGACTCGGTGAGCCCGAGATCCCCGTTCCCAGCCAGCAACTGGTGCTCAAGAATGTCCAGTTGCGGGGCTCGTTCGGGGCGAGCCTCGACGAACTGGGGGCCGTACTGGACCTGATCGCGGCCGGGTGCTTGAAGCCGGTCGTCGAAGAGTTCGCCTTCGACGATCTGCCGACCGCGCTGAAGCGTTTGGAGACCGGCGACGTGCGCGGCCGTCTGGTCACCCGACCGGCCGAATCTCGATAGAGTTGACACGGTGTCTGGCACTTCGGTGACCGGGGATCGGCGAGCGCCGAGCAAAGGTCAACGGCAACAGTGGGCGATCCTCGACGCCCTGACGAAACTGCTCGCCCACCGGCCGATCGGGGAACTGACCGTCGGCGAGATCGCCGAGGAGGCCGGCGTTCGACGATCCGGGTTCTACTTCTACTTCGAATCCAAGTACGCCGCACTGGCCGTGCTGACCTCCGACGTCTGGTCTGACCTCATGGAGCGGGCCAAGGCCTTCGTCCGGTTCGACAACGAGACGGTCGCCGAGTTCATCGACCGTACCGCCGGCGCCGCGGTCGCCGAGTGGCATGCGCACGAGGCCGTCCTCGTCGCGTCGGTGCAGGCCATCCCGCTCGACGAACAGTTGGCCACCCTCTGGGACAACTGGAACGAGCGATTGGCGGGCATCCTGGCCGACCAGGTGATCAAGGACCGCGAACACGGCCACGCCCGACCCGTTTCCGACGATGTCCCCACACTGGTCCGCACGCTCCTGGAAATGACCATGCACGTGTTCTACCAGGATCGCGTGAACCGGTGCGCCGAGTCGCAGACCCGCACCATGCTCGACACCGTCCGGGCGATCTGGCTCGCGTCGGCATGGGGCATCACCACCACTGAATCGTAAGCAGCACAGAGGAGTACGCCGATGTACCCGGGCACCCACGCAGCAAGCACCCCCGACAAGCCGGCGGTCATCGTTGCCGAAACCGGTGAGACCCTGACCTACCGGGAACTCGACAGCCGGTCGCAGCGCTTCGCCCGGCACCTCTACGACGAGGGTGTCCGGCCCGGCGACCATGTGGCGATTCTGAGCGACAATCAGGCCCGCGCGTTGGAGATCTACTGGGCTGCCATCCGGTCTGGCCTGTACATCACCTACATCAACTCGCAGCTGAGTGCAGACGAAATCGCCTACATCGTCAACGACTGCGGCGCAACCACTTTGGTGGTCGCCCAACGCTACGCGGCGATCGCAGGTGCCGTCGTCGCGCAAACGCCGAGGGTCGAGCGCAAAATCGCCCTGGGCGACGTGGACGGTTTCGACGACTACGAGGCGATCATCGCGGCGGCCTCGCCACAACCCCTGCCCGCTCAGCCGTGCGGGGTGGACATGCTGTATTCCTCGGGCACCACCGGGTTTCCGAAGGGCATCAAGGTTCCGCTTCCCGATCGCGAGGTGGACCAACCCGGCGACGCGGTCACAGCTCTGTTCGGCCCCACCATCGGATTGGATGCGGATTCGGTCTACCTGTCGCCGGCGCCGGTCTACCACGCCGCCCCGCTGCGGTTCATGGCGATGGCCCACCGCAGCGGCGCCACCGTGGTGATGATGCGCAGATTCGACGCCGAAGAGGCATTGCGGATGATCGAGCGGTACCGGGTGACCCACAGTCAATGGGTGCCAACGATGTTCATCCGGATGCTCAAACTCGACCCTTCGGTGCGCGAATCCTATGACGTGTCGTCGCTGCGGTCCGCGGTGCACGCCGCCGCACCGTGCCCGGTCGACGTCAAACAGGCGATGATCGACTGGTGGGGCCCGATCCTGTTGGAGTACTACTCCTCCACGGAGATGAACGGCGTCACCATGATCGACAGCCAGGAGTGGCTGCAGCGTCCCGGATCGGTCGGCCGCTCCCGGCTGGGCGTCGTGCACATCTGCGACGACAGCGGGATGAACGTGCCGGCCGGGCAGATCGGCACGGTCTACTTCGAACGCGAGGTGGTGCCGTTCGAGTACCACAACGATCCCGACCGCACCGCCGAGACCCGCCACCCCGACCACCCGACCTGGACCACCAGCGGCGACATCGGCTACCTCGACGAGGACGGATACCTGTATCTGACCGACCGCAAGTCGTTCACCATCATCTCCGGTGGGGTCAACATCTACCCGCAGGAGATCGAGAACGCGCTGGCGCTGCATCCAGCGGTCTTCGACGTGGCCGTGATCGGAGTGCCCGACGACGAGATGGGGGAATCTGTTGTCGCCGTGGTGCATCCGGCCAGCAAAGCCGACCGGGCGACGAACGATGAACTGGCGGCGACGCTGGATAGTTTCCTGCGTGAGCGCATCGCGCATTACAAGGTGCCGCGCCGCTACGAATTCGACGACGACCTCCCGCGCACGCCGACCGGCAAGCTGGTCAAGGGTCGGCTGCGGGAGCGGTACGCCGCGGCGCCGTCGTATGCGCGCGGCGAGAGCAACCCACCGCTGCTGGAGATGACGATCCCGGAATCCCTGCGCCAGACGGCCGTTGCGCATCCGGACCGTGAGGCCCTGGTCGACGTTCCCACCGGCCGACGCTGGACCTACCGCGAGTTCTGCGCCCAGGTGCAGGAGCTGGCAGTCGGCTTGATGCGGTTGGGTTTGGCGCCGGGGGACCGCATCGGCATCTGGGCGCCGAACTGCGCGGAATGGGTTCTCACGCAATACGCCGCCGCCGAATGCGGGGTCATCCTGGTCACGATCAACCCGGCCTACCGACAGCACGAACTCGAATACACCCTCAACCATGCCGACATCCGGGTGGTGATCGCCGCAGCGGAGTTCCGCGGCGCCGACTATGTGGGCATGCTCGACGCGGCCAAGGCGGGGTGTCCTCGACTCGACCACGCCGTCATCATCGGTTCGCCCGGCTGGGCGGACTTGTCGGCCGAACCGTCACCGCAGGTGTTGGAGGCGTTGGCCGAGCGAACCGCGGCGCTGTCTGCCGACGACCCGATCAACATCCAGTACACCTCGGGCACCACCGGCGCGCCGAAGGGCGCCACGCTGTCCCACCGCAACATCCTCAACAACGGCTACCTGGTCGGCGAGCTGTGCAATTACACTGCCGCCGACCGGATCTGCATCCCGGTGCCGTTCTATCACTGCTTCGGGATGGTGATGGGAAACCTCGCGGCCACCACCCACGGTTCGACGATGGTCATCCCCGCCGCCGGCTTCGACGCGGCGAAGACGTTGGCGGCCGTCGAGGCCGAGAAATGCACCAGTCTCTACGGCGTGCCCACGATGTTCATCGCCGAACTGAACCTGCCGGATTTCGACGGCTACGACCTACGCAGTCTGCGCACCGGCATCATGGCCGGTTCGCCGTGCCCGGCCGAGGTCATGCGTCAGGTCATCGACAAGATGCACATGGCGCAGATCTCGATCTGCTACGGCATGACCGAGACGTCACCGGTCTCGACGCAGACCCGAACCGACGACGCGTTCGACCTGCGGGTCGGCACCGTGGGTCGTGCGGGGCCGCACCTGGAGATCAAGATCGTCGACCCCGACTCCGGGGAGGTCGTGCCCCGCGGCGTGCCCGGGGAGTTCTGCACCCGCGGATACAGCGTCATGCTGGGCTACTGGAACGAGCCCGACAAGACCGCTGAGGTTCTCGACGCCGACGGCTGGATGCACACCGGCGACCTTGCGGTGATGGACGCCGACGGTTACGTCAAGATCACCGGCCGCATCAAGGACATGGTGATCCGCGGCGGTGAGAACATCTACCCCCGTGAGGTGGAGGAGTTCTTGTACACCCACCCCGACATTCTCGACGCCCAGGTCATCGGCGTGCCCGACGACAAGTACGGCGAGGTGCTGATGGCATGGGTGCGCCTGCGCGCAGAGGCAAAACCGTTCACCGCAGCCGAGCTCAAGGAGTTCGCGACCGGAAAGATCTCGTCTCACAAGATCCCCCAGTACGTCCATTTCGTCGACGAGTTCCCGATGACGGTCACCGGCAAGGTGCGCAAGGTCGAGATGCGGGAGATGGCCACGGAGATCCTGGCCGGCGCGCGAGCCGAGGGTTGACAGCATACAACCAATCAGTTGTATATTGGAGAGGGTGACGGATCGGGACGAGGACAGGGCGGACGCGTTCTTCCACGCCCTGGCTGACCGGACGCGGCGGGACATCCTTCGTCGGGTGCTGGCCGGTGAACACTCGGTCACCGCGCTCGCGGCGAATTACGAGATGAGCTTCGCCGCGGTACAAAAGCACGTCGCCGTGCTGGAGAAGGCAGGACTGATCTCCAAGCGCCGCCAGGGGCGCGAGCAGCTGGCGAGCGGCGAGGTGGAGGCGGTGCGATCAGTCGCCTCGATGCTCACCGAGCTCGAAGACGTCTGGCGTGGCCGCATCGCTCGCATCGACGACCTACTCAACGAGGAATAACCATGCCTGTCACAAACATCGACAAGAACATCGACGACCGCACCCTGACGATCACCGCGGAATTCGCGGCGCCTGTCGAGCGGGTCTGGCAGATCTACGCCGACCCACGTCAGCTGGAAAAGATCTGGGGTCCGCCGACGTATCCGGCAACGGTGGTCGAGCATTCGCTGACCCCGGGCGGCACCGTCACGTACTACATGACCGGACCCGACGGCGCGAAGTACGGCGGCTATTGGAAGGTCACCGCGGTGGATGAGCCGCGCAGCTTCAGTTTCGAGGACGGGTTCGCCGACGACGATCTCAACCCGGCGAGCGACATGCCGGTCGCGCACAGTGTCTACACCTTCGAGCAGATCGGTGAGGGCGCCACCAGGGTCACCTACGTCAGCACCTACGAATCGGCCGAGGGCCTGCAGAAGGTGCTCGAGATGGGCGTCGAAGAGGGCTCCACCGAGGCGATCAACCAGATCGACGGGTTGCTCGCGAGCTGACGTCGGCGCCGGGCCAACCCGCCAGCGCCCTGTCGGCCGCGGCATGCAGATCGGCGCGGCACGCCCCGCTGCGGGCCTGGACGGCGATGCCCCACCGCCATCGCAGATCCACCACGTCTGCGCGACCCGACGGGAATATGTGGGCCGCCAAGCGTCTTGACGTGAGGGTAGTAGGTAACACAGCGGTTCGAAATCATCTGAGAAGGCGTCGGAAAGGCAATGACATGAGCACAGCGACTTTGACCGGGCGGCGAGCACTGCTCACCGGGGGTTCGCGCGGAATCGGCGCCGAGACGGTACGACGACTGGCAGCCGACGGAGCCGAGGTGGCCTTCACCTACTCGGCGTCGGCGACTCAGGCCGAGAAGCTCGTCGCGGAAGTCGCCGAACACGGCGGCCGGGCCGTCGCGATCCAGGCCGACGCCGCCGATCCAGGGCAGGTGACCGCCGCGGTTGAGCGGACCGTCGCCGAACTCGGGGGCCTGGACGTGTTGGTGAACAATGCCGCTGTCGCCTATGCGGCGCCGATCGACGAGTTTCCAGGCGAAGAATTCGATCGTCTCGTGGCGATCAACATCGGTGGAATGTTCTGGGCGACCCGCGCCGCGGTGCCGCATCTAGGCGCGGGCTCTCGGATCATCAACATCGGCAGCATCAACGCGGACTCCATGCCGTCGCCCGGGTTTTCGGTGTACGGCATGACGAAAGGCGCGGTGGCCTCGTTCACCCAGGGCCTGGCCCGCGATCTCGGCTCGCGCGGTATCACCGTGAACAACGTGCAGCCCGGTCCGATCGACACCGACGCGAATCCCGACAACGGCGAGGAGTTTTCCGAGAGCTTGAAGAAGGGGGTGGCTCTGGGCCGCTACGGGCATGTCAGCGATGTTGCCTCGATCGTGAGCTTCTTGGCGGGCCCGGAGGCCGGATTCGTGACCGGTGCGACCTGGAACGTCGACGGCGGCTTCACGGCCTAGTGTCGCGAAAACCCCACTGGGAGCAGCGAAAAGTGATCGCCCAATTCACCGGCCAAACCCAGACGGTCGCCCGCGTCGGCAAACGAAGTGGCAGCCCCGTCACCAGGTGTCCGCACTCGTCGAATCTCCGGTGATCTCGGCGACGGCCGCGTCGATGCGCGCCCGATCCTCAGCGACGGCCGCGGTCGCCGCGGCCGTCGCGTTCTGCAGCGCTTCATTGAGTCGCTGCTGCACGGCTTCGGAGCCCAACCGAAGAAGGCCATCCTCGATGAACGCACCGGTGAGATGGTGGTGGCCATTGAGCGTGACCTCGACCGTCTCGGATTCATCGGTGGCGGTGTAGGTTTCGGTGTCCATCTTGTGCAGCTGCTCGTCCATCATCGACTGCAGTTGCTGCGCCTGTTGCAAAACCGCGGCCACTTCGGGGTGCATGTTCTCGGTCACTTGGCTTGGCCCTCCTGCTTGCCCTCCTGCACTTCCCGGCGTCGACGGTTACCGATGACTCCCTCGGTCCACGGCCGGTCTTCGGTGTAGAGGTCCTCGTCGGGCGCCAGCCGCGGATCGCGGCGCTTCTCCTTGCCCTGCTGGGCGCCGGCGCCGTGCATCGGCATGCCGCCCATCGCCCCGCCCATCATCGCCCCGGTCGGTGAGGTTCCGGCGCCCGCTGCCCCGGTGGCCACCGGTATCGGCGGTGCCGGCGCGACCGTCTCGGCAGTGACCGCCGCGGACAACGGCATCGCCCCCTTGCCGCCACCACCGCCGCCGGCACCCGAACCACCACCGCCGCGTCCGGCGGCCGCGGGTCGCAGACTCGGATCGGTGGGGAGTTTGGGCGCTTCGCCACCGGGCACCCCCGACGGCACACCCGTCGGCGCGCCGCCACCAGGGGATCCGCCGCCCGACGGGGAACCGCCACCGGCCGGCGCCCCTGCTCCGCTGGGTGCGCCACCTGCCGGCTTGGCGGTGGTCGGTGGTGCCTGTCCCAGCGACTCGCTCATCCGTTGGGCCACCGCCTCCGGGTCACCGGTGGGCCGGTCGCCGCCACCGCCACCCGTGGAACCGCCTGCGGAGACGCCCGCTCCGCCGCGCTGCGCGCCGGGCGGGTCCTCGAGCTGGACGGTGTCGACGGTCGCGTTCTTGGCGTACTCCTCGCGCACCTCGTCAGAGAGGCGTTGAAGCTCTTGCAGTTCCTTGACGATGGCTTCCACCGCCGCGCCCTGCGCGGTGGGCAATTGCGCTTCCAGCGCAACGTATCTGGTGAAGATGGGAACGTGGGTGTTGGCGGCGGTCAGGTGCGAAGCCCTGAGCTTGGCCGCGGAGTGGACCAGCCGGCCCCAAGCGGCCGACAGTTGGTGAAGCCATTCGCTGAACGCGTTCATCCTGGCGAACGCGGAGTCGGCCGCCTCGCCTTCCCAGTCGACATCGACCTTCTGCATCGCATGGCTCTCCACAAAGCCCTGCGCCGTCGTCCACTCGGCCTGAACCGCATCGAGCGAACTACCGTGGTCGCCGGCGCTGAGATCGGTCTCGGTCTTCTTGACGTCGCTGTATCCGGCTGCGCTCACCCCCGTTGATGCAGAAGGGGAGTCGGGAAGCGGCGGCAACTCGGTGGCCGGGGCGGGAAGTGGGATCGCGTTGATCGCCGACCGACGGCCGGGATCGTCGAGCTTGTCCTTGTACTCCGTGTCGATCTTCTCGTAAGCGGCGGCCGCATTGGTGAGCATCTCTGCGATGCGCGTGTTCTCGGCCTGCGCCCACTTCTGGTATTCGATGAGCACCCGGGCGTTTTCGTTGAGTTTGGTGACGGCCGTCTTCGCCAACGGCAGGGCGTCCGGTGGAAGCGCCTGCCCTGACGGTGTCATCCAGAGTTGGGCCGTCATGGCCGTCGCCTGTGCCCTCAGCGATGCTGGGTTGACGCGCACCTCGTTCGACATGGTCACACCTCCGCTCGCACGGCCGCCGTCGTCATCGGTCAGCCCTCCAGCACCATCTGGTAGCGACTTTCCTCGCGCGGGTTGATCAACCGGATCGGCAGGCTTGCGTGTCGCGGCGTATCGATGAAGTTCTCCCGCAACACGACTCGACCGATACCCGGATGCGGACCCAGAAACGTCGTGGCCTTCGGCCATGCGACCTTGGCCACCTGACCGATGTGACCGTTGACGAAACCCGCGAACTCGCCGAACTGTGGCAGCAACGTGACCACCGCACCCGCCGCCGCTGACCGGACGACGAACTGGGTGAACAACCGCGCGTCGCCCAGGTTGATGCTCACATCCACATCGTCGAAGGGCATGTAGACCGGGTAGCGGTCGGCCGTCTCACCGACGAGCACGCCGGCCGAGCCGATCGGTAGTTCGTAATGGTGATCGTTGACTGGGCTCATCCCGTGCAACGCTGCGCGCTGCCCGCCGAACAGACACGAAAAGCCCCGCGGGGTCGTCGGATTCGCCAGTGTCGTCAGCAGCACCGTCGACGTCGGGGCCGCGCCGGGCCGCAACCGCACCCGGGTGATCGTGTGGTCCGCGCGTGCTGACCACCACACGTCAGGCCCGCCGGGTGCACTGTAGGCCGACGTGAAGGTGCTGCGGCCCTTGATCGATGACCACGTTTCGCGTTCGAAGCTGATCTCGGTGGCCCGGTCGTAGTCGTCGAAGCTGCGGCTGGGACGGGCATCGATACCGTTGCTGGCCAACTGATCTGCGATACGGGTCGCTGAGGAGACCAGATACCGCGCGAGCCCGGCCACACCGGATTCGCGCCGCTGTGAGGACTTGCGGGTGTGTTCAGGGTTGGCCCGCAGCACAATCCAGGTTCGCCGGTTCGCGGGTGCCGGATACGGCCCGATGACCTGCTCGTAGAGCCCGACCAGGCTGGCGGGCGCGGTCTTGCCCACGCGGTAACCCGCCGAGACGACGTCGGCCTCGAGGTCCGGACAGTGCGCGGCCAACAACTGCTCGACCAGGTGCGTGTGCACCACGTCGTCGGTGTACGCCTCGCCGTTGACGATCACCGTCGGCGTGAACGGCCGCGGGATCAGCTCGACGGCCGCGACCAGATAGTCATCCTGCCAGCGCACCGCCACGTGGTCGCCGGGCATCACGGTCGCCCCGACCGCGGGCTCGGAGGGCTGGCCGGGCACGTTGCGGTGACGTCGACGCAGCGCGAAGACCGCGGCCACCCAGCCGGCGAGCCGTCGCCCCCGGATGGTCACCACCGCGCCCAGCGCGATCAGCACCGCCAGTGTGATGCCCAGCCACAGCAGATCCAGCGCTGCGAAGAAGAGAACGGCCGCCGGAATCAACGCCGCCGCCCAGACGGCGTGACCCGTCGTGAAGCGTAGCCCGAACAGGCTAGTGACCCGCGTCATCGGCGCCTCAAGGCGCGACGCGCCAACGCGCCGAGTCCCAGCGCCGCGGCCAGGACGACCCCGGTGACGACGACGGCGGTGATCGGGCCCCGGTCCGGTGGCGGGACGTACGCCGGCGGGGGAATCTCCTTGACCTTGTAGGGCACCCGTTCCGGGCCCTCCGGCACGTCCCACGTCAATGCGGCCACCGGGTCGATGACGCCCGCGCCGACGTAGTTGTCCACGCCGCCGCCGGGATGCCGTGCGGTGGCGGTGATCCGGTTGATGACCTGGGCCGCGGTGAGATCGGGGAAGCGTTGTTTGAGCAGCGCTGCCAGACCCGAGACGTAGGCGGCGGCGAAGGAGGTGCCGCTGATCGGGATCGGACCGTCCTGGCCCTGCAGCGCGTTCACCGGGTTGCCGTCGTATCCGAGCGCGACCATGTGCTCGGCGGGCGCCGCGGCCCCCACCCACGGCCCCGACATCGAGAAGTTGCTCGGCTGCCCGTTCGGGGCGATGCCGCCCACGGTCAGCGCAAGCGGCGAGTACCACGCGGGGCTGACGATGGTCTGCACCTGTTTCCAGCCGCGCGGGTCTGCGGGCATGGCCGGATCCGGCGGCGGATTCTGCGAGCAGTCCTGTCCGGTGTTGCCCGCGGCGACGATGATCACCGCGCCCTTGGCGTTGACGGCGTAATTGATCGCGGCGCCGAGGCCGGATTCGTCGATCGGCCGGGTCACCTTGTAGCACGCTGCTTCGCTGATGTTGATCACCTGCGCGCCGAGGTTGGCCGCGTGCACCACCGCGCGCGCGAGGCTGCGCAGCGACCCCGCGGTCTGGGTGGTGTTGGGATCGTTGGGGTCGTTGCGGGCGCCGACCGGCTGGAACGCCTCCGAGGTCTGGCGCAGCGACAGAATGCGGGCATCGGGCGCGACACCGACGAAACCGTCGGTCGGCGACGGTCGTCCGGCGATGATCGACGCGGTGAGCGTGCCGTGCGAATCGCAGTCCGACATGCCGTTGCCCGCCTGGTCGACGAAGTCGCCGCCCGGTTCGGCGGGCACCCGCGGCGACCCGTTGACTCCGGTGTCGATCACGGCGACGGTGACGCCCGCGCCCGTCGCGAACTTCTGCGCCTCACCGAGCCGCAGATAGTCGTTGGCCCACGGCTTGTCGGCGAAATTGGAGTCCGGGAAGACCGTCGGCGCCGAGCACACCCGACGCTGTTCCATCGGCTGGTCGGGTCCCGTTTCGTCGGGCGGTACGGCCACCGGGTCGATCGTGGGCGGCTCGATCGCCGATGCGGGAGGAGCGCTGACCAACGCCACGAGCAGCGCCGCCAACAGCGCACCGAAGCGGTGCACGCGCTGTGCACCTCCCCGGTTTCTGAGCCTTTCGAGAATGTGCTGATGAACCCACAGCAAACTCTCTGACGGGCTTCGGATAGCGCAAACGCTCACCTCAAGTCGATGGGCTGATTGCACGCAGCCAATCTTAAAGGGCGGTGGAAGGGGCTCGGTCCGCAATCTCGCGCGGTTGCGGACTCACCGCAGGTAGAGCGCTTGTCGGCGGACGTTACACCTTGTGCCTGCTGCGCGGTTGTCGCCAGCCGGCGTCGGCTTCCGGTGGCCGGAGAGGGCGGGCCGCGGTGTCCTGGAAGCGGTCAGTTCGCGTGCCCGACCGCTTCCGGTCGCGGCTCGGCCCGCGGATAGAGCAACTCGAGGTGACCCAGGTGGGCCGCGACCGACAACAGCGGCAGGGCGGCGGCCACCGCCAGGTCGTCGTCGGTGGCTTCGGCGCGCAGGGCCACCACGAAGTCGTCGCTGATCGGCACCGGCGCGCGCCCGCTGTCCTGCCCTGTCAGCCGTGAGCAGACGGTCTCGGCGTGTGCCTCCAGCACCGAGCGGCTGGCCGGGTAGACGCCCAGCGGCGGGGGGTTCACATCGGCGATCAATTCCGCCACCGCGCGCAGCCGGACGGCACGGTTGGCCGCGCGCACCATCGGCCCACGAAGCTCGGTGGCCCCGCCGCTCTCCGAAAGATACTGTCGCACAGCATCATCGACTGTGCGGGTGGCCGAAAGCGCCTGATGGCTCAGCGCGATCACCCGGTCGTTGGCGTGCTCGGAGGCGCCCCGGGTCACCCGCAGCACCGCCGACAGGAGAAACTTCGCGCCCACCGAGTAGCTCTCGTCGATGGCCCGGAACACCCGGGTGCGCGCACCGCGCGGCCACAGGAACAGCGACACGATGACGCCGACCAGCGCGCCGATGATGACGTCTTCGACACGGACCAGGCCCACGCTCCAGCCCGTCGGCGCGATCAGGTTGAACACGATGAGCACCATCATCGTGAACGCCGCCTGCCCGGCGATGAACGACGCGACCTCGGGCACGAACGCCGACCCGAACGCCACCACCGGCAGCAGCATCCACATGACCACCGGTTCGACGCCGACCAGTTCGATCACGACGACACCCAGGCCGAAGCCGATGACGGTGCCGGTGACGGCGCGCACCACCCGGGTGCCGGTGGTCAATGCGCTGCTGCGCAACACCGACATCGCGCCCAGCACCACCCAGAAGCCGTGTTCCACGGGAAACAGATGGGTGACCGCGACGGCCGAGGCCAGCCCCAGGCCGGTGCGCACGCTGTTACGGAACGCCACCGCCCTGGCGGCGACGAACCCCTTGGTGATCGCCGCGACCGCCGTCGTCTCCGGCATCACCCAGTCGGCGGTGCCGGTCTCGGGCAGGCCGCGGCCCAGCACCCGCGCCCACACCGGACGGGCGTCGGCGGCCGCGGCGTTGCGGATGATGCGGCCGGTCACCCCGACGGTGGCCGAGAACGTGCGGCGGCGCATGAGTCGGCGCCCCACCGACACCGCCGCGGCGTCGTCGGGTTCACCGAGGATCTCGGCGAGATTCTCGCGGTAGTGCCCCTGAGCGGCGGCGCGCAGTTCGGCCAGCGCCAGGTTGAGGTCGGCGCCAAGGGCGGCCCGAGTGACGGGGTCGGAGGTCAGCAGCACCGCGGCGCAGTCGCGCAGCACCCGCACCACGGGCGGCTTCATATCGGCGAGCATCTCGGCGGTGTCGGTGGTGATCTGGTCGGACAGCCAGCCCAGGTCGTCGACCACCCGCACCAACGCCCGGCTGCCCGCGGTGAGCCCGACGGGCCGATAGTCCGCGCCGATGAACGTCTCCCACAGCTCGTTCATCGCGCGGGTGACGTCCTTGGCGGTGGCCGCGCCCTCGACGGCGTCGGCCAACCGGTGGCACACGCCGGCCGCGCGGCGGCGGATCTCGTCGTGGTGGCGGGGCGGGAACAAGAACAGCGCCGCTGGCACACACACCGCCACCGCGATCGCCCAGCCGAGAAGCCGCTCGGAGATCGGCCCGACCGGTGTACAAACCGGCAGCACGAACGTCAGCAGGGTCGCGCGCTGGCCCGCGGCGATGATCTCGCTGAGCACACCGCTGAACGTCACCAGCACCCCGAGCAGGAACATCACCGCGACGCTGACCCACAGATAGGGCGCGACCACGGTGCCCAGCGTGATCAGGACCACCCCGTTGACGCCGAGGCCGACGTAGGCCAGTGCGCGCGCGGGTCGGTTACCGGGGAAGTCGACGACGATGAGCAGAGCCACCGAACCGAAGATCGTGAACATCGGTGTCTGGGAACCGTCGGCGACCGCGAAGCTGATCGCCGCGGCGATCGGCACCACGATGGCCGCCCGCCCCGCGCGCCGAAGCGCGTCGAACTCGGGGTCGCGCTGCCGGAGTCGATATACCGCGCGGCGCCACCACCGGAGCATCGTCAGCGCCGACGGTCGTCGGGCACCGAAGCGAAGTCACCGGAATCGAGGGCGGCGCGCATCCGGCCGAACACCCACTCGAGCGCCGCGGCGTCCAACGGCAGGGCCGTCTGCTCGAAACCGACGAGCTGGAACAGGGCCCACGCGGCGAAGACGTGCGCCTGCCGGCTGTTCTGCAGGATCTCGAACGCCGACTCGTACATGATGTCGAAACGTTGCTGGTCGACCGCGGCCTGGATGGAGTGCACGTGCGGGTCGAGCGAACTCCACACCCGAATCGCGGCCTCGGCGCTGTGCGGCAGGCCCAGCCCGACCTGGATCAGGCTGTCGATGCGCCGGCGCGGATCGGCTTCGGCGCGCACCGTCGCGATCACCCGCACCGTCTGCTCCTGCATCCAGTGCGACACCAACTCCTTGGTGTAGGCCGACCAGTTGGGAAAGTAGTGGTAGAACGCCCCCGTGGTGACGCCGAGCCGGTGGCAGACCTCGGCCAGCTTCAGTCCGCCGTAACCCAGGTCGGAAAGGACTTCCAGACCCGTCGCGAAGTACGAGTCACGGGACGTGACGCTGGCCATGAGACCGCACGATAATCGCTCGTTCGCCGGTTTCGCACGCTCAGTGTTCGCCCGTCACCGTGAGGAATTTGCTGAGGGAATCGCCCGCCGATCGATACGCCGCAGACCCTCCGGTGAGCTGTGGCACAATTTGACTGTGCCGCAACATACCGCGAGTAGGGGCCCGGGACGTCCTCCTGCAGCGAAGGCCGCCGAGACGCGGGAGCGCATCGTACAGGCGGCGCGCGAGGTCTTCAGCGAACTCGGATACGACGCCGCGACGTTTCAGGCGATCGCGATACGGGCCGACCTGACCCGGCCCGCGATCAATCACTACTTCGCCAGCAAGCGGGTGTTGTGGCGGGAAGTCGTCGAACAGACCGACGCGAAGGTCGTCAGCGCCGGGATGGCCCGTGCGCAGAACGAGACCAGTTTGCTCAACCGGATCACCGCATTTCTGTCCGCGGCCATGCAGGTCGACTCCGAAGACCGTTCGGCGGCAGCGTTTCTCGTGACCTCGGTGCTCGAGTCGCAGCGTCATCCAGAACTGGTCGGTGAGGCCAACGACTCGCTGGTGAGTTCGCGGGAGTTCATCTCCTGGGCGGTCAACGACGCGATCGAACGCGGCGAGCTCACCACCGACACCGACGTCAACTCCCTGATCGAGATGCTGGTGGCGGTGATGTGGGGGATGGGCTTCTACGCGGGGTTCGTCGGCGACCACGACGAACTGGCCGCGGTGGTCGACAAGTTCGAACTGCTGATGGCCAACAAGCTGTGGAATTTGCAGACCTGAGTCGCTGACGCCAGGGGTCGCATAGCTTCCCTAAGTTAATCGGTAGCATTGACGACCATGAGTTCGTTGCGCACCGATGACGACACCTGGGACATCGCGACCAGCGTCGGTTCCACCGCGGTCATGGTCGCCGCGGCGCGTGCCGCCGAAACCGCCAAGGCCGACCCGTTGATCCGCGATCCGCATGCCAAGGACCTGGTCGCGGGTGTCGGGCCCGGGGTGTGGGACTTCATCCTCGACGAGGAATTCGTCGCCAAGGTCAACCAACTCGACGCCGAGGCCGCCGCGATCTTCGAGCACATGGGCAACTACCAGGCCGTGCGCACCCACTTCTTCGACGAGTTCTTCGCCGGTGCCGTCGAGGCGGGGATCCGCCAGGTGGTGATCCTGGCCTCCGGCCTGGACGCGCGGGCGTACCGCCTGCCGTGGCCGGCGGGCACCGTGGTCTTCGAGATCGACCAGCCCAAGGTGCTGGAGTACAAGGCGGCCCGGATGGCCGAGCACGGCGCGCTGCCGTCGGCACGCCGCCACGCGGTGCCTGTCGATCTGCGCCAGGACTGGCCGGCGGCGCTGCGCGAGGCGGGGTTCGATGCCGACCTGCCGACCGCCTGGCTGGCCGAAGGCCTGCTGATGTATCTACCGGCCGACGCGCAGGACCGGTTGTTCGAACAGGTCACGGCCCTGAGCGCGCCCGGAAGTCGGATCGCCGCCGAGGCGGTCGGCGCGCGAAGCGACGAGCGGCGGGCCGAGACGCGGGAGAAGTTCGCGCGCGTCGCCGCGCAGCTGGGCATGGAGGAGACGCCCGACGTCGCGGATCTGATGTACGACGATCCCGACCGCGCGGATGTCGCGCAGTGGCTGAGTGGGCACGGGTGGCGCGCGGAGTCCGTCACCGCCACCGACGCGATGCGCCGGCTGGACCGTTGGGTGCTGTCGGCCGAGGACGCCGACGGCGACGCGTTCTCCTCGTTCGTCACCGCGCAGCGGGCCTGACCCCGCTCGCGTGACGTATGCCGCGGCCCAACCGGTTGGTTAGGATCGGGTATTCGCCGGGTCAGGAAGGACACCCACCATGACCACAGAATCCGTTGCCGCCGCACAGGCCACCTCCGACATCCCCGGAGTGGTGCGCAGGCTGCGCGACACCTTCGCCACCGGCCGCACCAAGACGCTGGAATGGCGCAGACAGCAACTGCAGGCGATGGAACGACTCGTGTTCGAGAACGAGCAGGCCATCGCCGCGGCGCTGGAACAGGACCTGGGCCGCAAACCGTTCGAGGCGTGGCTGGCCGACATCGCCAGCGTCGCCGGCGAGGCCAAGTACGCCGCCAAGAACGTCCGCAAGTGGATGCGCCGCCGCTATCGCCTGCTGGAACTCTCGCAGCTGCCCGGCCGCGGCTGGGTCGAGTACGAGCCGTACGGCACCGTGCTGATCATCGGCGCGTGGAACTTCCCGTTCGCGCTGACCCTCGGGCCCGCGATCGGCGCCATCGCCGCGGGCAACACCGTCGTGCTCAAGCCCTCCGAGGTGGCCCCGGCGTCCTCGGCGCTGATGGCCGAGTTGGTGCCCAAGTACCTCGACCGGGACGCCATCGCGGTCATCGAGGGTGACGGGTCGGTCAGCCAGGAGCTCATCGCCCAGGGCTTCGACCATCTGCTGTTCACCGGCGGCACCGAGATCGGCCGCAAGGTCTACGAGGGCGCGGCCTCGCACCTGACGCCGGTCACCCTCGAACTGGGCGGCAAGAGCCCGGTGATCGTCTCGGCCGACGCCGACATCGACGTGGCGGCCAAGCGGATCGCCTGGACCAAGCTGATCAACTCCGGGCAGATCTGCATCGCACCGGACTACGTGCTGGCCGACGCCAAGATCCGCGACGAGCTCGTCGACAAGATCAAGGACGCGGTCACCCACTTCGAGTCCGAGGACCCCAGCGGTAAGCGGATCGTCAACGAGCGCCACTTCGACCGGCTCACCTCCTCGCTGGCGGCGACCAAGGGCGACGTCGTCATCGGCGGCGAGTCGGACGCGGCGTCGATGAGCATCCAGCCCACCGTCGTCGTCGACCCCGATCCGGCCGAGCCGCTGATGACCGAGGAGATCTTCGGGCCGATCCTGCCGATCGTCACCGTCCAATCCCTCGACGACGCAATCGCGTTCGTCAACTCGCGGCCCAAGCCGCTGGCGGCCTACCTGTTCACCAAGACCAAGAGCATCCGCGAACGGGTGATCAAGGAGGTGCCCGCGGGCGGCATGGTGATCAACCACCTGCTGTTCCACTTCGCCACCAACAAGCTGCCGTTCGGCGGGGTGGGACCGTCGGGCACCGGCGCCTATCACGGCAAATTCGGGTTCGAGGAGTTCAGCCATCGCAAGACGGTGATGACCAAGACCACCCGACCCGACATCGGTGCCTTCATCTATCCCCCGTATACAGAGAAGGCTTGGAAGCTCGCCAGACGGCTGTTTTAGGCGATTTCGGTGCAGCCGGTCGCGGTCAGCGCGACTGCACACGCCGAAATCGCAAGAAGGCAATAAGGACTGAGAAAGGAAGCTCATGCCAGGAGTGCAGGATCGCGTTGTCGTCGTCACCGGCGCCGGAGGCGGACTCGGCCGTGAATACGCGTTGACGCTCGCCAAGGAGGGCGCCAGCGTCGTGGTCAACGACCTCGGTGGTGCGCGTGACGGCACCGGCGGAGGTTCGGCGATGGCCGACGAGGTGGTCAAGGAGATCCGCGACGCCGGGGGCCGAGCGGTCGCCAACTACGACAGCGTCGCAGAAACCGAGGGCGCCGAGAACATCATCAAGACCGCACTCGACGAGTTCGGCAAGATCGACGGCGTGGTGAGCAACGCGGGCATCCTGCGCGACGGCACCTTCCACAAGATGGAGTTCGCCAACTGGGACGCGGTGATCAAGGTCCACCTCTACGGCGGCTACAACGTCATCCGCGCCGCATGGCCGCACTTCCGGGAGAACAACTTCGGCCGCGTGGTCGTCGCCACCTCCACCAGCGGCCTGTTCGGCAACTTCGGCCAGTCCAACTACAGCGCCGCCAAACTGGGCCTGGTCGGCCTGATCAACTCGCTGGCGCAGGAGGGCGCGAAGTACAACATCAAGACCAACGCCGTCGCCCCGATCGCCGCCACCCGGATGACCGAGGACATCCTGCCCAAGGAAGTCCTGGAGAAGCTGACGCCCGAGTACGTCGCGCCGGTGGTGTCGTATCTGTGCACCGAGGAGGTGCCCGAGACCGCGGCCATCTTCATCGTCGGCGGCGGCACGGTGCAACGGACCGCGCTGTTCCAGAACGAGGGCGTGACGTTCTCCGACGTGCCCAGCGTCGACGAGGTGGCCGCGAAATGGGGCGAGATCACCGACCTGTCCGCGGCCAAGCAGGCGACCTTCAGCCTCGGCTGATCCGGCGATGAAAGCGCTTGTCGCGCAGGAGCTCACGGGACCTGCGGGGCTGGTCTACACCGACGTGCCCGATGTCGGCGGCGACGACGCCATCGTCGTCGACGTCGGCGCGGCGGGGGTGAGTTTCCCTGATCTGCTGCTGCTTCGCGGCGAGTACCAGCTGCGGCTGGATCCGCCGTTCATCCCCGGCATGGAGGTGGCCGGGGTGGTGCACTGGGCGCCATACGAGTCGGAGTTCAAGGTCGGCCAGCGGGTGACGGCGCTGAGCATGATGGGCGGCTGGGCCGAACGGGTGGCGGTGACGCCGGACAACGTGCGGCCCACCCCCGACGACGTCGACGACGCCGAAGCCGTTGCGCTGCTGGGCAATTACCAGACGATGTACTTCGCACTGGCGCGCCGGGGTGCGCTGCGGCCGGGGGAGACGGTGCTGGTGCTCGGGTCCGCAGGCGGGATCGGGGTCGCCAGCATCCAGATCGCCAAGGCGTTGGGGGCCAAGGTGATCGCGATGGTGCACCGCACCCATGCGATGGACTTCGTCAAGTCACTGGGCGCCGATGTGGTGCTGCCGCTGACTGACGGGTGGTTGCAGGCCGTGCAGGAGGCCACCGACGGCCGCGGTGCGGATCTGGTGGTCGACCCGATCGGCGGTGCGGCGTTCGACGACGCAATCCGCGCGCTGGCGCTCGAAGGGCGGCTGCTGGTGATCGGCTTCGCCGCGGGCGCGGGCATCCCGACGGTCAAGGTGAATCGACTGTTGCTGCGCAACGTTGCGGTGATCGGGGTCGGCTACGGCGAATACATCAACCGCAGGCCGGGGTCGCAGTCGGTGTTCGAGTTCGGCGTCGGCGAGTTGGTCAAGGCGGGGCTGCGCCCGCCCCCGCCGGTGCGCTATCCGCTCGCCAAGGGCGTCGACGCATTGCAGAGCCTGGCCGACGGCGGGGTGCTCGGAAAGGTCGTCCTCGAGCCGTGAGCGCACCTCGAGCGCTGGCGTTCGACGTCTTCGGCACCGTCGTCGACTGGCGCTCCAGCATCATCGCCGAACTCACGGCGTTCGGTCGCGCCCACGACGCGCACCGGGACTGGGCCGCGGTCGCCGACAGTTGGCGCGCCGGCTACGTGCCCGCGATGGAGCGGGTGCGGCGCGGTGAACTGCCGTGGACCAGACTCGACGACCTGCATCGGATGAACCTCGTCGAACTGCTCGAGGGGGTGGGGTTGGCCTCGGTGAGCGCCGACGACATCGACCACCTCAACCGGGCGTGGCACCGGCTGGAGCCGTGGCCGGATGCGGTTTCCGGGCTCACGCGGCTCAAGCAACGCTTCCTGATCACCACGCTGTCGAACGGAAACGTCTCGCTGCTGACGAACATGGCCAAGCGGGCAGGCCTGCCGTGGGACTGTGTGATCTCCGCGGAGCTGTTCGGGCACTACAAGCCCGACCGGGAGGCCTATCTCGGCTGCGCCGATCTGCTCGATCTGCGGCCCGACGAGGTGATGCTCGTCGCCGCCCATCCCAGCGATCTGCGGGCCGCACGCAGCGCCGGCCTCAAGACCGCATACGTCGAACGACCGCTCGAGCGTGGCCCGCGCCGACCGCCACCTCCTGTCGACGACGGCGAATTTGACGTCACAGCAACAGATTTCCTGGACTTGGCGGACAAACTCGGCGCGTAAACCAGCGGAGTAGCGTGAAGTCGTGACCGACACAGCCGACCTGCCGCCCGCGCTGCAAAGGGCCATCGACCTGTTCATCGATCCGCCGACGCACCCCGATGTCGGCAAGGGCTACCTCGACCTGCTCAGCGGCCAGGCACCGGCCGACGCCGCGCCGCCGCGCAACACCGGCGTCATCCAGGCCGTGTGGGCCTCGAAACCCGGGTCGATGTTCTACGACAACGCGCAGGCCTTCGCCCGCCGATTCGTCAGCGCCTGGCGGCTGCCGCTGGACTGGCTCGACATCCCCGCGGGCGGTGTCGCGCTCGACGTCGGCAGCGGCCCCGGCAACGTGACCGCGGCGCTGGCCCGCGCGGCCGGACCGGGCGGGGTGGCCCTGGGAGTCGACATCTCCGCACCGATGCTGGCCCGGGCGGTGCGTGCCCACGCGGGTCCGGCCGTCGGATTCCTGCGGGCCGACGCCCAGCGGCTGCCGTTTCGCGACGAGACCGTCGACGCGGTGACATCGGTGGCCGTGCTGCAGCTCATCCCGGAGCCGTCGTCGGCGGTCGCGGAGATGTTCCGGGTGTTGCGGCCGGGCCGGCGGATCGCGGTGATGGTGCCGACCGTCGGCGCGGCGCCGTTGCCGCTGCGGCTGTTGTCCGGCGGCGGCGCACACTTCTTCAGCGAGGACGACCTCGGCGACCTGTTCGAACAGCGGGGGTTCTCCGGCGTGCGCACCAACAGGGTCGCCAACATCCAATGGGTGCGAGCACAGCGCCCGTGATGCGTACATTCGACCCATGAGTTCCGGCGGGATCGTGCTGGTCGCGTTGGCCATCGCGGTCGGCATCGTCGGCATCGTGGTGCCGCTGCTGCCGGGCACGCTGCTGGTGTTCGCCGCGATCGCGGTGTGGGCGTTCGTGGAACGCGACACGACGGCGTGGGTGACGCTGGCGGTGGTGACGTTGCTGCTGGGGGCCGCGACGCTGGTGAAGTACCTATGGCCGATGCGGCGGATGCGCGAGGCCGACGTGCGCACCCCGACCCTGGTGGTCGGCGCGGTGCTGGGCGTCATCGGCTTCTTCGTCATCCCCGTGCTCGGGCTGCCGATCGGGTTCGTGGTCGGCGTCTACCTCGCCGAACTGGCCAACCGTCGCGACCAGCGGCTGGCGTGGACGTCCACCACACATGCGCTCAAGGGCGTGGCGCTGTCGGTCGGCGTCGAATTGACCGGTGCGCTGCTGGCGACCGTCGTTTGGGTCTTCGGGGTGTACGTGACGCAGTAGTTTGCAGGCATGGCCAAGCTGCGGTTCGGGTACTTCATCGCGCCGTTTCACCGCGCCGGCACCAACCCGACCCTCGCGCTGCAGCGTGACCTGCAATTCGTCGAGCACCTCGATGCGCTCGGTTACGACGAAGCGTGGATCGGCGAACACCACTCGGCGGGCAGCGAGATCATCGGCTCGCCGGAGGTGTTCATCGCCGCCGCGGCCCAACGGGCCAGGCGCATCCGCTTCGGCACCGGCGTGATCTCGCTGGCCTACCACAACCCGCTGTGGGTCGCCGACCGGTTGATGCTGCTCGACCACCTCACCCACGGGCGCATCATCGGCGGCATGGGGCCCGGGTCGCTGCCGACGGACTCGGCGATGATCGGGTTGACGCCCACCGACACCCGCGAACTGCTCGAGACCAACCTCGACATCGTCGTGCGGCTACTCGCCGGCGAGACCGTGACCGCCAAGACCCCGACCCACGAATTGCACGACGCGCGACTGCAATTGGCGCCCTACGCCGAGGACGGCATCCCCCTGGCGGTGGCCGCGGTGGCCTCGCCGACCGGTGCGCGCCTGGCGGGCAAGCACGGCATCGGACTGTTGTCGATCGGCGCGACACTGGTCGTCGAGGGGTTCGACGCGCTGGCCCACCACTGGGGCATCGCCGAGGAACGTGCCGCCGCGTTCGGCACCACGGTGGACCGCCGCACCTGGTCTTTGGTCTGTCCCATGCACATCGCCGAGACCGAGGAGCAGGCCCGGACCGACGTGCGGTTCGGTCTGGAGTCCTGGTACCGGTATTTCCAGAAGGTGGCGGCCTTCCCGCAGATGGAGATGCCGGGCGAGCGCATGGACGAGGTCATCGACATCATCAACGGCGCGGGCGCGGGCGTGATCGGCACGCCCGACCAGGCCCGTGCGCAGGTGCAGCGGCTGTGGGACCAGTCCGGTGGGTTCGGCTGCATGCTGCAGATGGGCCACGAATGGGCCAACCCGGCGGCCACCAAGCGGTCGGCCGAACTGTTTGCCGCCGAGGTGATCCCGCACTTCCAGGGCCAGGCGCAGCCGACGCTGGACGCCGCGGCGCGCGCCACCGAGGTGCGCGCCGACCTGGCTCAGACGCAGATCAGCGCCATCGAGCACATGACCCCGCAAGTACGAGGCCGAAACGGGCGGCAGCTAGCCCAAATGATATGCGGCGCCTTCTCAACGAGCGACGGATCGTCCCGTGTATCGAAGGGACCGAACGGCGTTGAACACACTTGCCATGTATTCCTCGCTCCTTTCCCCGCCGATCACTTCGGGTCCCATACGGTTCATTGTGTACACGGCGGTCACTCCATTCGTTGGATCTATGACCGCCAGTGAGCCGCCCCACCCTCCCCAGAAGCAACGCTTCCCTGGCGGCAGGGACGAAATCGCCGGGCTCGAAAGGGCGTATCCAAGTCCCCAAGTAATTGGTATGCCGAGAACGCGGTCGATCCCTTGATGTTGGGGAGTGAAAACCAGGTCGACTGTTCGAGTCGATAACAAGCCATCCCCTCCTTCGGCGAGTACCGAGAGGATGTTGGCAACCGACCGCGAGTTGCCGTGTGCGTTCAGGGCGCCTAGTTCGGCACCACGCCAGTCGGCGGTTTCGGCTGCACGGGCGTCGACATGGGGATTGGAGAACGTTCGGATCATCACGTATGGATCGAACCCCGGAGGCCGATGCAGGCGTGTAGGCGGAGGCGCAGCGAGTTCGGCGATACGGTCGGGATCGATGTCGCGGGCTCCGATGCATAAGTCAGCGCCCCGAGGGCCGGCGATCTCAGCGTGCACAAATTCAGTGAGTCGCGATCCAGTAATCCGCCGGATCAGTTCACCGATCAGATGACCCTGGCATTGAGCGTGATAGCCAGATGCACTTCCGGGCGCCCACCAGGGTCTTTGCCTCGCGAGGCGATCGGTCGCGTAGTCGGTGTCATACATCTGTTGGCGCGAGAACGGCGGATCCCAGCCCGCGACCCCCGAGCTATGCGACAGCACGTGCCGCACCAGCACGCCCCCTTTGCCGCCCGCCGCGAATTCGGGCCAGTAGCGGGCGACCGGTTCGTCGAGATTCAGCAGGCCCCGGTCCACCAGGAGTAATGCAGCCAGGTTGGTCACCATCTTGCTGATAGACCACAGGTTGACCACAGTGTTTGCCTGCCAAGGCTGGGTGCCGGCACGATCTCGGGCACCGCCCCACAGGTCAACCACGGTTTGCCCATTGACGACGACGGTCAGGCGTGCGCCTAATTCCTTGCCGCTAACTATGTTTCGTTGTAGCTTGTCGTGGACAGAACGGAACTCCGGCTCACAGATGCCGTGTATGGATGTAACCGTCATTGGATGCGGCGAGGTCGTCCAGCCCACGCCTTTTCTCGCAGGACAAACTTCTGAATCTTGCCGGTCGAAGTCTTTGGGAGCTCGCCGAAAGTCACCGATTTGGGAGCCTTGAATCGGGCGAGGACCCGTTGGGTGTGTTCGATGATCTGCTCCTCGGTAACCTCAGCGCCCTCATGCAAGGTCACGAATGCGGCGGGCACCTCTCCCCACTTCGGGTCTGGAACGGCGACCACCGCGACCTCGAGGACGGCGGGGTGATCCATGATCACCTGCTCGACTTCGACCGAGGCAATATTCTCTCCGCCGGAGATGATGACGTCTTTGGAGCGGTCCCGCAGTTCGATGTAGCCGTCCGGGTGGCGCACACCGACATCTCCGCTTCGGAACCATCCATCAGGCACTGCCTTGGCGGTCGCCTCGGGATCCTTGAAGTAGCCCAACATGACGTTATTGCCGCGAAGTGCGATCTCACCGGTGGTGTGGCCGTCGGCTGGCACATCGGTGCCGTCCCGGCCGATCACTCGGGCCGCGGCGGCGATCATGTTGGGGACACCTTGGCGTGCTTTGAGCCGGGCCTGTCGATCTGCATCGAAGGCATCGAACTCGGGTCGCCAATCGCAGATCATCGCCGGCCCGTACGTCTCAGTAAGACCGTAGAGATGGGTTACGTCGAATCCGAGAGTCTGCATCCGGCGCAGGATGGCTGGACTCGGTGGCGCACCTCCCGTCGCGATTTTCACGCGCCGCCCGTCTAAAGGTCTCGCCTGTTGCGCGTAGGCAATCATCGACAGCACGACCGGAGCCCCCGCGAGGTGAGTCACCCGTTCCTCATCCAGTAGGCGCCAAACCTCGGTCGGGTCTGGCTTCGGTAAGCACACGTGCGTTGCAGCGGCGGCGGTGACAGCCCAGGTGAAGCACCACCCGTTGCAATGGAACATAGGCAACGTCCATAGGTACACGGACGCCGGAGTCAGGCCGGTATGGCCCACCATCGCAAGCGCCTGCAGGTAGGCGCCCCGGTGGTGGTACATCACTCCTTTGGGGCGCCCGGTCGTTCCCGAGGTGTAGTTGATGGACAGCAGCGACCGCTCATCGGTCGTCGGGTGGTACACGGGTGTGGCGGCCGCGAGTAGTTGGTCGTACGCACCGCCGTCACCGGCGCCTGCACGTATCCGGTGTGGGGGCGAGCTCAGTTGCGCAAAGGCCGCTTCGATAACAGCGTCAAAGGCGGGATCATGGATCAGTACCGTCGCTTCGCTGTGATCGAGGATGTATGCGATCTCACGAGCTGACAGGCGGTTGTTGATCGCCACAAGTGGGACCCCACCCCACGGAACCCCGTAGTGCGCTTCGAGCAGTACGTGAGTATTAGGAGCAAGGACGGCCACCGCATGCCCTGAGGCGAGGTCGGCGAGTGCTCCGGCGAGCCGACCGGCACGCTCGTGTAATTCCGCGTAGGTCCACCGGTCATCGCCTTCGATTACCGCGACTCGGTCGCCATGCGCGTTCGCCGCGCGCTCCAAATACATCGTCGGGGTCAGAGGTTCGAAGGAGGATGCGGCGTTCGGGTTGACCATCAGGATCCTTTATGTCGAACGATCGATCGACACCAGACATTAACCAAGCCCACAGTCACGGTCAATCGCCAGAGCGGCTTCGCGGCCTGTCAAAGGCGGCTCTGTTGCGTACCTAGACTCGGATCGAACTCTGTGTGAGGAAGGCGGACAGGTGGCGAGGAAGCGCTCACTTGACGAAGGGCCGGTGCTGCGAGATCAGATTCTCATTCATGCCAGTCGACTGTTCTACGAACGCGGCTACGGTGCGACTTCAATCCGGGATATCGCGGAGGCGGTGGGTATTTCGTCGTCGACGATGTATCACCACTTCACCAACAAACAAGAAGTGCTCTACGCCATCGTCGCCAGGTTCATGTCGGACTTCATTGCGGCGACCGTACCGACACTTCGAGACGACGGGTTGAGCCCGACGGAACGCATCCGGCGGACAGTCCGCACTCACATCGAGATGAGTGATGGCCGCCGTCCCGAACTGCTCGTAGGCAACCCGATTAGATACGCGCTGAGCGGCGAGCAGAAGGCTCACGGGGTCGCGCTGCAGTATGCCTACCATGATGCTGTACGGGAGGTGATCGAGGAAGGTTGCCGCACAGGCGACTTCCACGTCCGCGACGTAGCCGTCACGACGATGGCCGTGTTGGACATGCTTAATGGAGTTCGGGAATGGTACTCACCCGGCGGCCATCTATCCCGTATCGAGATTATCGAACGATATATCGATCTGGTCTTGACTCTGCTTGGGGTGCATGCGAAAGCGGCTGCCACACTTCCTAGGAGAAGTTCCTCGGCGGGTTCTGTGCAGTCACCGGAGGCGCCGGGCAGTCCCGCCGGATGACCGCGCGGTCCTGCGCAGCGCCGAGAGTCTCATGCACCTCAGGCCTCTAGCGGGCCATCGTGAACCTGAAGCGTACGCGCCGGCTGTCGTTCGGCGGAGTGCACATTGCCGCGCCGTCGGCGCGGTTTCCGCGGACACCTTCGGTCGCAGCCCTTGACCAGCTTTCAAAACGTCTTGTACGCTGGCGCGCAACGTCATATACCGACGTGTCAGTATACAATTAGCTTGACAAGACGCATGGGAGGCGATCGTGAGATTTGGCACGCTGAGTGAGGCCGACACTCCCGATGGCATGACGCACTATCACCGTTATCACGAACAACTCGAGGAAGCGGCGTTTGCGGATTCGCTGGGATTCGATTTCTGGGGCGTCTCCGAGCAGCACTTCCTGCCGACAACTAGCAGCATCTCGGCGCCTGAAACATTCTTTGCGGCGGTGGCGGCACGTACAAGGCGGATAAAGCTCCGCTTTCTGTCAGTGGTGATGCTTCCCTTCAACCACCCGGTGCGGGTGGCTGAGCGGCTAGCGACGCTCGACATCCTCTCGGACGGCCGGGTCGAATTGTGTACTGCTCGATCGAACAGTCCCTTCACGCTCGACGTCTTCGGTGTCGATCCCAACGAAACCCGCAGTCTCTGGCGTGAAGGTACCGAGGCCACAATTCGCGCGCTGACTGAAGATCCGTTCGAGTTCAAGGGACAGCATTACACCATTCCTCCTCGTTCCGTGACGCCCAAGCTGTACCGCGACGAGATGTTTCCGGTCATGGTGATAGGTACCAGCCTGGAATCGTGTGAGATCGCCGGCGCCAACGGGCTAGGGGTCATGACTCACGACAGCTGGGGCGGTTGGGAGTACATCGAGAAGTGCGCTCAACTCTATAAGGGCGCAATCGAGAACGCGGAGCCATTCGCTCCCTACCCTGTTACGAACTCGCTCGGCTACGCCGTCGCCACCGCGAACTGCGACGCGGACGTGGAACGCGCCTATCGGACTGCAAGACACATTGCTGAGGGCTTTATCTCACTCGGAATGCACATGTATGCACCGTTGGTGAAAGCATCCGAGAGTTATTCCGCTTTTGCTCAGCTCGAGGATGTGTACGAACATCGCGACGATCTTGAATACGTGATGGACAAGACCCCCTCAGTGTTGCTCGGCAAGCCCGACAAGTTCATCGCGACGATCGAGCGCTTGCAGGCGCTGGGCTTCGATGAGGTCGCGATGCGCATCGACGGGTACGGCCACGAGCAGAACATGCGCAATATCGAAATGATCGGCAAGTATGTCATTCCCCACTTCAGGGCGAAGTCGGCGATCGTGCCCAGCCAGTACCGCACCGAGTTGAACGTTCAGGATGTGCCGCAGTACCTGATCTAGGACCGCGCCGCCTGGTGCACGAGACAACAGAACTCACCTCGACCAAGGAAAGCGATGAGTAGCCTGAAGTTTTATAACCCTGAGTTCCTATACGAGCTCCCGGGATTCGCATGGATTGTCGATGACGGCTTTACCGTCCGGATCTCTGGCCAGTACGCAACGGGCAAAGAGATGAAGCTCCTCAAGGAGTCGTTCGAGGATCAGGTCCGACTGTCGTTTGAGAATCTCAAACGCTGCCTTGATGTGGCCGGTTGTACCGAGCGAGATCTGGCACACGTCGTGCTGTACATCGTCGCCGATCCCGGTGATGAAGGACAGGAGGCGTTCAACCGCGACGTCGAAACGGTGATCCGGGTCAAGCTTGAGGTGTTGCCTGAAGCCACCCCTGCCGCGGAATTGATCCCACTGCCTCGCTTGATTCTGGAAAATCAGCGTTTCGAGGTATCGGCTGTGGCGAGGCGCTCAGGATGAGCGAATCCGTCGCGAACGATGCAATAGCGTTGTACAACAACTGGCTTGAGGCGTGGCGCCGAGTGGACGGCGAGGCGATGAAAAGGCTCTGGGATCAAGCGTATCCGTCGCTCATCTACCAAGCCGAAGAGCGGGCCGAGACGTTCACGTCGTGGGTGGCGATTGAAAACTACTGGAACACCGCCCCTGAGCACGTGGAGAAGATCACTGGAGTTCAGGATCTCGGACACACGTTGTGCGAGTTCGACGGGGGCGTGCTGCTGTTCGGCACCATCACGATTGCGTTTCACGTGAAGGACGCGCCTAAACCGTTAGAGGGTCAGATGCGGGTAACTATGGGCATGCATCGGGTGGGCGGTGAGGTCAAACTTTTCCACTATCACGAATCAAGGCAACTTGATTTGGAAGCTGCTCTGCAGTAGGCCCCGAACCTAGTTAGGTCGTCAGTTCGCGTCGAAGGCGCAAAAAAGGGTCGCATTGGTCGTATTGGAGGAGATCATGGCACTACACCCGGAAGCGGTACAGATGCTCAATGCATTGCATCAGGCCGGGGTGAAGTCGTACGAGGAAATGACAGTTCCCGCGGCGCGCAGTTCTGGACGCGAAGGAATAATGGCGCTGCAGGGAGAACGCGTCGAAATGGCCTCAGTGATCAACCGCACGATCCCAGGCCCGGCGGGCGAAATTCCGATCCGAATTTATATTCCGGGCGGCGGCGAGGTTCTCCCAGTGTTGATGTACTACCACGGCGGTGGATGGGTGCTCGCCGATCTGGACGTGCCGGACCGCGTGCTGCGCGTAGTCGCGAAAGCCGCTAACGCAATAGTGGTCTCGGTGGATTACCGGCTCGCACCGGAACATCGCTACCCGGCGGCCTTTGACGACTGCTATGCGGCTACCGCATGGGTGGCCGAGCACGCGGCGGAGTTCGGCGGCGACCCCGGCCGGCTGGCTGTTTCGGGAGATAGTGCCGGTGGCAACCTAGCGGCCGCGGTCGCGTTAGCGGCCCGCGACCGAGGGGGACCCGCGTTGTCGGCGCAGTTGCTGATATATCCGATCCTCGATTTCAACTTCGAGACACAGTCTTATCGGGATAAAGGCGAGGGATACATTCTGACAAAGGCCAACATGATCTGGTTCTGGGCCCATTACTTGGGTGCTCAACCGCTGGATAACGATCCCTACGCTTGCCCGCTGCGGGCCAACGACGTGGCGGGCTTGCCTAATACGTATATTGCAACTGCCGAATACGATCCGTTGTGCGACGAGGGCGAACATTTCGGCGTCCGACTGGAGGAAGCCGGGGTTCCCACCACCACGAAGCGGTTCGAAGGCATGCTGCACGGATTCTTCTGGACGCTTGCTGCCAATCCGAGCGCCTCCGGAATCATCGACGATCTGGTGGCGACATTACATAAGGCGTGGGCCTAAACGCTAGAGCAGCCACTAGTGCAACGACTTTCGTCATTCGAGGGTAGCCTCAGGGCGGACAACGACACCATCGGATGACCGCTTCGTGCGTGCGTGTCGGGTGCAGGCGCAAATTTCGTTAGGTACCGTCTTTGACTGTTCGGGCTACTTTAGAGAGGATGCCTGTGATGCGTTCCGAAGCCGCGCAACAGAGGCGCCAGGCCGTGCTGGATGCGGCTACAGATCTTTTCGGCCGCAAGGGGTGGCCGGTGGCTACCGCGGATGAAGTCGCCGCACAGGCCGGCGTCACGAAACGGACGCTCTACAGCTACTTCGGCAGCAAGCAAGGACTGTTGTATGAGGTCGGCAAGGCGATTCTCGACGTCAGCCGGAAGCGCTTCGAAGAACTCGCCGCACTTGAGGGTTCGCCGACTACCCGTCTGCGCGCGACAATCATCGGATATGCCGAACTTGTTTTCACCTTCCAGGTTCAGTACCTCGTTTTCCTGGAGGAATTGAAGCACCTCGATGATTCGCAACTGGCTCACGTCACTGAGATAAGTGGCGACTGGGTCGCTTTGGTCAGCGGCATCATCCGGGATGGACAAGCTGGCGGCGATTTCGATAAAGGTCAGGATCCCGGGGTCGGCGCATTCACGATCCTTGGGATGCTCAATGGAATGGTCTACTGGGTTCGTAATGAGGGCGCGGCGTGGTCGCAGGATGAGCTCGCAGAGCAGATCGTCGATTTGGTGTTTGACGGCTTATCGGTTGACCAGACCGCCTAGGAGCAACCGCGAGATCTCGCTGCTTATCTTGCTGGGCTTGAGGCGACCGTGCGGTCGATACCAGCGGTAGACGGTCGCAAGCGTGTAAAAGATGGCGGTGGCTGCAACGACACTGTCGATACGCTCGTTGTTGGTCTCGGCCAGGGATTCCTCGATGGCATCGACAAGGACCAAGCAAACCGCGTTCGACCGGTGTTCAGCTCTCTTACGAGCGCTACCCGACAGATACTTGAGACCTTCCAGGGATGCAGCGAACTCGTTCGGGTGGCTCAGCGAAAGGTCGGTGAGCGTCGTTACCATGCGGGCAAGTCGATCCGTAGCACTACCCTCTTCCTCCTGATGCGCGACGAGTCGATTCAGCAACTCGTCCATGAGGCGTTGCTGGATGGCTTCGAGGATTGACTGCTTGTTCTTCAGGTGGTAGTACACCGTTCCACGAAGTTCGTCGACGGAGTCAGCGATCTCTTCGGTCGTTGTCGCCGCAAAGCTCTTTCGCGCGAACAGTTCAGCTGCCGTGGTCAACACCCGTTGACGTAGGGCGGCGGAAGATTCCGAAGGCGCGGAATCGAGTGGATCCGCTTCCGTGGGCATGGTGAATAGCTTAGCGCGCTGCTGGAATAGTTTCGTCAATGGACCGTGCGCGAGTGCTCAATGCCATCGGGTCATACCCAATCATTGCGACTTGCCGTTGCCGAAGACGCCGCTGAACTCAGGCGAATAGCAGCACCTTGGTCTCGAGAAACGACAGCAGCCCCTCGACGCCGCCCTCACGCCCTATGCCCGACTGCTTGTAACCGCCGAATGGCTGAACGTTGCACAAGTCCCAGGTGTTGACTCCGACTTGGCCGGTATCAATGTCGCGCGCAATGTGCTCTGCCAATGCTGCGTCGCGAGCGAAGACCGCACCGGAAAGGCCGTATCGAGAGTCGTTGGCGATCGCGACGGCATGATCGATGTCGTCGAACGGGATCATCACTAAAACCGGGCCGAAAATCTCGTCCTGCGCAATGCGCATCCTGTTGTCGACGTCTGCGAACAAAGTCGGTTCAACGAACCAGCCACGCTCGATGTCGGCAGGTCGCTGTCCGCCGAACACCAGGCGAGCACCCTCCTCCTGCCCGAGTCGGATGTACTCTTCGATTCGGTCTCGCTGACGTTCAGATACGACCGGCCCGAACATTGTCGCGGGGTCGGCGGGATCACCTACGGTGAACTGAGCGCGTGCCTGCTCGAATGCCCCGACGACTTCATCCTGGCGATGACGAGGAACGAGGACGCGAGTCAGTGCAGCGCACACCTGGCCATTGTGTCCGAACCCCGCTTGGATCAGCGTTGGAATGACATCCGCGAGCGGAATGTCGTCGGCAACGATCGCCGCTGACTTGCCGCCGAGTTCCAGAGTTACTGGCCGTATAAGTTCGCCACATAGTGCTCCGATGCGTCGGCCGGCGTCGGTACTTCCGGTGAAGGCGACTTTATCGACTCCCGGATGCGTGACGAGATACTCGCCCACTTCGCGCGAGGCCGGCAGGACGCTGACCACTCCGGGTGGAAAACCCGTGGCGGCCAGCGCCTCTGCAAGGATCATGATGCTGAGTAGTCCCTCTTCGGCCGGCTTGAGGACCACGGTGCAACCCGCTGCAAGCGCTGGCGCGAGCTTGTTCACCGCCCCTGCTACCGGACCGTTCCACGGAATAATCGCTGCGACAACACCTATCGGCTCGCGCACTACTTTTGTGCGCCGCGTTCCGTCCCAGCCGCGCTCCTCTTCAAACGCCACGCGCTCATGAAGGTTGGCAACATCCTCGAGTATCGGTAATGCGAGTTGTTGGCCCCATAGAGCGATCGATACCGGCGCGCCAACGTCAGCGGTAAATGCTGCAGCCATCGCGTCGATGCGGTGTTCGATTTCCTTACGCAAGCGGACCAGATACTCGGCACGCTGCGCCGGGGTCAGCGTAGGCCAAGGTCCGGAGTCGAACGCGTTGCGTGCCTTAGCAACTGCGGCATCGACATCAGCTTTCTGGGCGGTGGCGACTCGTGCGATCAGCTGCTCCGTAGTTGGAGAGATGACGTCGATCTTCTCGGCACTCGACGGGGCGACCCATTCACCGCCGATCAACAGGCGATCGTGGATGTCCTCCGAACCGGATGCGACATTGGATGGCATCGGTCTCTCCTTAACTTTTCGGTTCTCGATCTTCGTTATTGCTAGTGCTACCAAGTACGGGAGAGGATGAGTCGCTCAAGCCCACGTGCTATGTAACCTTGAGTCATCTACCGTGGGTCCTGTGTAAGGCACTGCCACGAAGGGTCCCGAAAGATCAACCGGCGTCGTACCGCGTCCGAACGGATGTAGGCGGCCCCAGTCCGGTGTCTGAGATCCGCTGTCGGCCTTTGCCCTACGACAACCCTTAGGTCGATCGACCGACCGAAGCAGTGACCAGACACAAACCTCCTCGGGTACTGTCGGGCCAGTCTACCGATGGCGCGCACGCCGTGTCAATAGTGGAGAATCGAACTTTCGCGTGGCGGGCGGCGGTCGGCGGGCGGCGGATGCAGCGAGAAACCGCAGGCGTCAGCGTGGGCCGTCGAGCCTCCTCGCAGCAGTTTTCACCGCGTGATCGACGAGGGATTTCGCGGTGTTTCGATGCATTGGTGAGATGAGACCCCAACCGACGCGCCCCGCAGTGCCACCAAATTCGATCAACGTCGACATCCAAAGTTGGCCGTGCTGCGCGGAAAAGACAATTCGAGGTGTCCAGCTCTTTGCGCCGAAGCCGAGCACGATGTGCTCCGGTGAATTGTCGATCACCCGCATGCCGGCAATCGTGGCGCCATCCTGCTTGTCGGTCCGGGCCCGAAACGGAGCCAAGATTAGCAGCGCAGCCTTAAGGGAAGCCGGTGGCTCTTGCTCCAGGCAGAGCCGAGCCCAATCCTCGGCACTCTGCATCACCGTCGTGTCCTTGGCGAACGAGTCTTCGTAATCCACTCTGTTTAGAAGGTTCATCGACACGACATCTGTTGGCACCGGAACTCGTTTAGCCATTACTGCCTCCTTTTTAAGGTTCCCTGATGTGCGGTCGCGAGGCGTGTGCGGGTCCGCGCGAACCGCAGCCGTACTTGCGATCCGCAGGGCTGTCGGGGGAAGACCAAAGTATACTATCCTGCCAAGGATAGTAGCGGTTATTGGAAGGCATGTCCGGCAATCGCAGATGTCTGCGGGGCGCGTACCCGACGTTCCGACAGCGCCACGACCGACGGGACGCGGCAACCAACGTCGTTGCGATGTGCGACTCGCTGCCCGGGTACTGAACCCACACTCGGCGTTGGTTGTCTGCTCCTGGGCCACATGCCCGCCTGCCGGACTTGGCTGATTGTCATGCTACCCAGCGCTTTCACCAAGCCCTCAACCTACCCGTTCATGGGGTTGGTTAGCTGCCTATTTGCCGGCAACGAACTTCCTTGCCGACCCGCCTCGTTTCCCTCCCCCGAATCTCGGAACGTGGGCGAGACCTGTGCAAGATCCGAACGGGCCACGGATTGGATGACAGAGCAGGGTACGGTATACTGGCCAGAGAGTATAGCGTGGAACTAGCACTACCACCGTCGGGAGAAATATGATGATGCTGGCGCGCGGTGTCACAACAGGACCGAACGCGGGCACATTGTGATCGCAGAGTTCCGACCGGCCACCTCCCCGATGACACAGCTCACGCGTTCGACACGGTCGGGCCGGGATCTATGGGAATCGGGATCTGTGGGGAAAGGACAAGTGACTTTGGCCGCGAACCGACCACAACTAGCGGCATCGGTGCCGGAGGGCAATTCTCGCATGACTCAGCCGGTAGGGCGTTAGTCATGCTCAGCGTATACGCGAATGCACTTTCGGCCGACAATCCGCTCTCAGGTCTGGAAGTCGGAGAGCGTCCGGAGCCTGTGCGGTCCCCGGGTTGGGTCACCGTCGAGGTGCGCGCGGCCGCGCTGAACCACCATGATTTATGGGCACTACGTGGCGGAACACTGCGGCCAGACCAGCTTCCGATGGTTCTTGGTACCGACGCGGCCGGGGTCGACGAGCACGGCAACGAGGTTCTCATCTACCCGTTGATCACCAGCGACGGGTGGAGGGGTGACGAGACCCTGGATCCAGACGGTTCGCTACTGTCTGATCTCCACCAAGGCACGCTGGCGCAGCGTGTTGCAGTGCCGCGCCGCAATCTTGTACCCAAGCCTTCACAACTGTCTTTTGAGGAAGCGGCGACCTTACCGTCCGCATGGCTAACCGCCTACCGAATGTTGTTCACCAAGGCGCAAGCACATCCCGGCCAAACCGTGCTCGTTCAGGGCGCTGGAGGGGGGGTTGCGACGGCCGCGATCGCACTGGGAAAAGCGGCCGGACTGCGGATGTGGACCACGTCGCGGTACGAAAGCAAGCGTGCACGCGCCATCCAGTTGGGCGCGGACGCGGCATTCGAACCAGGGGCGCGGTTGCCCAAGAGGGTGGATGTGGTGCTGGAGACAGTTGGAGAGGCCACATGGGAGCACTCCATGCGGTCATTACGCGCCGGCGGAACACTTGTTGTTGCCGGCGGAACGACGGGATTCAATGTCGGAACAAACCTGACGCGGTTAGTTAACCTGCAGTTCAATGTGCGGGGTTCGATGGTCGGTACCCGTGACGAACTGACAAGGCTACTCAAGTTCATCGAAACGAGCGGCGTCCGACCGGTGATCGATCGCGTGCTCCCGCTTGCCGAGGCACGCGCGGGTTTCGAGGGAATGGCATCGAGCGATCAGTTCGGAAAGATCGTCCTCAAACCATGACCGAATACAGCCAGCGATGGCAGCCACGGGCAAAGGAATCGTAAAAGTAGGGCGAAGGCGAAAAGAGGTAAGTGTGGATGCCGTTGACCTGATTGGCTTGCGCAACATCAATGATCTACTGCGAGAACGTGCCACAGCTCATCCCGATAAGGAGTTCCTCGTTTTCGAGGATGCGGAAGGCCAGGTGCGCAGTTTCACCTATGGTGAATGGCTCAACGCGGTGGAGGCCCTAGCAGCTGGACTGGACAGAATCGGCGTCAAGGCCGACACGAAGGTCGCATTGCGCATGCGCAATTGTCCAGAACTCCTCATGAGTTGGTTCGCCGTCGCGCGCCTCGGGGCGGTTTCGGTATTGACCATTGCGCAGAGCTCAGCTCGGGAAACGCATCACGTAACCTCTCATTCGGATGCAGAGGTAGTCATTACCGAAGCCGAGTACCTCTCGATCTATGACGAGCTGCGGTCCGAATTGCCTGCGCTCAGATCGGTCATAGTCATTGGTGCGAATCAACCGTTGCCTACAGCCACCCGGTTTGACGAGGTGTCGGTCTCGGGCGGTCAACCGCCCGAGATCAGCCAGTCGCCTGATGCTCCGATCCAGATGTTGTTTACCTCAGGCACGACGGCCCAGCCGAAGGCAGTGGTGCTGACCCACGCCAATTGCCTGCACGCCGGCGAGCGAGAGTCGATGATCCAGGGCCTGGAGCCGTCCGACCGACTATTGACGTGTCTGCCCTTCTTTCACGTCAATGCCCAATCGGTGACGATGCTTTCGGCGCTCACCCTCGGCGCAACCGCAATCTTCCTCCAGGCATTCAGTGCATCAAAGTTCATGGCCCAAGTTCGACGTCATCGTGCCACGCAGGCAACCATGGGGTCGACCATCGCACAGACGTTACTTGCACAGCCTGAGCGTTCGGACGACGGCAACCATGAACTTCGTCGCGTGACCTACGCCATCAACATAAATGACGACCAGAAAGTCGCGTTCGAGAGCCGGTTCAACGTTCGGTTCATGAATGCCTACGGCCTAACTGAAGCGATGACGGTCGTCTCGGCTACTCCGGTGTTCGGCGACCAAAGGTGGCCGTCTATCGGACGTCCGGTCGCCGATCGTCTGATCCGTCTCGTGGATAAGGATCGACGACCGGTCGCGCTTGGCGAGGTTGGCGAGATCGCGGTGCACGGCCGCCCCGGGTACACACTTATGAAGCAGTATTACAAGGACGAGGCGGCGACCGCTGACGCGATTCAGGACGGTTGGTTGTATACCGGCGACCTCGGAAGGTTTGACGAAGACGGCTATCTCTATTTCGTCGACCGCGTGAAGGACATGATCAAGCGCGCAGGTGAAAATGTCTCCGCTACCGAGGTCGAGTCCGTACTCATGACGCACCCCGCGATTACCGAGGCGGCCGTGATCGGTGTGCCCGATCCCGTTCGGGACGAGGCAGTCAAGGCATTCGTGGTCTTGACTCCCGGTGCCGAACTGCCAAGGGAAGCGCTGACCGACTTCTGCCGAAAGCGGTTGGCTCCATTCAAAGTACCGACCATTATCGAGTATCGGACCGATCTGCCGCGTACATCTGTCGGAAAGGTGGAAAAAAAGCAGTTGCGTTCACACGGTTGAACGGTCGGCTGCCGAGCGTCGCTGTATGCGGGCGAATCGGGGTTGAGACCAGGCTCGGGCCGGCGAGCGTGCAAC